>NZ_JBEZKB010000051.1:0-18761 GCF_040651475.1 Streptomyces sp. NPDC048442
GGAAGCGGCTCGGACGACACCGCTGGACCATCGAACGCACCATGGCCTGGCTCGCCGGCTGCCGCCGACTCCACCGCCGCTACGAACGCAAGGCCGCCCATTTCCTCGCCTTCGCCAGCATCGCCTGCACCCTCATCTGCTACCGCCGAGTCGCCAAATGAGATGACTTCTAAGAAGCCTGGGCCAATGCCTCTGCGCACTGCTTCACGTGCACATTGCGCGCCTCGATGAGTTTCCGCATGTACCGGTCGAGCGCCACCCTCTCCACGCCCGCTCCCAGCAAGCCGAACGGCGCCGCAAATTCGATCACGTCACGCATCACCGTGCCGCCTCGTCCGTCCGGCGCAAAGCGGTGCGTGTGGTGCCACCTCTTGAAGGGCCCTGCCACCTGCTCGTCCACGAAGCTCGCGGGCTGCTCGTACGCACTGATGCGTGAGGTCATCCGCCAGCGCACACCGAAGTGCCGGGCCTCCCAGGTCACGGAGTCACCGAGTGTCATGCGTCCGGTGCTGACACCGCCGACGATCCGCTCCCCTGAGCCGGCCATGGAAGCGGCATGGAGATCCACGTCCAACGACAGATCGAAGACGGTCGCCGGAGACGCGGCGATGTGCGTGACGGTCTCGAATTGCTTCATGCCGGGATGCTCGCACGAGCCCTCGACCCGATCATCACCGAAGTCCTCAGCCACCTGTCGATGCCGCGTGGCGGCGGACGGCTCGGGCTCGGGCCGGGTCTGGCTCGGCGAATCGGGCCAGGTCTCCGGCTCGGCGAAGCGGACCTTCCGCTCTCCTTACCGGCTTGTTCGACGTTCAATCGCCACCGCCACGAGCTTGTCCGGTTTGCGGACGGCGTAGATGCCGGTGATCCTCCCCTCGATGATCTCGACCAGGAAGACGCCTTCCGGACGGTCGCCGCTGTGGACCACCATCGCGGGCGCGCTGTTGCAGGTGACCCTCTTGATCCGCAGGTCCGCGAGCCTTCCCGTGCGGAAGATGCCCTGGAGGATCGCGGCCACCTTCTCCGCCCCCACCACCGGCCGGCGTGCCGCGGCGGTCCTGCCGTCACCGTCCGCGACCCAGGTGATGTCCGGTGCGAGCAGCGAGAGCAGCCCTTCCAGGTCTCCGGTTGCCGCCGCGGCCATGAACTGCTCACGGCGCGCGGGAGAGAATTCGGATCCTTCTCCAGATTCTTGGGAATCCCCGCACTGAGGCACAGGTGGTGATACGTGGCTCGGAAGCCGTAGGGCGCGAAGTGGACGAGGCAGGACCGCAGGTTTGTGTGCCGGACGCGCACAGGCAAGCCCTCGTCGTAGACCCGTCTGCGGTGTGTGTGGAAGCTGCTCGCCCGAGGACGTTACGGCCTGCCCGGCACGACTCGCACTTCACTTTGGCGGCACATGGGCGGCTCCGAGGTGCACGTCGGTTGGGTCGGGGCGCGGGGGCCGGGTTCAGTTCAGGCGGAATCGGAGTCGGCAGATGACCGCGTCGGTGTCCCGGCGGACGGCGTGGGCGACGACCGCGCCGCGCTGGTTCTGCAGGAGGCGCTGCCAGAGGTGGGCGGGTTCGGCCTCGGGAATGAGGACGGTGACGCGGGTGCCGGGTTCGGCGCGGGCGAGTTTGTTCGCGTACATGGCGATGGGCCGGCCGAGGGTGCGTCGTTCGGAAGTGACCCTGATCAGAGGGACGCCCGGGTTCCACAGGGCCCAGTCGCGTTCCAGTGCTTCGGTGTGGGCACGGTCCTCGGAGTCCGGGTGGCAGACGGTCACCGCGTGCACCTCGTCGCCGAGCGAGACCGCCGCACCGAGTGCCTCCCCGGTGAGCCGGGTCAGGGACGAGACCGGCACGAGGACCAACGAGCGCGCACGGGAGGGGACTTGGGGGATGCGGCCCACTTCGAGGCGGGCGCCGATCCTCCCGTACGCGCGGTGCACCTGCTCGAACAGCACCATCAGCAGCGGCAGTGCGACGACGATCAGCCAGGCGCCGTCGTGGAACTTCGTCGCCGTGACGACGACCGCGCTCGCACCCGTGAGCAGCGCGCCGAAACCGTTGAGGGCGGCTTTGCCCGTCCAGCGCGGGCCGCGCGTCTTCCGCCAGTGCAGGACCATGCCGACCTGGGCGATCGTGAAGCCGATGAAGACGCCGATCGCGAAGAGCGGGACGAGGGTGTTGGTGTCGCCGCCGGAGAAGAGGAGGAGTGCGGCGGAGACAGCGGCGAGGGCGAGGACACCGTGCCGGTGGACCTGGCGGTCGGCCTTGAGGCCGAAGACGTGCGGGAGGTAGTTGTCGCGGGCGAGGAGTTTGAGGAGTACGGGGAGCCCGCCGAAGGACGTGTTGGCGGAGAGCGCGAGCAGGGCCACGGTGGCGAACTGGACGAGGTAGAAGGCCCAGTTGTGGCCGAGCGAGGCGTCGGCGAGCTGAGCGAGGACGGTGACGCCTTCGACCGGCTGGAGCCCGAAGCGGGAGATGAGGACGGACAGCCCGATCAGCATCACGCCGAGCAGCGTGCCGAGGGCGACCTCCGCGTGCTGGGCGCGGCGGGCGGCCGGGGCGCGGAAGGACGGGACGGCGTTGGCGATGGCCTCGACGCCGGTGAGCGCCGAGCAGCCGGACGCGAAGGCCTTGAGGAGCAGGAGGGCGCCGACGGTGGTGGCGTTGTCCGTGAGTACGGAGGGGTGGCCGGCGGCGGCCTCGGTGGAGGCCGGGGCGTCGCGGAACAGCCCGATGACGATCATGGTGAGGATCGCGCCGACGAAGAGCGCGGTCGGGACGATGAACGCGCGGGCGGAGTCGACGATTCCGCGCAGGTTCACGGCCGTGACGAGGACGAGGACCGCCAGGCAGAGCCACACCCGGTCGTCGTAGAGGGAGGGGAATGCGGAGGTGAGGGCGGCGACGCCCGCGGTCACGGCGACGGCCACGTTCAGTACGTAGTCCAGGACGAGGGAGGCGGCGGCGACCAGGCTGGTCCGCGCTCCCAGGTACGTCCTGGCGACCGCGTAACTCCCGCCGCCGTCGGGGAAGGCGGCGATGACCTGCCGGTACGAGGCGACGAGCACGGCCAGCAGTGCGGCGATTCCGAGGGTGACAGGCAGCGTAAACCCGAGCCCGTACCCACCGGCGGCGGCCAGCACCAGAACGATCGCCTCGGGCCCGTACGCCACCGACGCCATCGCGTCGAGAGAGAGGGCGGCGAGGCCGGTCACTGCGGTCAGCCTGTGGCGTGCGTCCGGGTCGGCCTCCGCGCACCTCGCCGCGGCTGCGTCGGGGGGCTCCTCGGCACTGACCGGGGACAGCCGGTCTGCGGTACGCATGAGAGTGGTGGGTGTGGGGGCCGGCGTGGGGGTCGCGGACATGGTGAGCTGCTCCTTCGGTGCAAGTCCGCCCAGCATCGGCGTGGTTGCGGCACCCGCCCGACACCCCTAGCGCCTTCTTGCCGACCGGCTCTTCCGTTTTCACGCATCCTTGACACCCCGCCCCGCACGACTCGGGTCCGTCCGGGCACGAGCCTCGCTAGGGTGCGCTCATGCCAGCCACCCAGCGGACACCTCTGCCCGGCCCGTACGCCCCGTGGGTCACCGACTCTCCCCCGCAGCAGAGCGAACCCACGGGATGAGGGTGTTCCGCCATCCGGCGCTCCATCTGAAGGGCATCATCGCCGCTCTGCTCGCCCTTGCGGCAGCACTGATCGCCACGGGCTTCCTCACCGGCTGGTTCTGGCTGGTGGGCGTCGGCGTCTGGGCGCTGATCGCGGCCTTCCTGCTTGAGTTCACCTTCTCCCCGTAAGAGGCCCGCCCCTGCCGGGGGCTTTGACGATGTCCGCAGGGCCTCCGGCCGAGATGTACTTGAACATTCAAGTCAGGTACGCTGCCCGACATGAGCCAGAGCGACCCGCCTCCACTGGCCCGGCCCGAGCCCGTCGCCGCCGAGCCCGTCGCCGCCGAGCCGCGGTGGCTGAGCGGCCCGGAGCAGGAAGCCTGGCTGCCGCTGGCCGTCCTGATGTCGAGGCTCCCGGCCGCGCTGGACAAGCAGTTGCAGACCGACTCCGGGATCAGTCACTTCGAGTACACCGTGCTCGCACAGCTCTCCGGCAGAGCGGACCGCACCCTGCGGATGAGTGCGCTCGCCGAGCTGGCCGGCGGATCGCTTTCCAGGCTTTCGCACCTGGTCACACGGCTGGAACGGCGCGGCTGGATACGCCGCGAACCCTGCCCGGACGACGGGCGTTACACCAACGCCGTCCTCACCGACGACGGCCACGCCAAGGTCGCCTCCGCCGCACCCGGGCATGTCGACGCCGTACGCACCCTGGTCATCGACGCACTGAGCCCCGCCGATCTGCGGCAGCTGCGCGACCTCGGCCATCGCATCCTCGACCGGCTGGGCCCCGACGGGCTCTGGCCGCCTCCCGATCGGGACGCGGAGTGACGGTCAACCACCCGCTCGTGCGCGGACGTTCACGCTTCAGGGGCCTGCCACGGCCGCAGGACGGCACCGTACGCATGCTCCTGCTTGCCCTCGTCCTCCTCTTCCTCTTTCCGCTCTTCGGTGCCGAAGGGCCGTCGGCTTCCGCCGCTGCGAAACCCCCTCGCACCCACAGCGCGGCGGCCGTCGTCTCCCTCCCTCAGGCGGACTCCCTCGACGAACGCCGTGGCTGCCACGAGGGGCAGCCGGGGGTGCCGCGCGGTGCGGTGGCGCCGCGCCCCGAGCAGCCGGGGGCGCACATCCCCAGGGCGACGTCCGTACTGCCCGGTCCACAGCACGACGCCCCGGCAGTGCCCGGTCCTTCACCCCCGGACACGACGTCGGTCGACCTCCACAGAATCCAGATCAGCAGAACGTAGACGGGATCTCTCCACCCGCACCCGGCCGGCACGCACAGAACAGGACCGGTCGGCATCACCTTGCTGCGCCTTCCTCCAGAGGAGAGACACCCATGTCCCTTTCCACCAGCACGCACACCGCACCACGGAACGAAGCCGCTTCCCCTCCCGCCCCTTCGCAGTCCGGCAGTGACCTCGGGCTCCTGGTGCTGCGCTGGGCGGTCGGCCTGACGATGGCCGCCCACGGAACCCAGAAGCTCTTCGGCTGGTTCGGCGGGGGCGGCCTCGACGGCACCGCGGCGTTCTTCGGGGGCAGCGGCTACGCGGCCCCCGAGACCATGGCGGTGGTCGCCGGGCTCACCGAGACGCTGGCCGGCCTGGGCCTCGTCATCGGCCTGCTCACCCCGCTCGCCGGGGCGGGCATCGTGGGCATCATGCTCAATGCCGTCGCCGTGAAGTGGGGCAGCGGATTCTTCAACCCCACCGGCATCGAGTACGACCTGATGCTGCTGGTCGCAGGCGCGAGCCTGGCCCTGGCCGGGCCCGGCAGGTTCGCCGTCGACCGGCTCCTGCCCGTACTGCGCACGCACCGGCTCTCCCACGGCGCCGCCGCCGTGGCACTCGGCGCCGCTTCGGCCGGGATCGTCCTGCTCACCCTTCGCGGCTGACGCCCCGGCCGGCCCAGGGTTCTCCTTGCTCCGGCCGGAGCAAGGAGAACCCTGGCGGTCCACCGAGAGCACGCCGTTCGGCCCCGGCGTGAGGAATGCCTCGGACTGCGGGGGGGGGCGGCGCCCCGCCCCGGCTCACCAGGTCTTGCCGGCCTGCTCACGGACCGTGCGGTTGAGCCGGTTGAAGAAGTTGGTCAGCGAGATCTCCAGGGTGATCGCGCCCAGCTGCTCCTCGGTGAAGTGGTCGGCGGCAGCGTCCCAGATCTCGTCGGTCACGCCCGGTGCGCCGTCCTGGATCCGGGTGGCGGCCTCGGTCAGGGCGAGAGCCGCCCGCTCCTCCTCCGTGTAGAAGGGCGTCTCGCGCCACGCGACCACGTGGTGCAGCCGCTCCTGCGTCTCGCCGGCCTTCTGCGCCGCCTGGATCCCGGCGAAGATGCAGGGACTGCATCCGTTGATCTGGCTGGCGCGCAGGTGGACCAGGGCCAGCAGGTGCTTGTCCACTCCCCCGGCGTGAACCGCCTTGTAGAGGTGCTGAATTGCTGTGATCACGTCGGGGTTCGCCTGGCTCGTCATGCGTGCTTCCATCGGTCCTGCTCCTTCATCGGTGGTCCATCTGTTACCTGAGCCCCTCCGGGCCCGTCATCACCCCTGACGGAGCAGAACCGAGGAAGGTAACAACATGTCCGACACCAGCCCGACGGCTGAGACCGACCCGGCGGACCCGGTGGCCGAGGCGTTCGAGGCCCAGCGCGGCCGGCTGCACGCGGTCGCCCACCGCATGCTCGGATCGCACGCCGACGCCGAGGACGTGGTCCAGGAGGCCTGGCTGCGCCTGTCCCGCCAGGACGCGGCGACCATTCACCACCTCGCCGGCTGGCTGACCACGGTGGCCGGCCGGATCAGCCTCGATGTCCTGCGCGCGCGCCGGGCCCGCCCCGAGGCGTCCTACGACGACCGCCTGTCCGAGCTCGTGGTGACGCTCGACGACAGTTCCGCTCCCGAGGACGACGCGGTGCTCGCCGACTCGGTCGGGCTCGCGCTGCTCGTCGTACTGGAATCGCTCGGGCCGAGCGAGCGGCTGGCGTTCGTACTGCACGACCTGTTCGCGGTGCCGTTCGACGAGATCGGTCAGATCCTCGGCAAGTCCACCGCCGCCACGAAGATGCTCGCCAGCCGCGCCCGCCGGAAGGTGCGGACGGCCGAACGGCCGACCGCCGTCGGACGGGAGCAGCGCGAGGTGGTCCAGGCCTTCCTGGCGGCGGCTCGCCGCGGTGACTTCGAGGAGTTGCTGCGGGTGCTCGACCCCGAGGTGAAACTGACCGTCGACACCCCGTCCGGCGTGGTCGTCGCCCTCGGTGCCACCAAGGTCGCGGCCGGTGCGCACCTGTCCGCCGGGGCGGCCGCACAGGGGCGGGCGGTGCTCGTCAACGGCCTCCCGGGGATCATTGCCTGGCACGGGGACGGCACCCCGCTCTCGGTCCTCGCGTTCACCGTCACAGACGGCCGGATCACCGACATCACCGTGGTGATCGACCCGGCCAAGCTCGCGCTGATGGACCTGCCGGATCCGGCGTGAGTGCCTGCCGGAGCAGGCCGCCGTCGGCCCCTGAACGGCTCACTCCGACAGGGAGGGCGGAGTTCGACGGTCCTACTGTGAGGTGTCCGGATCAACCAGCGGCAGGGCGGAGGCCCCGTGGGCGGCGAGCGGCGCAACACCCGCAGGAGACGGTACCTCTGGATCGCGAGCGTGACCTCGCTCGCTCTGGCCGGTGCGGGGCTCGGCACCTGGGCGGCATTCGGCGGCGAACAGGCCCCGCGGACAGGGCCGCCGACGGCGTCGGAGGTCCGGGACGCAGCCGACGCGTTCCTCGAAGCATGGGCCGGCGGCGACACCGCGGAAGCGGCGGAGCGGACCGACGACGCCAAGACTGCCGGCGCCGCGCTGCGTGACTACCGGGAGCGTGCCCACCTCGCGGCGCAGGACCTCCGCGCGGGCACCCCGGCCGGTGCGCGGGTTCCGTTCTCGGTGAAGGCCGATTTCGTGTACGAAGGGGCCCGCGCGCCCCTGACGTACGACACCGCTCTCACCGTGGTACGGCGGCCTGGTGACGGTAAGGCGGTCGTCCACTGGGAGCCTCGGGTGCTGCATCCCCGGCTGGGACGGGGGCAGCGGCTGTCGGTTCAGGAGACGGGGGCTGCGCCGGTCAATGCGGTGGACCGGGACGGGCGGGCCCTGGACACTCGGGCGTTCCCCTCGCTCGGGCCGGTCGTGGACGGTCTGCGGCAGGCGTTCGGGAAGGCGGCGGGCGGCAGGCCTGCTGTCGAGCTGCGCGTCGAGCCGCCGGCCGCGGCGAGCGCGGACGCTCAGCCGCCGGGCGACGCGGCGCTGCTGTCCGTCGCCGAGAGCGCGCCCGGACGGCTGCGGACCACCCTCGACGCGCGGGTGCAAAAAGTGGCCGAGCGGGAGGTCGCCGTGCGCGCCGACGCCTCGCTCGTGGTGCTCAAGCCGTCGACCGGGGAGATCCTCGCGGTCGCCAACTCCCGTACGGGCGGCCCGAACACAGCCCTGGAGGGACGCCTCGCACCCGGCTCGACGATGAAGATGATCACGGGGTCACTGCTGCTGGAGAAGCGGCTGGCCTCTTCGGACAAGCCTCATCCGTGCCCGAAGACCGCCTCGTACGGTGGCTGGCAGTTCCACAACGTCGACGACTTCTTCATCCCCGGCGGTACGTTCCGCAGCAGCTTTGCCGCGTCGTGCAACACCGCCTTCATCACGCAGGCGGGCAGGGTCGCGGACGAGGACCTGTCCCGGCAGGCCAGGGAGGTCTTCGGGATCGGCGAGCGGTGGTCGGTCGGCGTCCCCGCGTTCACCGGGTCCGTGCCCGTGGAGCACGCCGCGTCGAAGGCGGCCTCGATGATCGGCCAGGGCCGGGTGCGGATGAACCCGCTGACCATGGCGTCGGTGATTTCCACCGCCCGGACGGGACAGTTCACGCAGCCGTACCTCGTCGCGCCCGCTCTCGATCACCGCACGCTCGCCACGGCGCGGCGGCCGCTCGATGCCGCCGCGCACGGGCAGTTGAGGGATCTGCTGCGCACGACGGCGACGTCCGGTTCGGCGGCCGGCTCCATGGCGGGGCTGCGTGGCGACATCGGGGCGAAGACCGGATCCGCGGAGGTCATCGGGCAGGAAGAGCCGAACGGCTGGTTCGCGGCCTGGCACGGTGACCTTGCCGCGGCCGCCGTGATGCAGCGCGGCGGCCGGGGCGGCGAGTCCGCGGGCCCGCTCGTGGCAGCCGTACTCAGAGCGGTCGGCGCCGGCCGGTGAGCACCGGCCGGCGCCGACCGCGCTCCCGAGCCCCGTCGTCCGCCGGTTCAGGCCTCGTTCGCCGGTTCAGGCGAGTTTGCCGATCACCTCCTGGGCCGCGCGGGCGCCCTCGCTCGCGCCGCCTTCCATGAAGCCCTGGAAGTCGTAGCTGGTGTGCTCGCCACCGATGTGGATGTTGCCCTGGGGGGTGCCCTCGTAGCCGGCGTAGCGGTGCAGATAGCCGACGGGCCAGTAGGAGTAGGCGCCCAGCGCGTACGGGTTCCGGTGCCAGGCGGAGAGCTGGGCCCGGCCCGTCCAGGCCTTCGACGTACCGGGGAAGAAGGCGTCGATCTCACGGGTGCGGCGGGCGGCGAGGTCGCGTACGTAGGGGTCCGACTCGGTGGAGAAGGGTGCTGCTGGCGTCAGTTCCTTGGCCAGGTGGCCGCTGCCGTACTGGAGGAGGATGCCGCCGCTGCCCGGCTGGATCTTGGTGGTGTCCCAGGTCTGCTGGACATCGCTGTCGGTGAAGCAGTCGCCCGCCGAGACGCCCGGCCAGGCGCCGGTACCGCGCCAGGGGCGGGAGCTGAACTGCATGTTGAGCTTGGTGCAGTTGCCCATGCGGGCGTCGCGCACCAGGCTCGTCATACGGGGGTCGAAGGCGGCCCTGGTGAGGTCCAGGCGCTGGAGGACGGGGAGCGGGACGCAGAGGATGGTGTGGTCCGCGGTGACCGTGGTGACAGTGCCCGCGTCGGTGAAGGTGAGGGTCTGGGTGCCGTTGCTGTTGGCTCTCACCGCGGTGAGCTGTTTGCCCTGCTGGAGTGTGCCGCTGGGCAGGAACTCGGCGATGGCGCGCGGGAGTTGGTCGTTGCCGCCGGTGATGTGGTAGCGCTCGTTGGACAGGCCCCAGATGTTGAAGTGGCCCGGATTGGTCTGGTAGCCCATGAGCAGGACGAGGGCGAGGGCGGACTGTTCGGTGGTGTCCGCGCCGTACTCGACGTTGTAGGCGACGTCGAAGAAGCGGCCGAGCGGGGAGGCGTGGCCGCCGGGGACCCGGGATTCGATCCACTCGTGGATCGACATGTTGTCGAGGGCGGTGCCGGCCGGGGTGGTCTGGTTCCACTTCACCTCGCCGGACTCCTGGAGATCCCGGTGCAGGGCCTGGTAGACGGCCTTGAAGTCTTCGTCGGCCCGGTCGCGCGGGTAGTACTCACCGTTGAACCACAGAACCTCTTCGGCTCCGTTGGGGCCTCCGCCGAGGAAGTCCTCGGTGGCCAGGCCGAAGCGGCGGCAGAGTTCGAGCATTTTCTTGTGGCTGGTGTCGATCAGCTCGCCGCCGATCTCGGAGGTCTGCCCGGTCCCCCAGTGGTCGCGCTGCGTCCACATCCGGCCGCCGACGCGGTTCCGATCGGCCTCGTAGAGCGTGCAGTTCAGGCCGGCGTCCTTGAGGGTGAGGGCCGCGGTGAGCCCGGCTATGCCCGCGCCGACCACCGCGATACGGGGTGCGGCGGAGGTTCTGGCAGGAGCGGCGAAAGCCGGGGCGGCCTGGGAGGCCAGGGTGGCGCTGGAGGCCAGAGTGGCGCCGAGGCCGAGTGCGCCTGCTCTGGTCAGGAGTTCGCGGCGGGTGGCGCCGCGGACGTCGGCGGCCGGCATCCGGAGTGCGCGGGCGGCGGCGTGCCGGGCGGCGAGCTGTCGTAGGGCCTGCATCACGGGAGAACGGGACATGGGGACGCTCCTCAGACGGTGGCGGCGGAGGGGGTATCGGTGTCGTTCTCGTTGTCGTTCTCGTTGTCGTTCTCGGTGTCGCTGTCGGTGCGCTCGGCCGCGTCCTCCAGGACGATCCGGCCGATGATCTCGTAACGCTGCGGCTGCCTGGCCTTGAGGTAGAAGCCCAGCCCGAGGCCGCCGAAGAAGACCAGGCCGACGATCCAGGGGATGGCCTTGAAGAAGAGGGAGTCGGCGGCGAGACCGGCCGCGGTCTCCATGTTCAGCACGAGGAGCACGACCACCGCGATCATCCCGATGCCGCCGAGCAGCGGGGCGGTGAAGGTGCGGAACCAGTGCCGGTCCTCGGGGTGGTTCTTGCGGAAGTAGCCGATGACGGCGAACGAGCAGAGCGTCTGCACGATCAGGATCGCCATCGTGCCGAGGATCGCGAGCAGCGTGTAGAGGTGGATGTACGGGTCCTGGCCGGCGAGCCAGAAGGCCGCGACCAGCACCACGGCGATGGCGGACTGGACGTAGGAGGCGATGTGCGGGGAGCCGTGGGCGGGGTGCGTACGGCCGAGGGCGGGGTGCAGGAAGCCTTCGCGGCCGATCGCGTAGAGGTAGCGCGAGGCGCACTGGTGGAAGGCCATGCCGCAGGCGAACGAGCCGGTGAGCAGCAACCACTGGAAGGCGTCGACGGCCCAGGCGCCGATGAATTCGTTGGTGGGGTGGAAGAAGAGGTCCAGCGGGCTGGCCGAGGACGAGGCCTTGACCGCACCGTCGAGGCCGTTGCCCGCGATCGTCATCCAGGAGACGTAGACGTAGAAGATGCCGACGCCGACGACGGAGATGAGCGTGGCGCGCGGGATGACGCGCTTGGGGTTGCGGGACTCCTCCCCGTACATCGCCGTCGATTCGAAACCGACCCACGACCAGAAGGCGAAGAAGAGGCCGAGCCCGGCCGATGTGCCGGTAAAGGCGTTGGCCGGGTTGAGGGGCTCGGTGGGAATGCCGTCGGGGCCGCCGCCCGCGATCAGGACGGCGGTGGCGACGGCGAAGAGCACCGCGATCTCGCCGACGAGCATCACGCCGAGCGCCTTGGCGGTGAGGTTGATGTCGAAGTGCGCCAGAACACCGGTGACCGCCAGCATCAGGGCGGCGTACACGATCCAGGGCAGATCGAAGCCGAGCTGGTCGGCGACGGTCGTCTTGGCGAAGTAGGCGAAGATGCCGACGATCGAGGCCTCGAAGACGACGTACGCGAGAACGGCGAGCATGCCGGACGCCATGCCGGCGATGCGGCCGAGACCGTGCGAGATGTAGCCGTAGAAGGCCCCGGCGGCGGTGATCCGCTTGGCCATGGCGACGTAACCGACCGAGAAGACGGTCAGCACGACGGTCGCGAAGAGATAGCCGGCGGGTGCACCGATGCCGTTGCCGAAGCCGACGGCGATGGGGAGGTTTCCGGTCATCGCGGTGATCGGGGCGGCGGTGGCGACCGCCATGAAGACGACCCCGACCAGACCGACGGAGTTGGCCTTGAGCCGGTGGACTTCGCGCGGGGGTGATTCGGACATGTCGCGTACCTTTCAAGTCTTTCGGTGAGGAGGCGCAGCCTGGCCCCGTGTGGCGCACACCACAATCGACAGGAGGTCACTCAATTCGCTTGCCGGGGCGACGAGTTGTCGGGGCGCGAGCCGACGAAGCCGCGCGTTCTCCGCCCAAACCGCCGAGGCGTCCCTGCGCGCGGTCGACTTGTCGCGGGTCCCACCACCCGGCGGAAGTCCCTCTCCGACCGCGCCAAGATCCGCAGCCGTCGCTTCACCCGCGCCACGGCCCAGCAGCAGCGTCAGATCGCCGCCGCGATCAAGAACGCCAGGGAATTGGCTCTGCTCCCCTACGCGGGCCGGTAGCTGCCCGAGGACCCTTCCGGCGCAGAGGGCGCACCCGCGCTGCCGGCCGGAACACTCGTGACGGTTGCCTTGGGCACTTCGCGGGCCAGTGCGGCTGTCAACCGTCCGCGCCACGCATACGACCGTACGGACAGGCGCGGCGGCCAACGCCTGGTCCTCGCGCAGCCGCGACAGCCGCACGGTGTGAGGGACCGGCCGAAGAGCCCGGCCCAGCACCCTCCAGGTACCGGGGCTGAACGGTCCTGGCCGTGGACGCCCGGTGCCCGTTCCGGCATCAGTGGATTCCGCACACTCGGGCGAGTGCGCCCACGGCGGCGGTCACGGCCGCACGCGATCGGCCCCGCAGGCCCGGCACGGCGCCGCCTGCCCTCTGAGTACTTCACGCCCAACAGCCTGAGTATCTGCCCCGATTCCCCGCCGCTCCTCTGCTGCTGGAATACGGGCATGACCTCAACGACCCCGGCCGCCGCACCCGCCGCAAACCGCCCGCACCTGCGCCGCGTGACCACCGCCGGTTCGGCGCTCGCGGTGGCCCTGACCCCGCTGGTGGTCGGGGTCCTGGTGGCCAAGGGGATCGCCGCCGACCCACACGCCCCCGTCAACGCCCTGATCTGCGGGGGCGGCCAGCGCGCCGGGCTCCCCCGCGCCGAGTGGAGCCGCCGCTGCCACACCACGGTGCGCAGGCTCAAGACAGCCCGCCGGGACACCGCCCGGCGCTGCCGCCCGCGCCTGCGAAGCCGCGCGGGTGAAGGTGCCTGAAGGAAGGGTCGTGCCCGGACCGTGGTCTCCTCCGCCAGTACGAGGAGCAAGCCGGCAGCCACCGCACCCTGAGCGAAGGTGGCCCACGGCATCCATCAACTTCCTTGAGACCAGCTGGAGTTCACCACCTAAGAAGAGGCGGGAGGGGGCGCTCCGATGTGCACGGATGCGCGCCCATGCCCGCATGGGCAGCCTTCGGAGTCACGCGCCGACGGGGCCTCGGTCCATCGCCGGGTTGAGGGAGTCGATGTCGTCCATGAAGCCGAGCATCCGGGTGTTGACCAGGTCGGGGTGGTCGATCTGCGGCCCGTGCCCGGTGGCGGCGATGACCTCTGCGCGGGCGCCGGGAATCACTCTCGGTACGCGTTCGAGCTGCCGTTGCGGGTGTACGAGCAGGCTGCGCTTGCCCATGATCAGGTAGAACGGCGTCCGGATCTCGCCCAGTTCGGCGTCCGTCAGCGGCAGCGGGGCGGGGCGGCGTATCCGGAAGGCCCTGACGCCGGCCCGGATCATCGTGCGCAGTTCGGGGACGGCGAGGACGGGCTGCTCCAGCCAAGAGGCCAGGCGCGGGCGCAGCGCCTTGGGTGCGGAGGTGGCGAAGAGGCCGGCGAAGACCCAGGCGAAGAAGCGGAGGCCCACCTTCTCCAGTCCGCCGGGGTCGAGGGCGGTGACCGAGGCGATCCGGCCGGGCCGCCGATGGACCTGGTTGATGACCAGCCAGCCCCCGTAGGAGGAGCCGACGAGGTGGACCCGGTCGAGCCCGAGACCGTCGAGCACCTCGTCCATCCACTGGGCCGCGCGCTCGGGCTGCCACATCGGTTCGCGGTGGACGCTGCGGCCGGCGTCGCCGGGAGTGTCGAGCGCGTAGACGGGGCGCTCGGCGCTGAGCGCGGGGGTGTTGGGGTACCACTGGGCGGAGCAGCCGCCGGCGCCGTGGATCAGGACGACCGGGGTGCGGGACGCGGCGGCCGGGTCGTCGGGTCCGTACCGGTAGACGTGCGTGGTGCCGAAGCCGGTCTCCACGTCCGTCTCGGAGCGGACCGGTGCGCCCATCGCGAAGACGGCGTCGCAGGCCTCGAAGTAGCGGTCGCGCAGGGTGTCGCTGACGTAGCGGCCGATGTCACGGCGCGTGCGGGTCGGGCTCTCGGGCACGGGGCAACCTCCGGGAAGATCCATTCTTCGTGGTACGAACGTACCACGATGTTGATACGGCTGTACCATGACGAGGTACGGATGCGCCCGGGGCACGGACCGGACAGCGCACCCACACCACCGGGCGGGAGACTGAGCACATGCCGAAGCGCGTGGACCACGAGGAACGGCGCACCCAGATCGCCGAGGCTCTCATCCGGGTCGCCGGACGGCGCGGACTGCACGCCGTCGGCATGCGCGACGTGGCGGCCGAGGCGGGAGTGTCGCTCCGCCTCGTGCAGTACTACTTCCAGACCAAGGAGAAGCTGCTCTTCCACGGACTCCAGCACCTCACCGACCGCTTCACCGCCCGCGTGAGCGACCGCCTCGCCGCCGCCGGCCCCGACCCGGGTGCGCGGGCGACCGTCGAGGCACTGCTGCTCGCTTCTCTCCCGACCGACGAGGAGAGCCGCACCTTCCACCTCCTCTACAGTTCCTACGCGATGCTGTCCGTGACCGACGAGGCACTGGCCGCCCAGCCCTTCATCGACAGCCCCGACGCCGCCGAAAACGCCCTCACCGGCCTGCTCGAACAGGCCCAGGAAGCAGGACTGGCCGACCCCGGCGCCGACGCACGCACGGAGGCCGTCAGCCTGCTCGCCATGGCCGCGGCCATGGGCACCAGCATCCTGGTCGGCCAGCGGAAGCCGGAGTCCGCGGTCGCGGTACTGCAGCACCACCTGGACCGGATCTTCACCACCGGTGCCCACACCGTGCACCCTGTCCGACGCAGAACCGTCGCAGCGGGCAGTTGACTCTCCCACCGTGGGAGACCCAAGGGTGGAGCGCATGCACGTCGGCGACAGCACGTTCTGGAGCATCGGAGAGGTGGCCCGCACGACCGGGCTGACGGTGAAGCTGATCCGGCACTGGTCCGACATCGGAGTGGTGCACCCGGCGCACCGGACTCCTGCCGGTTACCGGCTCTACGGCACCGACGCTCTGGCCCGTCTGCAATTGGCGCAGACGCTACGGGGGCTGGGGCTTGGGCCGGCGGCCGTCCGGGACGTACTGGAGCGGGAGGGCTCCCTGGCACAGGTGGCCGCGACCCACGTCGACGCGCTGGAGGCGCAGATCCGCACCTTGCGCACGCAGCAGGCCGTGCTGCGCTCCGTCACCCGCCGCGACACCACCGCCGAAGGACTCATCACCATGACCGAACTGGCGCGCATGTCCGCCGCCGAACGCCGTACCGTCATCCACGACTTCGTCACCGGGGCGCTGGGTGGCCTGGACGTTCCCGCCTACCGGCGCGGTCTGCCGGCGGCCGCCCCGGACCTCCCCGCCGATCCCACGGACGAGCAAGTCGACGCCTGGCTCGAACTGGGCGAGCTCGTCCGGGGCCCGGCCCTGCGCGCCGGTCTGCGCCGGATGGCCCGCTACGCAGCCGAACACCCCGCAGGCGAGAGCGCGGACGGCGCCACGGGGGCGGGGGGGCGCGGAACGGGTCACGGACCACTGGCTCCAGCAGGTGGCAGCCGCCAGGCAGCAGGGAATCGCCCCGGACTCACCGGCCGCCGACTCCGTGGTCGCCACCATCGTCGCCACGTGGATTCCGACCCAGCCCCTGCCCTCGGACGGGGCCCGTCAGGTGTTCTCCACGCCTGCGAGGTGGCCCTGAATGCCGTGCACACCCTTGTCGAGGCCGTGGAACCGGGCCAGTTCGGCCTGCCGACGCCCTGTGCCGAATGGGACGTACGCGCCCTCCTCGACCACCTCGTCCGGGAGAACCTGCTGTGGTCCGGCCTCGCCGACGGCACGCCGCGCTCCGACTCCGCCGCCGACCATCTCGGGGACGATCACGTGGCAGCGTTCCGTGCCGCTTCCCGGACCGCACGGTCGGCATTCGGCCGCCCCGGCATGCTCGAGCAGCGGTACGGGCCCGCTCCCGGGCGGCGGCTCGTCGAGCAGCTGACGATCGAAATGCTGTTGCACGGGTGGGATCTGGCTCGGGCCCTCGGCCGCCCCTTCGAGGGCGTCGGCCCTCTCGCCGAGGCCGCTCTTCCCGTGGTGGCGGAAATCTACGGCAGTCTCCCCCGTACCGCGGGCGGATCCTTCGGCCCGCCGCAGCCGGTGCCCGAGGGTGCCTCGCCCCTCGACCGGCTGGCCGCCAGTCTGGGCCGTACCGTCTCGGGGGAGGACGGCTCGTCCGCCGGGCTCAAGCCGACCGGATCCGTGGGCAGTTGACGTTGATCGGACATGCGTGGTGGTCTTTCTCCCCCGGCCTGACCATGCCAAGCCGTACGGATCCCTCACCCCAGGAGCGAGCCACCATGCAGGAACTCCCCGCCGAGCCCGCCCAGTTGGTCGTTCCCATGCATGCGTACGGCCTTCCCGGTGTGGGGTTCGGTGGTTACGCGGCGGGGCTGCTCGCGCGGAACTTCGCCCGGGACGCGTCGGTCAAGGTGAGCTTCCGGCGGCCGATCCCGCTTGGCTCCCCCGTGACGATGCGTCCCTCCGCCACGGGCGGGTACGAAATGGCCGACGGTGACGGCGCCCTCGTAACGGCCCAGGTGCACGAGCCCCTCGCCGAGCCCCCGCGCGTTCCGTCCTGGGACCAGGTGCTCAGGGCCGAAAAGGAGCATCCCCTGGCGGATTCCCCCTTCTCCACGCGTGACTGCTTCGGGTGCGGCATGGACCGGGAGCCCGGTCGGGGGCTGCGGCAGAACTTCTCCCTGCTGGCCGAGGAGTCCCTGGTGGCCGCCACGTGGAGGCCGGATCCGGCGCTGAGTCCGGGGAGTTCGACACTGGCCGCCGAGCATCTGTGGGGTGCTCTCGACTGTCCCGGCGGCTGGGCCTGCCGGTTGTTCGGCGACGCGCCGCACGACACGGTGACCGGCTACCTCACGACCACCGTGGCCAGGCCGGTCGTACTCGGTGAGGAACACGTGACCTTCGGCTGGGCGATCTCACACTCGGGCCGCAAGCACATGGCGGGCAGTGCGATCGCCACGCGCGCGGGCGAGCTCTGTGCCTACTCGCAGGCGCTCTGGCTCGCCCCCTCGGCGAGCGGGCCCAGGTCCGTGGCGTAGACCTCGCCCGCCCACCGGGGAAGCAGAGGCTGGTCACAGCAGGGGACGGGCGGCTAGCGTCCGTCCATGGATGCCGTTTTCGACCCGTGGTCGCCCGAGTTCCTTGCCGATCCCGCTCCCGCCTACGCCGCGTTGCGCGAGCGCGGCCGGGTGCACTGGTTCGAGCCGACGCAGCAGTGGCTGGTGCCGCACCACGCCGACGTGTCGGCACTGCTGCGCGACCGGCGGCTGGGGCGCTCGTACCAGCACCGGTTCTCGCACGAGGAGTTCGGCCGCAGCGCACCGCCGCCCGGGAACGAACCCTTCCATGTCCTCAACGACCACGGCATGCTCGACCTGGAGCCGCCGGACCACACCCGGATCCGCCGTCTGGTCTCCAAGGCCTTCACGCCTCGTACGGTCTCCCGACTCGTCCCGTACGTAGAGCAGTTGGCTGACGACCTGGTGGCGGGGCTCGTCTCGGAGGGCGGTGGTGACCTGCTCGGATCCGTCGCCGAGCCGCTGCCGGTGGCCGTCATCGCACACATGCTGGGCATCCCGGAGTCGGAGCGGGCGCCGCTGCGGCCCTGGTCCGCGGACATCTGCGGGATGTACGAGCTGAACCCGTCGCCGGAGGTGGCCGAGCGGGCCGTCCGGGCGTCGGTCGAATTCTCTTCGTATCTGCGGGAGTTGATCGCCGTACGGCGCAGGGATCCCGGCGACGACCTGCTCTCCGGGCTCATCGCCGCGCACGAGGACGGGGAGCGTCTCAGCGAGCAGGAGGTGATCTCCACCTGCGTGCTGCTGCTGAACGCCGGCCACGAGGCGACCGTGAACGCCACCACGAACGGCTGGTACGCGCTGTTCCGCAATCCGGCGCAACTGGCGGCGCTGCGGGCGGACCCGGTGGGGCTCGTGCCCTCGGCGGTGGAGGAGCTGATGCGGTACGACACCCCTCTGCAGCTCTTCGAACGGTGGGTGCTCGACGACATCGAGGTCGACGGGGTGAAGATCGGGCGGGGTGCGGAAGTCGCCCTGCTGTTCGGCTCGGCCAACCACGACCCGGCGGTCTTCGCCCGGCCCGGGCAGCTGGACCTGGCCAGGGCGGACAACCCCCACATTTCCTTCAGCGCGGGCATCCACTACTGCATCGGCGCACCCCTGGCCCGTATCGAACTGGCCTCCTCCATGCGGGCGTTGCTGGCTCGGGCACCCGGACTGAGACTGGCGGCGGAGCCGGAGCGGAGGCCGAACTTCGTCATGCGGGGGCTGCGGGAGTTGCTCGTCGAGGTGTGAGAGCGGGGGGGGGGGGGGGGCGGCGCCGGGGGCCGGGCCCCCCCCCCCCCCCCACACGCACGACACCCCCCACGAGGAGGGGGA
>NZ_JBEZKB010000051.1:18771-27593 GCF_040651475.1 Streptomyces sp. NPDC048442
AGCTAGCAGCGCTAGAAATCAGGAGTGGCCGTCATGCTCAATGCACTTGAGGTGTTCACCACCGTGTGCACCGCCGCCCGCCCGGCCCATAGTCGCAGGGCCCCGTGTTCCTACGTGTTCGCCCCTCGGCTGCGTACCAGCAGCCACAGGAAGTACGGCGTGCCGATGACCGCCGTGACCAGGCCCGCTCCCAGTTGGGCCGGTGCGATCACGGTCCGGCCCACCACGTCCGCCGTTCCCACAAGCACCGCACCCAGCAGGAGTGACACCGGCACCACCCGTACGTGCCGGCGGCCCACCAGGGCGCGTGCGGCGTGCGGGGCGACCAGCCCGACGAAGGCGATGGTTCCGGCGGCGGCGACGGCCGCCGCGCTCAGCAGGACGCCGAGTGCGAGGAAACCGAGACGCGAGCGGGAGAGTCCGAGGCCGAGCAGCCTCGGGGTGTCCTCGCCGAGCGAGACGAGGTCCAGCTCGGTGCGCCGGACGACCGCCACGGCGACTCCCGCCACCAGTACGACGGCGAGCGGCAGCAGATCGGGCAGGGTGCGCCCGTACGTCGAACCGGACAGCCAGGTCAGCGCCTTGGTGGCGTTGAACGGGTCGGTCAGGACGATGAACAGGCTGATCAGCGCGGTGCTCGCGGTGGCCACACCCATGCCGACCAGGACCAGCCGGTTCTGCTGGAAGCCGCCGCGCGCGGAGAGCCCGAAGACGATGACCGAGGCGAGTGCGGCGCCTGCGAAGGCCGCGCCCGCCATGCCCGTCGGTCCGGCCATGGGCACGGTCGTCACCAGGATCACCGCACCGAGCGCGGCTCCGCCGGAGACACCCATGACGCCGGGTTCGGCGAGCGGATTGCGGGTGACGGCCTGGATCAGGGTGCCTGCCAGGGCGAGGCCCGCGCCCGCGAGGAGGGCGGCGAGCACTCGGGGCACCCTGGTGTCGAGGACGTAGGAGACGGACCTGCCGGCATTGCCCTGCGCCCAGTTCACGACGTCGCCGAGCAACAGCTTGGCGTCGCCGAGCAGTACGGAGGCGATGATCAGCCCGATCAGCACCGCCACCAGCGTTGCGGCGACGGTCAGGAAGACGGCCCGGCTGCGGATGCGGAGCCTGTCGGGTGGAGATGCGGCGCCCAGGTCGCGGCCCCTGGTCGCCAGGACGATCAGGAAGACGGCGCCGACGAGGCTGGTGACCACGCCGGTCGGTACGGACACGGAGGTGTCCGCCGACACCAGGGTGCGCAGCACGACGTCCGAGCCGAGTACAAGGACGACGCCGGTCAGTGCGGACACCGGCACGTTCTGGCGCACCCGGGCGAAGCCCCGGTGGTAGCGGGCCAGGACGCGGACGACGGCAGGGGCGCACAGTCCGACGAAGCCGATGGGCCCGCAGAGGGTGACGGCGGCGGCGGACAGCAGCGCGGACAGTACGACGGTGGTCACGCGAGTGGCGCGTACGGGCACTCCCAGACCGCGCGCGGCGTCGTCGCCCAGTGCCAGGGCGTCGACCCGGCGGGCGATCAGCAGCAGCCCGGCCAGCCCGACGACGAGGAGCGGCAGCATCCACAGCACTCCGTCGAAGCCGTTCTGGGCGATGCTGCCCTGGTTCCAGTCGTACAGACCGTGGGTCTCCTCGGGGAACAGCAGGATCAGGCCCTCGGTGACGGCCGTCAGGCCGAGGGTGAGGGCGGTCCCCGCCAGGACCAGTCGTACGGTGCCGGCGCCGAGTCCCGACATGCCGAGCACGATCGCGGCGGCTGCCAGGCCGCCTGCGAAGGCGACGCCCGAGGAGGCGATCATCGGCAGCGAGACACCGGTCGCGGCGGCGATTCCGAGCGCCAGGTAGGAGCCCGCGTTGACCGCGAGGGTGTCGGGTGAGGCGAGTACGTTGCGGCTGACGGCCTGGAGGGCGGCGCCCGCCATGCCGAGTACCGCGCCGACGAGGACGCCGGCGAACATGCGCGGCAGCCGGGAGGCGACGACGACGGAGGCGTCCGCCTGGTCGGCCTGCCCGGTGAGCGCCTTCCAGACCTCGGCCGGGCCGGCGTGGGCGGTGCCCTGGGCGATGTCGACGACGGCGAGGGCGGCGACCAGCAGGACGAACACGGCCGTCACCGCTGCCGCGCCGCCCTTCCGGGAAGCCGCCGCCGTGCTGGTGGGGGCGGAGGGTGCGGTGGTGGTGACGGCCATGATGTTCTCGTGCGTCCCGTCGTCTACTTCTTCGTCAGGTTCTTCGTCAGGGCGGTGACGACGGAGTCGACGTAACTCTCCATCGACATGGTGCCGCCGAACATCCACACACCGTCGGGCAGGCGATGCACCTTGTTCGCCTTCACGAACGGCAGGGACTTCCACACCGCGTTGTCGGCGAGCGCGCCGGTGAACACGCTGCTGTTCTTGTCCGTGTCGTTGGCGACGTACGCGAACTCGGCGTCCTTGTCGAGCTTGGTGAGGCCCTCGACGTCGGTGGCGCCGAGACCGTAGGCCGGGTCGCCCTTGACCTTCCAGGGGTTCTGCAGGCCGAGCCTGGCGTTGACCGCGCCGATCAGCGAGCCGCTGGTGAAGGGGCGGACGGAGACCTTGTTGCCCGTCAAGTAGCCGTCCGCGAAGGCGAACTTCGTGCCCTTGTGCCCGGCCTTCTCCAGCTCCTGCCTGCCCGCGGCGAGCTTGGCGTCGAAGTCCTTCTTGAGCTTGTCGGCCTTCTCTGCGGTGCCTGTGGCCTGGGCGATCAGGTCCAGGTTCTTGGTCATCGTGCCGATCGGGTCCTTGGCGTCGGCCGACTTCAGATTCAGGATCGGGGCTATCTTCTGCAGCTGTGTCACGGCGGCCGGCGGGAGGTCCGTGGTGGCGACGATGAGGTCGGGCGCGAGGGCGGCGACGGTGTCCGTGCTGGGCTCGCCGCGGGTGCCGATGTCCTTCGGCACGTTTTTCGAGGGAGCGGACTTCAGCGGGGCCGCCTTGTCCCAGGCGGTGTAGCCCTTGACGTCGGCGACGCCGACCGGGTCGACGCCGAGCGCGACGAGGTGCTCGACGACGTCCCACTCGGTGCCGACGACCTTCTTGGCGGGGCCGTCCAGTTCCACCTTCTTGCCGGTGGCGTCGGTGAGGGAGATGCGCTCCCCGGTCTTCTTCTCCGCCGTGTCCCCCTTGCCTGCGGAGGGTTCGGTCGTACCGCAGGCGCTCAGAGTGAGGGCGGCGGCGGTGGCCGCTGCGGCGGCGAGGAGGAGTCGTCTCATGACGTGGTACTGAGCCTTTCGGTGTGCGCGGTACGCGCGTTCTGCCTGGGGTACTGCGGGGTGCCGACCTGGACGTGGGTGCAGGCCTGGGCGTGGGTGTGACCTACGGGTGTGACCTACGTGTGTGACCTACGTGTGGGTGCCGACCTGCGCGTGGTCGCTGTCCAGCAGGCGTACGCCGGCGGGCGTCCGCCGTGTGTGGTGCCGGCCGACCGCCCGGGTGCGCAGCCGTCCCGTCAGCGGATCGGTGGAGACCTCGATCCGGATGCCGTACGTGTCCGTCAGCCGCTCCGGTACGAGTACGTCCTCGGGCTCTCCGTCCGCGATCACCCGCCCTGCCCGGAGCAGCACGATCCGGTCGGCGACGGCTGCCGCCTGGTCCAGGTCGTGCAGCACCACGCCGACGGCGATGCCGTGGTCGTCCGCCAAGTCGCGTATCAGGTCCAGGAGTTCCACCTGGTACCGGAGGTCGAGGTAGGTGGTCGGCTCGTCGAGCAGGAGTACGCCGGTCTCCTGCGCGAGGCAGCTCGCGAGCCACACCCGCTGGAGCTGGCCGCCGGAGAGGTGCTCGACGCCTCGTTCGGCGAGCTCGGTGACGCCGGTCATCTCCAGCGCCCGGTCCACGGCCGCGCGCCCACCCGGATCGGGCCGCCCCCAGCGCCCCCGGTAGGGGTAGCGCCCGAACTCCACGACGTCCCGCACGGACAGCCCACTCGGTGTGGGCCGCCCCTGGGTCAGCAGTGCGACGTGCCGTGAGAACTCACGGGGGGTCAGCGCGAATCCGTCCGTCCCCTCGTCGAGGGTCAGCTCCGCGTTCCGCGCCCGCTGCAGCCGTGCCACGGTCCGCAACAGCGTCGACTTCCCACTGCCGTTCGGCCCGACCAGTACGGTCACCCGCCCCGGCGACAGTTCGAGGGACGCCTCGTGCAGGACGTCGACACCGTCGTACGCCACGGTGATGCCCGTGGCGCAAAGGGTGTGGCCACGGGGAGGCGTGGCCCGGAGGAATTCTTCACCGACATTCACGCGACGAAGGTTAGCCTAACCTAAGCTTGGCTGAAAACAGTCAGTAAAGAGCCCCTGTCCACCGGCGCTCGGCCGGCGAACAGGGGCCTTGGCGAGGGCGGGTCCGCCCTACTCCCGCACCCGCGTCGTCAGCACTGCATGGCCCAGACGTGCGCGTCCCCACGGTCGTTGGCGTTCGCGTTGGAGGCGACCTCCTGGCCGGGGGCCAGGCAGATCGTCCGGTCGCCGCCGGTCGACGGCCACTGGATGGCGTCCTCGTAGACGACGACGTGGTCCTTGATGCCGGGTCCCGAGATCGCGTGGTTGGCCCACGACGAGTCGTTGTCGGAGATCCAGCTGTCCCACCACTCGTCGTCTCCGGACGAGGAGAAGACCCGGCCGCCGAAGTTGGCATCCGTCCAGACGCAGAAGGAGCCGCTGGCGCAGGGCGCCGCGGAGGCGGGCGCTGCCAGCGCGCCGCCGGCGGCGAGCAGGGTGGCGGTCAGCAGGGTGAGGAGGCGCTTCATGTACGGATGCCTTTCCGGGCGTGTGCAGCTTCGGTTTCGGTCAGGAGGGTTCTGGCCCGGCGCAGGGCGTCTTCGCGCAGCCGCCGGTAGTCGGTGCGGTCTGCGGCGGGTGCCGCGGAACGGAGGTTGGCGACGCGTGTCGAGACCTGGAACCAGCGCCGTTGGTCGCCGTACAGGCGGCGTTGCGCGGCGGCCAGGCAGCCGTCGGTGTGCTGGCTGATCACGTGGCCGCTGGGCAGCGCGAGGGAGAGTTCGGCCCGGCCGGCCCCGAAGAGGGCGTCGGAGATCCGGTGCGCCTGGGCAGGCGAGGGGGTGGCTGCTCCGGGCCTGGGCGGGACGAGACCCTTGGCCGTCATGCAGCGGTCGGTGATCAGCTGCTGGGCAGCCTTGAGCGTGTCGTCGGGCCCGAGTTCGATCCGCTCCGCCGGTGCGGCGCAGCCGCCCAGTACGAGGGTTGCGGCCAACAGGGCAGTGGACAAACGCATATGAGCAAGCCCCCGAGGCAGCGGACGAAGTGTGCGGTCGCAGCCTTCCACGCAAAGATCGCTACCACACCAACTTCCACCCGTAACGGTGAGTAGTCGTACCGCAGGAGTCACACATAGCGCGTGAGTCCCGTATCCGGGCGAGGGGCGAAGGAGACGGAGGGGGGGAGGGTACGCAGGTAGGCCATGCGGCGGTTTTCCACGCGTCGCACGCCGAGCGCCTTGGCCAGGGGTTCGATCCGCATGGCTTCCGGGCCGCCGGCGGCGAGTGCGCGCAGACCCTCCTCGATCCAGGTGCCGCGCGGCGCACGGGTCAGGCCCCTGCACGTGTCTCCCGTCACGCCGGGCACCACCTATACGGTGCCGTATAGGTGGTGCTAGATTTTTGTATACGGCATCGTATAGATAGGGGTCCGTTCATGAAACTCCCCACCACCGCGCACACTTCGCGGCCCTGGCGGATTCATTCGATCGCGCACGACTTCCGGCTTGAGGACGTGTGGGCGCTTCCGACACCGGGCGGCCCGGACGATCTCGTACACCTGGTGGACCAGTTCACCAACAAGCACAGCGACGGCGGTTCGACGCGCGCGCCGCACGTCTCAACGCCCGTATCGCGCCTGCTCTTCGCGATCCGCTGGAAGCTCGGCAAACTGCTCGGCTGGGACAGGCCCGAGAAGGGCATCGGTCACCGGGTGCCGTCGCTGCGGGAGCGGCTGCCCGCGGATCTGCGCGACAGCCCGAGGGGATCCGACCTGCCCGCGGTGCCGTTCAGGTCCGTCTACCAGACGCACGACGAGTGGGTGGCCGAGATGGGCAACGGGACCGTGCACGGGCTGCTGCACATCGGTTGGGTCCCGGACGGGGCGGGCGGGTACCACGGGCAGATGGCCGTCCTGGTGAAGCCCAACGGGCCGGCCGGCGCCGCCTACATGGCATTCATCAAGCCCTTCCGGTACCTGGGGGTGTACTCGGCCTTCATCCGCGGGATCGGGAGGGAATGGGAGGCGGGTGCGGATCGGCGGAAGGTGGCGGGCTGAAGGGGGGCCCGTCAGTGCGCGGATCGGTTGGGGCGCCGATCGTCCGGACGCTGCTGTTCCGCGGCGCCGAACGGCAGGCGGCGGGCCAGGAAGTAGCACCGGCGGGTCTCGGCCTCGTGGGCGTAGTGGGTGCGCTCCATGTGCATCTCGACGGCGAATCCGGCCGCTTCGAGGAGCGGGGCGACATGCGCGGGATCGAGGAAACGGAAGGCGAGATTCACGCCGTGTCCCCACCACTCGTCCATGTGCCGGACCTCTTCGCCGACATGGAAGGAGAGCAGGAGCAGGCCGGAGGGACGCAGCGCCCTGTACATCTCCTCGAACGCGCGGGGCATGTCGCCGGGGTCGAGGTGGATGATCGCGTAGAAGACGACGGAGGAGGCGAACTCGCCGTCCTCGGCCGGTAGTTCACGAAAGTCGCCCTGGCGGAATTCCACTTGGGGAAACCTGCGCCGCCCTGCCTCGACCATGCCTGCGGACAGATCGATGCCGACGGTGCGCGCACCGTTCCCGGCGAGCCGGGCCGCCACGTGTCCGGGGCCGCAGCCAAGGTCGGCGACCGTGGCCCCCGGCTCCGTCTGTTCCAGGAGTGAGGCGAGGAGTGCCCGGTCCAGCGGCTTTCCGGCGAGCTCCCCCGGCTCTCTGCGGTCAGAAAGCCGATCAGGCGGTCCGTGTCCGCCGGGGCGTCGAACTGTCGGTATCCGATGTCCGTGTGGGCACCGTAAGTGAGGCGTCAACTTGTGTCGTGGGGGCGGGAGTTCGCATCGGCTGGCTGAGCCGATCAGCCGGTTCTAGGGTGTGCCCATGACGCGATTCGACGGATATTCCGCCCTGGTAACCGGCGCCGGTCAGGGCATCGGCGCTGCGATCGCCCGCCGGTTGGCGGCAGAGGGCGCGCGGGTGCTCGTCACGGACCGGGATCCGTCCCGTGCGGCCAAGGTGGCCGACGCCCTGCGTGACAGTGGCGGGGTCGCGGTGGCGCAGCCGTGCGACGTCGTCGACCGGGCCTCGGTGGAAGCTGCTGTGGGCCGGGCCGTGGATTCCTTCGGCGGTCTCGACATCCTCGTGAACAACGCCTACTCCTGCCACCCGGACCCGCCCCGCTTCGACGACGCCGAAGACGGCCCCTGGTACGAGGACTTCGAGGTCACCCTGCACGGCGCGTACCGCTGTGTCCGCGCCTGCCTCCCTCACCTGGCGGCGGCCGGTGGGCGGGGCGCGATCGTCAGCATCGGCTCGGTCAACGCGGAGCAGCACTTCGGCAACCACGCGTACAGCGCCGCCAAGGCCGGACTCGCCTCGCTGACCCGCACACTGGCCGTCGAATGCGCCCCGCGCGGAGTGCGCGTCAATCTCGTCGAGCCCGGCACCGTACGTACCCATGTCTGGGACGACCGGCCGGGAGTGCTCGAACGTGTCGCCGGCCACTACCCGTTGGGGCGTGTCGGCGAGCCGGAGGACATCGCCGCGGCCGTCGCCTTCCTCGCTTCGGCGGACGCCTCCTGGATCACCGGGGTGACACTGCCCGTCGACGGAGGTCTGCTCGTGAGCAATCTGTCGATGGTCCGCTCGATGGGCGGTGACGGTGCGCAGGACGTGGGGCAGGGTGTGGGGCAGGGTCCCGCCGGGTGACCGTACGGCCCGGCCGCCGGGTGCGCGGGTTCCGATCACCTAGACTCCGCGGATGGCGAAGTACTTCGATGTGCACCCCGAAAACCCTCAGCCGCGCACCATCAGGAGCGTGGCCGACAGCATCCGTTCCGGTGCGCTCATCGCGTATCCGACGGACTCCTGTTACGCGCTGGGATGTCAGCTCGGCAGCCGGGACGGAATCAACCGGATCCGAGCGATCCGCAACCTCGACGACCGGCACCACTTCACCCTCGTGTGTCATGACTTCGCCCAGCTGGGCCAGTTCGTGCAGCTCGACAACAAGGTGTTCCGCGCCATCAAGGCCGCGACGCCGGGCAGCTACACGTTCATCCTGCCCGCGACGAAGGAGGTGCCGCGCCAGCTGCTGCACCCGAAGAAGAAGACCGTCGGGGTGCGCATCCCCGACCACGTCGCCACGCAGGCCCTGCTCGCCGAGCTCGGTGAGCCGCTGCTGTCGAGCACGCTGCTGCTGCCTGACCAGAAGGAGCCGATGACGCAAGGCTGGGAGATCAAGGAGCGCCTCGAACACGAGGTGGATGCCGTGCTCGACTCCGGCGACTGCGGCACCGTGCCGACCACGGTCGTCGACTTCTCGGACGGGGAGGCGGAGATCGTACGCCGCGGGGCGGGCGACACCGAGCGGTTCGAGTAACCCCTTTACCCCTCGGTCGTGATGCCGGCGCCCCTTCCCGCCGCCACGGCCTGCATCTCGCTTTCGAACGAGGCCGCTGCGGCGCCGACCGACTCGGCGGCGGCGGCCAGTCCGCTCGGCGGCAGCGGCCAGTCTGCTCGGCGGTGGCGGTGAGTCCGGAACTGCGGGCGCCGCTGGACGTGTCGGTGGGTGTCGGTGCGGACTGGGAGTCGGCGGCGCACT
>NZ_JBEZKB010000052.1:0-26877 GCF_040651475.1 Streptomyces sp. NPDC048442
CTGGCGGGGTGCGCTGGCGGGGCTGCCGGAGGAGCTGACGCTGCCCGCGGACCGTCCGCGTCCGGCGGAGATGAGCCACCGAGGCGACACCGTCGGCTTCCAGATCTCCGGCCGGACCCACGAGAGGCTGCGGGACCTGGCCGGCAGCACGGGCAGCAGCCTGTTCATGGTGATCCAGGCGGCGATGGCGACACTCCTGTCGCGGCTCGGTGCGGGGGAGGACATTCCCGTCGGTACGGTCATCGCGGGGCGTACGGACGAGGCGCTGGACGATCTGGTCGGGTTCTTCGTGAACACGCTGGTGCTGCGTACGGACCTGTCGGGTGATCCGACCTTCCGCGAGCTGGTGCAGCGGGTCCGGGAGACGGACCTGGCGGCGTACGCGAACCAGGACGTGCCCTTCGAGCGGCTGGTGGAGGTCCTCAACCCGGCCCGCTCCATGGCCCGCCACCCGCTCTTCCAGGTCATGCTCGCCTTCCAGAACACCGGGGAGGCCGCCCTCACCCTCGACGGGCTCCGGATCTCCCCGGAGAGGATCAGCTTCGACGCCGCCAAGTTCGATCTCTCGTTCCAGTTCGCCGAGACGCCGGACGGCCTGGCGGGGAGCGTGGAGTTCGCGGTCGATCTCTTCGACCGGGTGTCGGTGGAGGAGATCGCCGGACGGCTGGTACGGGTGCTGGAGGCGGTGGGCGCCGATCCGGGGGTACGGGTCAGCGCGGTGGAGGTGCTGTCGTCCGGCGAGCGGGAGCTGGTGCTCGGGCCGTGGGCAGGTGCGCGGCAGGTGGTGGAGCCGGTGTCGTTCCACGGGTTGTTCGAGGCCCGGGTGGAGTGCATGCCGGATGCTCCGGCGGTGGCGGCCGAGGGGTTGGTGCTGTCGTACGCGCAGGTGGAGGAGCGGGCGAACCGCCTGGCGCACTGGCTGATGGGCCGGGGCGTGCGTCCTGGGGGTGTGGTGGCGTTGGTGCTGCCGCGTTCCGTGGACATCGTGATCGCGCAGCTTGCGGTGCTGAAGGCGGGAGCGGCGTACCTGCCGGTGGACCCGGACTATCCGGCGGAGCGGATCGCGTACATGCTCGACGACGCGCGTCCGGTGGCGGTACTGCGGGAACTTCCGGTGCTCGGGGAGGGACTGCCGACGGCCCGGCCGGGGGTGGTGGTCTCGCCGTTGAGCGCGGCGTACGTGATCTATACGTCGGGGTCGACGGGGCGCCCCAAGGGCGTGGTGGTGGCGCACGGCGGTGTGGCGAGTTTTGCTGCGGCGCTGGTGGAGCGGTTGGCGGTGGACGCGGAGAGCCGGGTGCTGCAGTTCGCCTCGCCGAGCTTCGACGCGTCGGTGCTGGAACTGGTGATGACGTTCGCGGCGGGTGCCACGTTGGTGGTGCCCGCGCCCGGTCCGCTGGCCGGTGAGGTGCTTGCCGGGGTGCTGGAGTCGGAACGGATCAGTCATGCGCTGATCCCGCCGGCTGCTCTGGCGAGTGTTCCGGTGGGCGGTTTTCCGTCTTTCCGGTCGTTGGTGGTGGGAGGCGACGCCACGTCGGCGGAGCTGGTGGACCGGTGGGCGCCGGGGAGGCGCATGGTCAATGCCTACGGTCCGACCGAGTCCACGGTGGTGGCCACGATGTCCGCGCCGCTGGCGGCCGGATCCGGTGTGCCGTCGATCGGCACGGCGATTTTCCAGACCCGTACCTACGTTCTGGACGGTTCGCTCTGCCCGGTGGCGCCGGGGGTGGCGGGGGAGCTGTATGTCGCGGGCGCGGGACTGGCCCGGGGGTATCTCGGCCGCCCGGGGCTGACGGCGGAGCGGTTCGTCGCCGACCCGCACGGTGCGGCGGGGGACCGGATGTACCGCACGGGTGATGTGGTGCGGTGGACCCGCACCGGTGAGCTGGAGTACCTGGGCCGCACGGACGATCAGGTGAAGGTGCGCGGATTTAGGATCGAACTCGGTGAGATCGAGACCGTTCTGGGCGGCCACGACACGGTGGGCCAGGTCGCGGTGGTCGTGCGGGAGGACCAGCCCGGTGCCAAACGGCTGGTCGCCTATCTTGTCGCCGAACCCGGCGGGGTTCTCGCCGTCGACGTCCTGCGGGCCCACGTCGCGGCGAGCCTGCCCGACTACATGGTTCCCTCCGTGTTCGTCGTTCTCGACGCACTCCCCCTCACCGTCAACGGCAAACTCGACCGCAAAGCCCTGCCGGCGCCGGGCCACGACCTGTCCGCGGGCGGCCGAGGCCCGCGTTCCGCCCAGGAAGAGGTGCTCTGCGGGCTCTTCGCCGAGGTGCTCAAGGCGGACCGGGTGGGCATCGACGACAGCTTCTTCGAGCTGGGCGGCGACAGCATCACCTCCATCCAGCTGGTCAGCCGGATCCGCTCGGTGCTCGGCGTGAAGCTCAGCAACAGAGGCATCTTCGAAACGCCGACGGTGGCACAGCTGGCCGACCGGCTCGGCACCGGCTCGGACAGCGACGGCTTCGAGGTGCTGCTGCCGTTGCGTACCGGAGGCGAACACCCGCCGCTCTTCTGCGTCCATGGTGCGGGCGGGCTCAGCTGGCCGTACTCGCCCCTGCTGAAACACATCAGGGCCGAGTACCCGCTGTACGGGCTCCAGGCCCGGGGCCTCGACGGAAAGGAGCAGATCGCGACGAGCATCGAGGAGATGGCGGCCGACTACATCGAGCAGATCCGCACGGTCCAGCCGGCCGGTCCCTACCACCTCGTGGGCTGGTCCTTCGGCGGCCTGGTGGCGCACGAGATCGCCACCCGGCTGACCGAGGCGGGGGAGCGGGTCGCGCTGCTGGCCAACCTGGACCAGACGCCGTACGACGCCTCGTGGGAGGACGGCGAATACGCCATGCCCACCGAGCGGGACGTCCTGGAAACCCTCCTCGATTTCGTTGGCTACGACCTGTCCGAGCTGCCCGAGGGGCCGCTGGAGCACGGGCGGGTGATGGAGATCATCCGGGGCCGGGACAGTGCGCTCGGCAGCCTGGAGGAGGAGCACATCACCGCGTTCATGAAGGTCGGCATCAACAACCACCAGCTCAGCGCCGATTACCGACCGAGGACCTTCGACGGCGACCTACTGCTGTTCGTCTCCACGGTCGGCACCGACGATCCCGCCCGGAAGACGGCGGAGTCGGTGGCCGCCTGGCGCCCGCAGGTGACGGGCGCCATCACGACCCACCCGGTGGCCGCGCACCACGGACATCTGCTCCAGCCGGAGCCCGCGGCCGAGATCGGCAGGGTCGTCCTGGAGAAGCTCATGGAACTCCGAGCGGTCCCCACTGCCTGAACATCCCCCACGACCTGGACATCCCCCCACTACCTGGACATTCCCCACCACCTGCATCAGTTGAGCAAAGGAGTGGCCGTCATGGAAACGGCAATCTCGGCGGAGGGCCTCCGCAAGCGCTACGGCGACCACCAGGCGCTGAGCGGCATCGACCTCTCCGTACCCGCGGGCACGATCCTCGGCGTCCTTGGACCCAACGGAGCGGGCAAGACCACGACCGTACGCATCCTCGCCACGCTCCTGGAGCCGGACGAGGGTCACGCCACCGTGGCGGGGTACGACCTGGCCACACAGGCCCGCGAAGTGCGCGGCCACATCGGTCTGGCCGGCCAGTACGCGGCGGTGGACGAGCGGCTCACCGGGCGCGAGAACCTCCAGCTGATCGGGGTGCTGCTGCACCTCGGCCGGCGCGGCGCCAGGGCCAGGGCCACCGAACTCCTGGAGAAGTTCGAACTCGTCGACGCTGCCGACCGGTTGGCGAAGACCTACTCGGGCGGTATGCGCCGCCGCCTCGACCTCGCCGCGAGCCTGGTCGCCAGACCACCGGTGCTCTTCCTCGACGAGCCGACGACCGGCCTCGACCTCACCAGCCGGCTGACGCTCTGGCAGATGATCAGGGAGCAGGTGGCCGACGGGGTGACCGTACTGCTGACCACGCAGTATCTGGAGGAGGCCGACCAGCTGGCCGACCGCATCGCGGTCATCGACACCGGCACCGTGATCGCGGAGGGTACCCCCGACCAGCTCAAGCGGGAGGTCGGTGGTGAGCGTCTTGAGGTGTCGGTGACCTCGCTCGCCGATCTGCCCGCCGTGGTCCGGACGCTGGCGGCCCTCGCCCCGGGCGAACCGTTGAGGGACCTGGGGTCACGCACCGTCTCCATACCGCTGACCGGGGGAGTGCGTACGATCGCCGCGGCCGCGAGCGGACTCGAACTGCTCGGGATCGAACCGGAGGACTTCGCCGTACGCCGGTCCTCGCTCGACGACGTGTTCCTCGCGCTGACCGGCAAGCAGGGTGCTGCCGCGCCCGGACCCGAGCCGGAGCCGGACGCCGCGGGAACCGACACCACGACCAAGGAGAAGCAGGCGGCATGACCGAGGCACTCAGCGACTCGTTCGCACTCGTGGGCCGCCAGATGCGGCACATCCGACGGATGCCGGAACAACTGCTCGGCATCACCGTGATGCCGGTGGCGTTCGTCATCGTCTTCGGCTACCTCTTCGGCAGCGCCATGCAGGTGCCCGGCCAGGGCGGCTACAAGGAATACATCATGGCCGGCATCTTCGCGCAGGTGATGCTCACCAACATCACCACCACCGCGGTCGGCGTGGTGGGCGACCTCAACAACGGTCTGGTGGACCGGTTCCGGGCACTGCCCATCTCCCGCTCCTCCGTGCTGGTGGGGCGGACCGTGGCGGACGGCATCCTGGTCACCTGGACCTGTGCGGTGATGGCCCTGGTCGGGTACTTGATCGGCTGGCGTGCACACAACGGTCTGCTGCAGACGCTGGCCGGCTTCGGACTGCTGCTCCTCATGGGATTCGCGATGTCCTGGCTGGGCGCTCTGCTCGGCCTGGTGCTGCGCAACGTGGAGGCAGTGAGCGCGGTGTCCGGCGTGATCATGATGCCGCTGGCCTTCCTGTCCAACGCCTTCGTGCCGCTGGACGGGCTGCCCGGCTGGATGCGGGCCGTCGCGGAGTGGAACCCGGTCAGCTCGGTGGTTTCCGCAAGCCGGGACCTGTTCGGCAACGAACGGGGTCCGACCAGCGGGGCGTTCCCCGCGGAGCACCCCATCCCCACCGCACTGGTGGTGCTGGTGGTACTGATCGCCGTGGTGGTGCCGATGGCCGGACGGGCGTACCAGAAGGCGGCCGCCCAGCGCTGACGGCCACCGTCGTCCCCAACGCGCGGAGCCCGGCTCCTCTCCACGAGGAACCGGGCTCCGCGGGGAGACGGTCAGCGTTGTCTGGGGCTGATCATCATGAAGAGCACGCGCAGCACCAGTACACAGCTGATCAGCAGAAGGTTGTAGCCGAAGAGCTCGAAGAGCCCGAGACCGTCACTGAGCTTCGGCCCACCGGTGGTCCGCAGCAGTTGCACACCCACCAGACCGATGATGCCGCCCAGGAACGACAGCAGTACCTCGTGAACCAGCGACCGCAGGAATCTGCGGTCCTCGGCATCCTTGAACATCCGTACGCCGACCGTGAGCTGACCGCCCTCGACGGCATTGCCGATCCGCTCGATACGGCGTGGCAGACGGCGCATCATGGGAAGCATCGACAGCAGTTCCTCGGTCACCGAACGTCCCAGCACCTCCGGCCGCAGCTTCTGCAGATGCTGGGTCACGGCGAAGGAGCGGGCCTGGGTGACGATGTCGAAGCCGGGGACCAGCCGTTCCAGAGAACCTTCCATGGTGGCCAGCGCACGAAAGACAGCCGCGATCTCCGGCGGCACGCTGATCCCGTACCGGGACACGATCGCGAAGAGATCCGCGAACATTTCCCGGTCCGGTTTGATGCCGGGCGCGAAATGCCGTGCCAGGAAGCTCCCCAGAGCCCGCTCCAGCTTCCGTTCGTCGACCTGCTCCGGGTGGGCCACCAGTTCGAGCAGGGCGTCGGAGAGACCGGCAGGGTCACCTCGGTGCAGGGCCAGCAGCATGCTGCGCAGAGTGGAGCGGAGCGATCGGTCGATACGCCCCACCGAGCCGAAGTCGAGCATGCCGAGCTGCCCGTCCTCCAACAGCAGCAGATTGCCGGGGTGCGGGTCGGCATGGAAGACCCCGCTGGTCATGATCTGTCCCAGCAGACACTCCAGCATCGCCTGTGCCAGGGCGTTCCGGTCGAGGCCGCGCTCGTCGAGAACGTCCGAGACACTGTGCAGCGGTACGCCCTCCATCCATTCGGTGACCAGGATCCGACGGCTGCTCAGATCCAGGTGCACCTCGGGAACCTTGATCACCGAATCGCCGGTGGACTGCTCGACGGCGGCGGCCACGGAGAGTGTGTTGCGTGCCTCGATACGGAAGTCCAGCTCCTCGTGGAGGGACACCGCGAATCCCTCGGCGAGGGCCGTGGCCCCCACACTGCGACCCCAGTCGGTGTGGTGTTCCAGCTTCGCCGCGAACCGGCGGAGGATGTCCAGGTCGTCCACGACGATGGCCCTGGCCCCGGGCCGCTGCACCTTGACGGCGACCGGCTCCCCGCTGTGCATTACGGCGCGGTGCACCTGGGCGATCGAACCGGCCGCGATCGGCTTGGGCTCGAACTCGGCGAACACCTCGGCGATCGGTGCGCCCAGCTCCTCCTGGAGCACCTGCTCGATGGCTTCCCACGGTTCGGCGGTCGCCTGGTCCTGCAGGGTGCTGAGCTCGTCGATGAATTCCTGCGGAAGCAGGTCGTACCGGGTGGACATCACCTGGCCGAGCTTCACGAACGTGACCCCGGCCTCCTCCAGTGCGAGCCTGAACGACGGGGCGAGCACGGCACGTTCGGCGGGAGCCCGGCGGGTCTTACCACTGAGGAACCGGCCGAGTCCGTGGCGTACGAAGATCCTGCTCAGCCGGGTGTACCGGCGGGTGCGGGCCAGCCGGCGGCGCAGTGCCTTGGGGAATCCCACCAGTCCGCGCACGGTGCCGGACGGGATCAGCACCTCGGTGGCGGCGAGGAACACCATCGCCACCAGCAGGGAGACGCCGATCTCCAGAGTGACGAGGGCCAGCGGCTGCACATTGCGCAGCGGGAAGCTGACAAGGGTGCCGGCGCTGAGCCCCACACCGGCGGTGACCACGGCGCGGCCCTTGCCGATCTCGATGCCGAGCAGTCGCCGGGCAGTCGAGGCGAGGCCGACCATCAGGGCGGTGAGGGAGAGCGCGGCCAGCAGGATGAGCGTTGTGTTGCTCACCGCTGCCGCCGCCGCAGGTAGTAGGAGACCGTGACCACGCCGAGCAGCGGGCCCCAGAGCAGCAGCGGCACATAGCACCAGCCCATGATGCTGCGGTGAATTCCGGTGAGGTTGCCGTCGTTCACCCTGTCCCACATGACGTACTGACTGAAGGTCACCGCGGTCATGATCAGCGCACCGAGCGCGGCCGGGACGACGGCCGCCCACGGACGGACCGGCTTGTTGCCGATGATCGGCACCCAACGAGGGGCCACCAGCCCCCAGTTGCTGACCAGCCCGAGGGTAAGCAGTGCCGCCAGTTCCTGGACGACCGAGATGAGGGGCAGAACGAGGTAGCCACTGCCCGGCAGGTCGTAGTCGGTGCGCAGTACGGCGTCGCTGTATCCGACCGGTACCCCGATGGCCATGGCTAACCGCCACAGCGTCGAGGGCAGCGCGATCAGGGGGACTGCATGGGCTGCCCAGCGCACCCAACGGGGCGGGGAAGGTGTGGAAAGCGCCGCCGAGCGGCGGGAGTCGCGACTGGTTTCAGTGGTCATGGGCGTCAGAATGCCAATCTTCTCGAATGCGGCACAACCAGGCATAGCCCGGCACTCCCGGGTCGCCGTGGTGAACGGTGTGGGAGTGCCGGGCCGATGATGCGGAGGGGTCACATCCCCTTGCCCGCCCCGGATATGCCTCTGCCGTCGTGCCGGATCTGAAGGTGGCCGACAGTTCGACGATGCAGCACCGCAGTGGCCTGCATGGTCCTGAAAACCGGTGTGGTGCACGGTCGAGCGCCCTGTCCCTTCGGACGTGGGACTCCTTACGACGGGCTTCGACGGGGGGTGATCTCTGTGAGTGTAGGGAGAGTTCACCGCCGCATCCCGAGAGATGTCAGGTTGCTGCCATTCGATCCGCATTGGGCGCCTATGCGCAGCCCCGCTGAAGGTTCCAGCCGACGAAGCTGTGCTTGAGCTCCACGTCGAAGCGGCAGGAAGCGGTGCCGTCGGCCTTGAGATCCACGTACGAATGGTGCTTGTTGGCGTACCAGTCGCCGGTCGTGTCGAAGATGCCCTTGTACGAGAACTCGGCGTGCGCCTCGTTGCGCGAGACCGTGCAGTCGGTGAGGCAGTCGGCCGTCTTGCTCGACGACTTCAGCGACCAACCGGCGTTCCAGGGCTCACGGTTCCACTCCTGGCGTGCCTCGGTGGCCGCAGTGGTGATCCGGTTGCCCTCGGTGTTCCAGGTGGACGTGGTGTAGAGACCGGTCATCCGGATGTTGCAGCAGTCGTACATCTCCGACCAGCTCTTCACCTGCCGGGTGGCCGCCCCTGCGGCAGCGGCACGGGCAACAGCCTGTGCGCCCGTCGCCGGTACCAGCCGTACGGCCCCCAGTCGCGGCTTGCAGTCCGCGCCGATGGTGACCTCCTGCTGAACTGCCAGACCGGCGGGCGGCGCGGGCAGCGCACCGGACAACTGCACGTCCGTGCAGGCCTGCCCGGTCCTGGCGGTCGCCGGGGCGGCGCCCCCGGGAGCAGCGGCGGCCGGTAGGGCCGACAGGCCGAACAGACCGATTGCGGCCGCCGTGACGATGATGATTCGGTTGCGCATTTCCCTTGCCCTTCTCGGCGTTCTCGAAGATTTCCGCTGGAGCGTATCCAGCCGCCCCGACAGGTCAGCAGGCGTGACGAGGGTTGGCAGGAAGCTGACACATCACTGTTGTCCGGGGAGCCGTGAACCTACTGGCACCTTCATGTCAGCGCCGTTGTCCGGGCGTGGGGAGCAGCAGACAGTGGCGGTCGACGTCCGTGAAACGAAACGGGCTCCGCCGGTGCTAATGAGGGGTTTCCTCGTGGATGTTCAGCAGATGTACGAGGCTCCGACGTCGGCGCCGGATCGAGGGACCGGGATCCTGGGACAACTCGCGCTCGAAGACCCGGAGTTCGAGACCGGCATGCGCGACGCCCTGGCCGCCGCCGAGAAGTGGCTCCAGGACTGTGTGCACAGCGCTCCCGATCCCCGGGTGGCCGCGCTCGCCGGCCACCTCGCGGCAGCCGGAGGCAAACGGCTGCGGCCGCTCCTGGTGCTGCTCGGCGCCGAGTTCGGTGAGCCCTGGCGGGACGGGGTCGCCCAGGCCGCCGTCATCGCGGAACTGGTCCACATCTCCTCGCTCTATCACGACGACATCATCGACGGTGCCGCCACCCGGCACGGGGTCGACAGCGTCAACGCACGCTGGGGCGAGCGCGCCGCCGTGCTCGGCGGTGACTGGCTGCTCGCCCGCGCAGCCCAGTTGGCCGCCGGCCTCGGCGCCGAAGCCATCCATCTCAACGCACAGACCGCCGGCCGTCTGGTGTCCGGACAACTGCGCGAGCTGACCGGCCCCGCTCCCGGCGAGGACCCTGTCGCCCACTACTTCCAGGTGATCGCGGGCAAGACCGCCGCGCTGCTCTCGATGTCGCTGGGTATGGGCGCCCTCCAGGCGGGTGCGTCCGCCGCGCAGGCGGCGGCCCTGACCGAGTACGGAGAGCAGCTCGGTGTGGCCTTCCAGATCGCCGACGACCTGCTCGATCTGTGCGCACCCGCCGAACTGACCGGCAAGGAGCAGGGCAAGGACCTGCTGGCCGGGGTGTCGAGCCTGCCCGTCCTGATCGCCCTGGCGGGTGACGATCCAGCTGATGACGAACTGCGCGCCCTGCTCACCGGCGGACACGTCACGGCGCCCGCCGTACACCGCCGGGTGCTGGAACTCTTCCGTTGCTCACCGGCCGCCGCCGAGGCCGCTGCGCTGATGCGCCAACGACTGGACCAGGCCCGGGCCTCCCTCGAAGGGCTGCCGCCGATCCCGGCGCGCCGCGCACTTGTCGCACTCGGCGACTTCGTCGCGCGGCGCACTGCCTGGCCGGCGCTCTGGCCGACCGCCTGACTGCCCTCCCGCACGGCCGTCTGAATGGAGTTGGTCATGACAATGAACGAGCAGATCGGTGAACTGACCCGAATCCGTCAGGAGGTGCTCCGGGGAGTGCCGGAGGCCACCGATGCCCAGCACGACAAGGGGAAACTGACGGCCAGGGAGCGCATCTCGCTGCTGTTGGACCCCGATTCCTTCCACGAGGTGGAGCAGTTGCGCCGGCACCGGGCGACCGGTTTCGGCCTGGAGAACAAGAAGCCGTACACCGACGGTGTCATCACCGGCTGGGGCACGGTCGAGGGCCGGACGGTCTTCGTGTACGCGCACGACTTCCGGATCTTCGGCGGTGCGCTGGGCGAGGCGCACGCCACGAAGATCCACAAGATCATGGACATGGCCATCTCGGCCGGTGCCCCGCTGGTCTCGCTGAACGACGGCGCGGGCGCCCGTATCCAGGAGGGCGTCAGCGCCCTCGCCGGGTACGGCGGCATCTTCCAGCGCAACACCCGCGCCTCGGGTGTCATCCCGCAGATCTCGGTCATGCTCGGCCCGTGCGCGGGCGGCGCGGCGTACAGCCCCGCCCTCACCGACTTCGTGTTCATGGTCCGCGAGACCTCGCAGATGTTCATCACAGGACCGGACGTGGTCCGCGCGGTCACCGGCGAGGAGATCAGCCAGAACGGGCTCGGCGGCGCGGACGTCCATGCCGGGACGAGCGGCGTCGCACACTTCGCGTACGACGACGAGGAGACCTGCATCGCCGAGGTCCGCTACCTCATCTCGATGCTGCCCTCCAACAACCGCGAGACACCGCCCCGTTCGACCTCGTCGGACCCGGTCGACCGGAGCTGTGAGCGGCTGCGCGACCTCGTCCCGCTGGACGGCAGCCGCCCGTACGACATGCGCGAGGTCATCGAGGAACTCGTCGACGACGGCGAGCACCTGGAGGTCCACGAGCGCTGGGCTCCCAGCATCCTCACCACCCTCGCCAGACTCGGCGGCCAGGTGGTCGGCATCGTCGCCAGCCAGCCGCAGTTCCTCGCAGGAGTGCTCGACATCCACTCCTCGGAGAAGGCCGCCCGCTTCGTGCAGATGTGTGACGCCTTCAGCGTTCCGCTGGTGACCCTCGTCGACGTGCCCGGCTTCCTGCCGGGCGTCGATCAGGAGCACGGCGGCATCATCCGCCACGGTGCGAAACTGCTGTACGCGTACTGCAACGCGACCGTGCCCCGGGTGCAGGTGATCCTGCGCAAGGCGTACGGAGGCGCGTACATCGTCATGGACTCGCGCTCCATCGGCACCGACGTCTCGTTCGCCTGGCCGGCCAACGAGATTGCCGTGATGGGTGCCGAGGGTGCCGCCAACGTGGTCTTCCGGCGGCGCATCCAGGCCGCGGACGATCCCGACGCGACGCGCGAGCAGCTGGTCAAGGAGTACAAGGCCGAGCTGATGCACCCGTACTACGCGGCCGAACGAGGCCTGGTCGACGACGTGATCGACCCCGCGGAAACCCGCAGTGCTCTCATCGGCGCGCTCACTATGCTGCGCTCGAAGCACGCTCCGATGCCTGCCCGCAAGCACGGCAACCCCCCGACCTGACGCACCGGTTGCGCCCGCTCGCCCCCCTTGGCCCGACTGCGCAGCCCGACTGCGCGGCCCGACTGTCCGGCCCGACCTCCCGACCCGAGGAGATTCCATGTCCGTACAACCCGTACCCGTACCGGCGCTCGAAGGGCCGCTGGGTCCCGCTCTGTTCAAGGTCATCAAGGGAGCGCCCACCCCCGAGGAACTGGCGGTCGTCACGGCCCTGCTCACGGCTCTCTCCACGTCGGGGGCCGAGTCGGGGGAGGGCGCCGCATCCTCCCGGGGGCGCACGAGCGCACCGGCCGCTACCTGGGACCTTCCCGACGCCCTGCCGCCCGCGTCCTGGATGGCGAGGGCCTGAGGGCTGGCAGCATGCTGCCGTCGTCGTTGCGGAGCCCCGTCGAACCCTGCTAATCAGACTGAAAGCGGCGAATCAGGTCGTACAGGTGCGGCTGCGGCCGAAAAGCGGGAGGCATGCGTGCTTCAGGTGGTGTTCCGGATCCTGGGGCCGTTGGAGATCAGCGCCGACGGGCGCCCCGTCGTGCTCCAGGGCGCCCGTCAGCGCACGATCATGTCGATGCTGCTGCTCGCACCCAACCGGGTGGTGTCCGTGGACGTGCTCGCCGACGCCGTCTGGGACGGCCGCCCGCCGGCCACCGCACGCAACCAGATCGCGATCTGTGTGTCCGCGCTGCGCAAGACCATCAAGACCGCGGTCGGCGTCGAGGACCTCCTGGTCACCAGCCATCCCGGATACATGCTCTTCACCGGTGAACACCGCATCGACGCCGTCGAGTTCAACGACCGTACCGCCAAGGGGCGGGAGGCGGCCCGCAGCGGCAGACTCGAGGAGGCGTGCGCCCACTTCGAGGAAGCACTCGCCATGTGGCGCGGCCCCGCACTCGAAGGCATCTCCGCCGAACGGGTCGAGTCCGAGGCCGCCCAGCTGACCGGGGAGCGCTTCGACGTCTACGAGGAGTACGCGGGCCTGCGCCTCGAACTGGGCCAGCACCGCGAAATGGTCGGCGAGCTGAGCGCGTTCGTCCGCGAACACCCGCTCCGCGAGCAGGCCAAGGGACACCTGATGCTCGCCCAGTACCGGGCCGGACGCCGCGCCGAGGCCCTGGAGACCTACCGCGACGCGCAGCGGCTGCTCGCCGACGAACTCGGCATCGACCCGGGCCCCGTACTGCAGGAGCTGCACGAGGAGATCCTTGCCGACTCGCCCCACCTCAACCTGCCCGCCGAACCCGCAGTCCTCGTACCCCAGACGACCGTCCCCGCGCACCTTCCCCCCATCCCGGCCTCGTTCACCGGCCGCAACAGCGAACTCGCCTCGCTGGACCGCCTCCTCGACCAGCTCGACGGCCAGGCGCTGCCGGTCGGCTCGATCATCGGACCCGGCGGCGTCGGCAAGACCGCCCTCGCCGTGCACTGGGCCCACCAGGTCGTCGCCAGGTTCCCGGACGGCCTGCTCTTCGCCGACATGCGCGGCTACGACGAGGCGGAAGAGCCCCGCAGACCCGGCGCCGTACTCGACCGCTTCCTGCGCGCGTTGGGCGTGCCCGGCCCGCAGATACCCACCGACCAGAACGAGCGCACCGCCCTGTTCCGCAGCGTTTTGGGCGGCCGCAGGGTGCTCATCGTCCTCGACAACGCCCGTTCCTTCCAGCAGATCCGCCCGCTGCTGCCCGGCACCGGACGCTGCTGCGTCCTGGTCACCAGCCGCGACTCCATGGGCGGCTCGCTCGCCGGCGACTACGCGTTCGTACCGCTGCATCTGGGCTCACTGGAGCAGGACGAGTCGATCGCCCTGCTCTCCAAGGTCGCAGGGGACGAACGCTTCGAGGCCGACCCGGCCGGGGCCGCCCGGCTCAGCCTGCTCTGCGACCGGCTTCCGCTCGCCCTGCGGATCGCGGCCGCCCGGCTCGCCGCCAAACCCCACTGGTCGGTACGGACCCTGGTGGCCCGACTCGAGGACCAGCACCGCAGACTCGACGAACTCAGCATGGACGAACGCGGAGTCAGGGCCGGACTGCGGCTCAGCTACCGCGACCTGCCGGCCGCCGCCGCGCGGATGTTCCGGCTGCTCGGCGTCCTCAACGTCCCCGACTTCTCCGCCTGGGCCGGCGCCGCGCTCCTCGACATCGACCCCGTCGATGCCGAGGACCTGATCGAGCAGCTCGTCGACGCCCAGCTGCTCGAACCACTCAGAGCCACCACCGGTCACGTCCGCTACCGGTTCCAGGACCTGGTACGGCTGTTCGGCCGCGAGTGCGCACGGGACGGGAACACCGAAGAGGAACTGCGGGCCGCAACCCGGCGCGCCTGCGGAGCCTGGCTGGCCCTCGCCGCAGAGGCCCACCGCCGGGTGTACGGCGGCGACTACACCGTGATCCACGGTCCCGCGCCGCTCCACCCGCTCCCCGGCCATCTGGTGGAGAGTCTGCTGGAGGACCCGATGGAGTGGTTCGAGACCGAACGCTCCTCGATCACCGGACTGGTGGAGCAGGCGGCCAGACACGGTGAGTCCGCCCACGCCTGGGACCTGGCGATGACCGGCGTGACCCTCTTCCAGAACCGCAACTACCTGGAGGACTGGCGGGAGTCGGGCGAGCGTGCACTGGAAGCCGCCGTCCAGAGCGGGGACACACTGGGCGAGGCGGCGATGCTGCATTCGCTGGGCACCCTGGAGATCGTCCTGTGGGACTACGAATCCGCCCACCACCGGCTCAGCCGGGCCCTGCACCTGTTCGAGGAGCAGGGGCAGGACCAGGGACGCGCCCTGGTCCTGAGGAACCTGGCCCTGTGCGAACGCCATCGCGGAGACCTGGACCGGGCCAGGGAGAAGGGGCACCGCTCGCTGGAGATCTTCCGCGCGGTCGGTGACCACTACGCCGAGACCCATGTGCTGGGGCTCCTGGCGCAGATCGAACTGGAGCGGGGCGAGCCGCAGGCGAGTCTGGTGCTGTCCTCGGAGGCGGTCGCCAGAAGCCGTGGTCTGGGGACCGTACGGGGCGAGGCACAGAGCACCGTCCGGCTGGCCGAGGCGCTGATCCATCAGGGGGACGGCCCGCGGGCGGAAGAGGCCTGCCGACGTGCACTGGAGCTGGTCCGCGACAGTGGTGACCGCCGCGGTGAAGCTCATGCGCTGCGTACGCTGGGTGAGGCACTGTGGTGCCAGGGCAGGACCGAGGAGGCCGAGGCGGTTCTGCGGGATGCGCTGCTGACCTCGGGCAAGGTGCCGGACCGCCACCTGGAGGCGCGGGCCGGGGTGGTCCTCGGGTGCGTACAGGCTCTGCACATGGATCGTGCGGGGGCCGCCGCCAGCTTCAAGTCCGCTCAGGATCTCTTCGCGGAGGTCGGCGCGCCGGTCTGGGAGGAACGGAGCGCACGGTTGCTGGCGGTGCTCGGGAATGGTTTGCCGTTGGAATCGGAGCAGTTGTTCGTACTCGTCCGGCCCTGAGGGACCCGGCTGTCAGGTCCACGGGTCGTCCCCGTTCGCCTTCGAGGCACGGGTCCAGGGGTCGTCCCCGTTCGGGCCGGGGGACAGGGTCCACGGGTCGTCGCCCAGCGCGTTCGTACTGGCCCGGTGTGCGGCCGGCTCCACGGCGCTCGCGGTTGCGGCGGTGCCGACCACCGAGCCGGCCACCGTCAGGAGGAGGATCGCACTGGCTACGAGGCGGGCCGCGGGGGCGGTGCGGGAAGAGACCTTGGCCGAGCGGGTGCGGAGCTTCATGATGTCCTCCTGAGACGAGTGCGGTGTCAGTTGCGAGCCGTTGTCCTGCGGTACGACACGAACGCTACGGACGTCCCTTTTTGTGGCTCTTTCGAATCGCTTTCGTAGACCCGAAATCGAACCGATGGCGCCGAAAAACCCCAGCTCAGTAGCGTTCCTCGGCAGATGGTCCGCAACGGGAACGGGCCTGCTGACACGGGGGAGAGCCACATGGACCTCAAGATTCTCGGACCTGTCGCGGCCGAGCTCGACGGCCGCTCGGTCGCCCTGGACGGCAGCAAACAGCGCACCGCGTTCGCGGCGCTGCTGCTCGCCCACGGCAAGGTGCTGACCGACGAGCGGCTGACCACCCTGCTGTGGGGCTGGGACCCACCGGCCACGAGCGCCAAGCAGCTCTACACGTACGTGTCCCGGTTGCGTACCCGCCTCGGTGCGCACCTGCGTCTGGAACGCCACGGGCCCGGCTACCTGATGGACATCGGCGACGCCGGGTTCGACTGGGACGTCTTTCGCACTCTTGCCGACGCGGGCCGCGCCGAACTGCGGGCAGCTCGTTACGCCGACGCCGAGCGTGCTCTCACCGAGGCGCTCGCCCTGTGGCGCGGGTCGGCTCTCAGTGACGTCACCGGACACCTGGCCCAGGCCGAGGGCCCCCGGATGGAGGAGGCGCGGCTCTCCGCGCTGGAGAATTGCACGGAGGCCGCGCTCGCGCTCGGCCGGCACACCGAGACGGTTCCGGGCCTGACCCGGCAGGTGGCGTTGCATCCGCTGCGTGAGCGGCCTCGGGGCCAGTTGATGACCGCGCTGTCGCGCTGCGGCCGGCAGGCCGATGCGCTGGCGGTGTACGAGGAGGGCCGCCGGGTCCTCGCCGACGACCTCGGCATCGATCCCGGACCGGACTTGCGGACCCTGCACCAGGAGGTCCTCACCGGCACGCTGACGCCGCCGCAGGCTCCGGAACGGCATGCGACGGAACTGGTGGAGCCGGCGTTGCGGGTGGGAGGCGCGCCGCAGGAGCCGGGACCGCGCACGGAAGCCGGCGGTTCCGGTTGGCGGGGTCTTGTCCCCTCGACGCTGCCCGCCGCGCCCGGCGACTTCACCGGCCGGGCGGCCGAGACCCAAGAGGTGCTCGACGCACTGGGCAACCAGCAGGACGTCGTGGTCACCGGCGCGCCGGGCACCGGAAAGTCGGCCCTGGCCCTGTGGGCCGCCGAGCGCTGCCGTGCGGACTTCCCACAGGGTCGGCTCTACGCCGACCTGCGCACCGCGCCCGCCGACGGAGGTGGTCCCCGTGCGCCCGGGGAAGTACTGGGCTGGTTCCTGGGGGCGCTGGGCATCGCACCGGACCAGATGCCCGTGGCACTCGACGAACGTGTCCAGCTCTACCGGACGCTGCTCGCGGACCGGCGGATGCTGATCGTCCTGGACAACGCCTTTGACGACACCCAGGTACGTCCGCTGCTGCCCGGCGGTGCGAGCCGCACGGTCGTCACCGGGGTCCGTTCCCCGCTGGCCTCGCTGGAGGGAATGCGTCTGGTACGGCTCGGTCCCATGGAACGGGCCGAGGCGAATGAGCTGCTCGTTGCGGTAGCGGGCCGGGGGCGTTTCGCCGGGGCGCCCGAAGCTGCCGCCCGTATCGCCGAGTTCTGCGACCGGCTTCCGCTCGCCCTGCGGATCGCCGCGGCCCGTCTCGCGGCTCACCCGCACTGGCCGGCGGCCCTGTTCGCGGACAGGCTCGCGTCCCCGGAGCGACGCCTCGGCGAACTGCGGATCGGCAGCCTCGACGTGCGGGCCGGTCTCGCTGCCGAACTGGCCCAACTGGGCCCGGCCGACCGGGCCTCGTTCGCCGCACTGGCCACAGCGGGCCTTTCCCGGCTGACGGCGGGTGACGCGGTGGCGCTGCTCGGCACCGGCCCCGACGTGGCGGAAGAGATCCTGGAACGGCTGGCCGACGCACGGCTGCTCGATGCGTGGGGCATCGACGACGACTCGTCCCTGTGCTACCGCTTCATGCCACTGGTGCTGCTGTTCGCGCAGGAGGGGCACCAGTCGCCGGTGCCCGCCCTCGCGTGATGCGAAAACCCCTGCTCCCCGTTCCTCCTTTTCTTGTTCTCCTGACCCCTGACCCTGCTACGACCCACCGGGCCGTAGCAGGGTCAGGGGTCAGCCGCAGCCGCCCGCATGCCCCTCGTCCAGGCCGTACGTCGCTATGAAGCCGTTCGCCCCGGTTCCCGGGGTAGCCAGTTCGTTCAGGGCATCCACATATTCCGCCAGCATTTCGGCCCAGGGAGTTCCGCTGTCCCGCAGCAGCATTTCCTGATCCCGCGATCCTTGCTGCTCGATCTCTGCCAGAAATTCCAGAGGGTGCTGAACCTGGGCCGGGCCGGGCTGGTTGTCGAACACTTTTCCTCCTGTGGGTGAGTCCGGGTCCCGTTCAGGTCCCGCAACAAGAGGTTCGGCCGTACCGGTATACGAATGCCCCGGGCGATCTGTACTCGCTGATACAGACCGGCATGGAATCCGTACAGAGAAGGCGGAGAAGGTCTCGGACATGAATACGGACCCGAGTACCGGAATGGAAAGCGTCAGGAGAATCGTCGTGGTGGGCGGAACGGCCGCCGGCTGGACGGCGGCCGTCCGTCTCGCGTCCACATTCGGTGGCGCCGTTTCCGTAACCGTGCTTGAGACACCCTCGCGAGGGGCAGGCGACTGTGAAACCGGCCAGGTCAGCGCGGTTCCGGAAAGGCTGCAGCGGGATCTCTTCGACCGGCTCGGCGTCCTGGAGGAAGAATGGATGCGGGAGTGCTGCGCATCCTTCCAAACGGCGGTCCGGCATGTGAACTGGCGTACCGCAGGATCTGCGACGACGGTGCCCCGGATCGCGGACGGAGGTGGAATTGACCATTTCTACCGCCCCTGTGCGGAAATCCCCGAGTGTGAAGAATTCCCCCTCTCCGAGTACTGGGGCTACCGGCGGAACAACGGCGAGACGGTCGAGCCCTTCGACTACGCGTGCTTCCGTGAACCGCCGCTGATGGACGCCGGGAAATCACCGCGCTGGATGGACGGCCGTGCAGCACTCCCGTACGGCTGGCACGTCGACATCCGCATGTTCACGAACTTCCTGCGGAATCTGGGGATGCGGCGATTCGGCGTACGGTCGATCCGCGACGAACTGCTCCACGCCGAGCAGGACGAACGAGGAATGCTGAACGTGCTGCACACGGGGAAGGGAGTTGTGCTCGGCGGCGATCTGTTCCTGGATTGCACCGGTTCCGAGCGCCTGTTGCTCGCAGGCACCCTGGGTGAGCCGTTCATCGACGTGCAGGACCGGCTGCCGTGCGACAGCACGGCCACCCTGACCGTGGCGCAGGAGGACGCCCGGCACGGCATCGACCCCTTCACCACGGTGACCGCCCTGCCAATGGGCTGGGCCTGGAAGATGCCGCTGCCCGGCCGGGCGGGCGCCGGCCTGGTCTACGGACGCCACTGGACGGAGCCGGACGAGGCGGCAAGGGTGCTGTGCGGGCTGTGGGGTCTGCGACCCGAGAGCACGGCGGTACGCCACTCCCGGCATCGCGCCGGGCGCAGCCGTCGTGCCTGGGTGAAGAACTGTGTCGCCCTGGGGGCCTGCGCCTACTTCCTGGAACCCCTGGCCGACGAGGGGCTGGGCGAGATTCTCCAGATGGTGGACCGCTTGGTGCGCGACTTCCCGTCGCCGGGTGACCGGGAGGCACCCGCGGCGCGCTTCAACCGCGCGGTGGAGGTCCGCTACCGCAGGGCCCGCGACCTCGCCCGGCTGCGGTACGCCGCGTCCCCGCGCGAGGACACCCCGTTCTGGAAGGCTCAGCGCGACCTCCCGCTGTCCGCCGCCCTGCGAGACTGCCTGACGGGCTACCGCTTGGGCCTGGCCCCGGACCGGACGACCCACGAACTGCCGTACTACGCCCTGCTGTCCTCCCTCACCCCCTCGGCCGCCGCCGTCCCGCGTCCGGCCCTCGCCCACCGCGCCGCCGCCCGCCGGTCGGCGGATGCCCGGTTCCTGCAGATCAAGCGCCAACAGCAGATCCTGCTCGAAACTCTGCCCACGGCGGGGGAGTACCTGCACCGTCTGCACTCCCGCCCGGTGGGCGCCCTGCCGACGCCGGCATCCGTGCACGCGGGGCCCGTGTGACGATGCCGGTCAGTGTGGCCAGATTGGTCACAACCGCTCCGCGCGCGGACTCCAGGGCGTCATCTTCACGCGGGACGACCGGGCCGGTGAGGGCAAGCTGTCGTCGCGGCTGGGGCTGGTGACGGAGGCGGTCGAGGCGGGGCCCGGGAGGGATTTGTACGGGTATGTGGTGGATCAGGTCTCCAGGGGCGGCAGGGTCGACTATGTGATCGTGGACGAGGCGCAGTTCCTCGCGCCGGATCAGATCGACCAGTTGGCGCGGATCGTGGACGACCTGGATTTGGACGTGTTCGCGTTCGGGATCATGACGGACTTCCGGACGCGGCTGTTCCCCGGGTCGCAGCGTTTGATCGAGTTGGCGGACCGGCTGGAGACCTTGCAGGTCGAGGCGATGTGCTGGTGCGGGGCGCGGGCCACGCACAACGCCCGTACGGTCGGCGGTCAGATGGTCGTCGAGGGTGAGCAGGTCGTGGTGGGGGACGTGGACCGTCCGGCGGAGGCGGTGGGGTACGAGGTGCTGTGCCGACGGCACCACCGCAGGCGGATGACGAGCGAGTCGGCGCACGCGGGGGCGCTGTCGCCCGACGTGCTTCCGGTGAGCGTGGGCTGAGCCGAAGCCCGGACCTGGGCGGACCCCTTCCGGTGTGCAGGCCGGCTGGCTCTCGCGCATTCCGGCCGAGCTGTGGTCAAGCACATGAGCCCGCCCGGCCGGTCGCGGCTACGCGTACACCGGGGCGCCGCTGCGTTCGTGCTCACTTTTGACTGTGGCGGTTGGGCGTCGCTCGCGATACTCGACGCGGCCGGGAGTTTCCCGGTGCAGGGCTTCGCGTTGCTTCACACAGTCTGGAGACATTCATGCCTCGAGCAGCCGGCACCTTCGAGACGAAATGGGACGAGCACGTGCACGACGAGGAGGGAGGGGTGTCGCGGTTCAGCGCCACCGTGAGCAAGGTCTTCCGCGGTGACCTCGACGGCACCGCTTCCGTCCAGGTGCTGCGCACGGTGGGACAGGTGCGGACGTCGGCCGGATATGTGGGGATGGAACGGGTCAATGCCACGCTGCATGGGCGGGCCGGAACCTTCGTTCTGCAGCACAACGGGTCGATGTCGGCCGGGAAACTCGCACTGAGCGTCGTCGTGGTCCCGGACTCCGGAACCGGGGAACTCCAGGGCCTGGCAGGCGAGATGGCGATCGTGAATGCCGAGGGGAAGCACTCGTATGCGTTCGACTACACCCTCGCGGACTGACCTCCGTGTGCCTCGCGAGCTAGGAGTTTCGCGTGACTGAATCCAGGATTTTCGCCGCTCTGACCCGGAATCTGGTCGATGTGCTGCCCGATCTGCTGGGCGTGCACATCACGCCCGACCTCACCATGAGGGAGCTCGGGGCCAACTCCATCGACCGTATGGACGTATTGATCGGCACCCAGGAAGAACTCGACGTGAAGATTCCGGTCAGCGGGTTCGGAGCCGCCCAGGAACTGGGGGCGTTGGTGGCGGTTTTCGCCGAGCACATGCAGGCGTCGGCCCAGGCACCAACGGGCGCCGGCCGACCGGCATGAACGTGGCCATCAGCGGGGCAGCGGTGCTTTCCCCGCTCGCCGAGGAGCTCGACGACTTCCTGACCGCGCTGCTCGAAGGCCGCAGTGCGGTGTCTGTGGACGGTACGGACGGGGCCGCGGAGCCTGGGCGGGAGCCGCTGCCGATGGCGCGGCTCGGTGACTTCAAGGCGGCCGAGTGGGCGGTGCGGCATCTCGACGGCCGGCCGCGAACTGCCGTAGCACTGCGCGGTGTTGTCGGCAGGGCGGCTCTGCCGGCGCAGACCGCTGCCTGCGTGGCGCTGAAAGCCGTCCTCGACGCCGGACTGCCGATGGTCGAGGAAGAGGGCGGCGACCGGCATTTCTGGGGCCACGGTGCCGCCGTGCTCGTCGCGGGCAGTCAGCTCGCTCTGGCGCACCAGGCGAAGACGGCACTCGCTCATCACCGGTCACCTGCTGGGCTTCGCGCCTCGTACGCGCTGACGCACATGGACGTCGATGTCATCGGCGCGGTCAGTGAACTCCTCGGTGTGCGTGGCGAGGGCTGTGTCGTCGGTGGAGCCTCTGCCAGCGGTTCGCTGGCTCTGATCCAAGGGGCGCGGATGGTCTCCGCCGGCTGGGTGGACCGGGTGGTCGTGGTGGCGCCGGTGGCCGAGCTCTCCGCTGTCGAGGTGGAGGCGTTCCGCCGCAGTGGAGCCCTGGCTCATGAGGGGTTCATGGACACCCCCGAGCGCATGTGCAGGCCGTTCGACGAGGAACGCAGGGGTTTCGTACGAGGGGAAGGCGCGGCCGCGGTGGTTCTCGAGCGGGCAGGGGCCGTGCGGTCCAGGGGCGGTGAGACGAAGGCCGAAATCATCGGTCACGGACAGCGGTTGGACGCACGCCGGGGCACTTCCCCCAGCTTGGCGGGTCAAGTCGCCGCGATGCGTGCCGCGTTGACAGTCGGTGGGCTGCGGCCCGCCGAGGTGGACTATGTGAACGCGCATGGGACGGGCTCGGTGCTCGGTGACGAGACGGAGGCCGCTTCGCTCCTCGAAGTCTTCGGTGAGACGGCGCGCACAAGCCGGCCGGCCATCAACTCGACCAAGCCCTTGATCGGCCACTGTCTGTCCGCGGCGGGGCTCCTTGAGGCGGTGGCCACCGTGTTGCAGGTGCGGGCGGGCGTCTGTCATCCGAACCCCAATCTGGAAAACCCGTTCGAGCGCCGGCTGCCGCTGGTCGGTCAGGTGCCCGAACGGCGGCAGCTGCGTACGGCGCTCAGCAATAGTTTCGCTTTCGGCGGGATCAACGCATCCATTGTGTTTCGCGCATAGCCATGGTGTGGAGGCATCATCGTGACTGATACCCGATATGGCTCCATCGGTTCGGAGCTGAGCGCGGTGCAGGTGTGGGTCTGCAGCAACGAAGACCTTCCGATGGAATTCGCCGAGACGCTCGCTTCGCATTGGCTGGACGAGGGAGAGCGGCATACGGCCGGCCGGTTCATTTTCGACCGCGACCGCGAACAGTATCTGGTGGCCCACACTTTTGTGCGCCGCATACTCGGCCTTGAACTCGGTATCCCCGAGGCGGAATTGAGTATCGGGCGTACGGAGAAAGGGCGTCCGTTCCTTGACGGTGCGGACACTCTCGCCCGTCGTTCCCGTGTGCGCCCGGACTTCAACCTCTCGCACACCCGGGGAGTGAACGTGGTGGCCGTCGGGCACGGACGGCGGGTGGGGATCGATGTCGAGCGGGTCGACCGTACATCGAGGAGCCGGCTCGACCTGTTCTCGGGAGTCTTCTCCGAACGGGAGCAGCGTTGGCTCGGCGCATTGCCGGAGGAACGCAGACCGTACGCTCTGCTGCGGCTGTGGACGTTGAAAGAGGCGTACACCAAGGCACGCGGGCTCGGCATGAGCCTGCCCTTCGACTCGTTCGACTTCACGTTGTCCGCGGAGCGGGGCGTACTCGAGTTCAGGCCACCGCCCTGCGACGAGTCCGGACTGTGGCGGTTCGTCGAGCTGCAACCCTCGCCGAGGTCACTCGTGGCGTTGGCGATCGATGTGAGCGGAGGCCTCCCGGCCAGAAAGATCGAGATCCGGCACGGGTTCCCTTGGAAACAACCGGAACCCGTCCTTGTGACGCTGCCGCAGTCCTTGGTCGTCGCCGAAGAGCACTACTGACCGCCGGCACAGTCCTTGCTGACACGGGAGAAGACATGACCATTCGCCTGTACGACACCGGCGCTCGGCAGATCCGTGACTTCGTCCCGCTCACCGAGGGCTGTGTTTCGGTCTACCTGTGTGGCGCCACCGTCCAGTCGGCCCCGCACATCGGGCACATCAGGTCGGGGCTGAACTTCGACATCCTGCGTCGCTGGTTCACGTATCGCGGCTATGACGTCACCTTCGTGCGGAATGTGACGGACATCGACGACAAGATCATCGCGAAGGCGGCTGAGCAGGGCCGGCCGTGGTGGTCGATCGGGTACGAGAACGAGCGGGCGTTCACGGACGGTTACACCGCGCTCGGTTGTCTGCCGCCCACGTATGAACCGCGGGCGACGGGCCACATCACCGAGATGGTCGAGATGATGCGGGGCCTCATCGAGCGCGGTCACGCGTATGACGCTGACGGCAGCGTGTACTTCGACGTGCGTTCGTACGACGGCTATCTGGAGTTGTCCCGTCAGGAATTGGACCATCTGATGCAGCCGTCAGGCGACGGTGAGACGGGTAAGCGGGACCCGCGTGACTTCGCGCTGTGGAAGGCGGCCAAGCCGGGCGAGCCCGACTGGGAGACGCCGTGGGGCCGCGGCCGTCCGGGCTGGCACCTGGAGTGCTCGGCGATGGCGCACAAGTACCTGGGTCCTTCCTTCGACATCCACGGCGGCGGGCTTGACCTGATCTTTCCGCACCATGAGAACGAGATCGCCCAGGCCAAGGCGTACGGCGACGAGTTCGCCACGTACTGGCTGCACAACGCCTGGGTGACCATGGCGAGAGAGAAGATGTCGAAGTCGCTCGGCAACTCGGTGCTCGTGAGCGAGATGGTGCAGCGTTGGCGGCCGATCGTCCTGCGCTACTACCTGGGTACCCCGCACTACCGTTCGATGATCGAGTTCAGTGAGGAGGCGCTGCGCGAGGCGGAGTCCGCGTTCGCACGGATCGAGGGCTTCGTGCAGCGGGCCACCCACCTCGCCGGCCAGTCGGCCGTGCCCGCGGAGGTTCCGCTCGCGTTCGCCCGGGCCATGGACGACGACCTCGGGGTGCCGCAGGCACTCGCCGTCGTGCACACCACGGTCCGCCAGGGAAACAGCGCCCTTGCGGCCGACGACAAGGAGGCCGCCGTGGCCCGGCTCGCCGAAGTGCGCGCCATGCTCGGTGTCCTCGGGCTCGACCCGCTGGATCCGCACTGGGCGGGGGAGTCGGACCGTGGCGGGGCGGTGACACGTAAAGACGCCCACGGCGTCGTCGACACCCTCGTACGCCTCGCGCTCCAGCAGCGCGAGGCGGCCCGCACCCGTAAGGACTGGCCCGTGGCGGACGCGATCCGCGATCAGCTCAACCGGTCGGGCCTTGTCGTCGAGGACGCCCAGGACGGGCCGCGCTGGCACTTCGGCTGAGCGCGCCTGCCGGAGCGGAGTGCAGGCGGGTCCGGCGGCGTGCAGGCAGGTCCCGGCGGCGTGCGGGCAGATTTCGCCAGAACCCAAGGTCGGGCTGGCTCAATGTCTTATGCCAGAAGTCATCGGCTGACATTGGGGGAAACCGTGTCTGTGGCGAAAACCCGTTCGGACCTGGTCGCGCGCGTGCCTGGGCCGGCAACGCGAAGGTCGCTGGAAGCAGTTCTCCTCGATGTGGCCCTGGCGTCACCGGACATACGTGTCCCGGCGCGCGACAACATCTACAACTGCGGTGACCACGACGAGTCCATCTACTTCCTGGTCCGGGGCATGGTCAAATCGATGGCATGGTCGCGTGGCGGCAAGCGATGTATGCTCGCGATCCACTCCGGCGGTGAATTCTTCGGCGAAGTCGGCCTGTTGGGGACTCCGCGTCCGGATACGGCGATCGCGATGAAGCCCAGCGTCGTGCGCAGAATTCCCAAGGCGCGACTCATCGCCTCACTGAGGGGCGGTGACGTATTCGACGACTTCAGCCTCCGGCTGATCGCGCGCATCGCGGAGAAGCAGACGGTCATCATCAACATGGCGACCATGAAGTGCGAGAACCGCCTTGCCGTCACGCTTCTCGAGCTCGCCCGGCAAATGGGTACCAGGGATGCACGCGGACTCGTCATGGAATGCATTACGCACGAGGACCTCGGCTTGATGGTCGGCACCACCAGGTCCCGTATCGGATTCTTCCTGAAGACGTTCCGGGACACCGGACTTGTCGACCTCAACGGGGACGGCACGATGGTGATCCATGAGCGCAGGATGCTCGCCTACACGCAGGAAGACTGACCGGGGAGATGAACGTGTCCGACAGGAAAGTGACGAACCGCGAGCTCAATCGCACCCTGCTCGCCAGACAGGGTCTTCTCGCCCGGTGGGAGCAGCGGTCCGTCACCGATGCCGTCGAGGCGATCGGAGCCATTCAGTCCCAGAACTGGGCGGCGGTGCCGGTCGCCCTGTGGTCACGGCTCGCGGGGTTCAGTGCGGAGGATCTCTACGAGGCCCTGCGGGACGGCCGGCTGGTCACCGGAACGCTGCTGCGCCGCACCCTGCACACGGTCACGGCGCGGCAGCACCCCGAATACGCCGCCGCCGCAGAGGCCTTCGGTGCCCTCGACTGGCGTCGGACCAAGGCGCCGTTGGCGCCAAAGGAGGCTGTGCGGCTGCGGGCCGCGCTGGTGGAGTACGCCTCAACTGCCCGTAGCGGCACTGAACTTGCCCGGTTCCTCGACGCGTGGGTGACCGGGAACCCCGGCGTTCTGGACGAGCAGGAGGCGGCGGCGCAGCGCGCCAAGGAGTGGCGGCCGGTCCGCACCAGCTGCGACTTGGTGCGGGTGCCGGCGGACGGCGGCTCGTGGAGCAGGACGCCGCAGCACCAACGGGCCGCTCCTTGCCCGTCCTTCAGGCCGGCCGCGCCCGACGCCGACGAGGCCCAGCGGGTGTCGGTGCGCCGGCACCTGACGGCCTTCGGGCCGGCCGGCATCGACGACCTCGCCTACTGGCTGGGTGCGAAGGTCACGCAACTGCACCCCGTTCTCCAGCAGCTCGGGGACGAACTGTGCACCTACGACGACGAGTCGGGCCGCACCCTGTACGACCTGCGGGCCCTCGACATCACGCCCGCCGAGGCGGCCGCGCCCGTACGTCTGCTGCCGGCGTTCGACAGCACGCTGCTTGCGTACGCGCCGACCCGGCGGGAGCGCATCCTGCCCGCCGAGTACCGGGACCTCGTGTACGTCAAGGCGAATCTGCAGGTGAAGCCCACACTCCTGGTCGATGGACTGGTCGCGGGCACCTGGGAGTTGAAGGCCACGCGCAAGGAAGCGGTGCTGGCTGTACGGCTGTTCGCGGATCCGGCCGGCGAGTGCCGCGCGAGGGTGGCTCAAGAGTGTGAGGACCTTGCTCGCTTCACGTACCCGGATGCTGTGACGTATGCCGTGAAGATGGAGGGCTGAGAGCGGGGACCGACGGCGGGTGACGCGGGAAGGGGGGACCCCCCCTTCCCCCGCTCCGGCTGCTGCCGCTCCGGCTCCGGCCGCTGCTCCGGCTCCGGCTCCGGCCCAGGAGGCCCCCAAGGAGGCTCCGAAGCAGGAGG
>NZ_JBEZKB010000053.1:0-26593 GCF_040651475.1 Streptomyces sp. NPDC048442
CCTCCTCATCCCGCTGGTCGGATTCCTCCCGCCGGACGACCCACGGGTGGTGGGCACGGTGGAGGCAGTACGCGCCGAGCTCGGCCGGGACGGCGACTTCATCCGGCGCTACAGCACCGACGAGTCCCTGCGGGCCAACCGGGTCGACGGCGGTGCCTTTGGCCCGCCCCGCCCCTGCGCGCATTCCCGGAAGGGTCAGGCGCCGATCATGTGCACGCCACCATCAACGTGAATGATCTCGCCCGTCGTCTTCGGGAAGAAGTCCGACAGCAGCGCCACGATCCCCTTGCCCGCCGGCTCCGGGTCCGCCATGTCCCACTTCATCGGGGAGCGCGTGTCCCACACCGCGGCCAGCTCCGAGAAGCCCGGAATCGACTTCGCGGCCATCGAGCCCAGCGGGCCCGCCGAGATCAGGTTGCAGCGGATGCCGTCCTTGCCCAGGTCACGACCCAGGTAGCGGGAGGTCGCCTCCAGCGCCGCCTTCGCCGGGCCCATCCAGTCGTACTGCGGCCACGCGAACTGCGCGTCGAACGTGAGCCCGACGACCGACCCGCCCTCGCTCATCAGCGGACGGCACGCCATCGTCAGGGACTTCAGCGAGAACGCCGAGACGTGCATCGCGGTCGCGACCGACTCGAACGGCGTGTTCAGGAAGTTGCCGCCCAGCGCGTCCTGCGGCGCGAAGCCGATGGAGTGCACGACGCCGTCGAGCGAGCCGAGCTCCTCACGGACGAGGCCCTCCAGACGGTCCAGGTGCTCCTGGTTCGTCACGTCGAGCTCGATGACCTTCACCGGCTTCGGCAGCTTCTTCGCGATGCGCTCGGTCAGCGTCGGGCGGGGCCAGGCGGTCAGGATGACGTTCGCACCCTGCTCCTGCGCCACCTTGGCCGCGTGAAAGGCGATGGAGGACTCCATCAGGACACCCGTGATGAGGATGTTCTTGCCTTCGAGGATTCCACTCATGGCGATCAGTGACCCATGCCCAATCCGCCGTCAACCGGGATGACGGCTCCAGTGATGTACGACGCGTCGTCGGAGGCGAGGAACTTCACCGTGGCGGCGATCTCCTCCGGCTGCGCGTAACGGCCGAGCGGCACCTGGGCGACGATGCCCTTGCGCTGCTCCTCCGTGAGTGTCTGGGTCATGTCGGTGTCGACAAACCCGGGCGCGACGACGTTGAAAGTGAGGTTCCGCGAACCCAGCTCGCGGGCGAGCGAGCGCGCGAAACCGACCAGACCGGCCTTCGAGGCGGCGTAGTTCGCCTGCCCGGCGGAACCCAGCAGGCCGACCACCGAGGAGATCAGCACGACACGGCCCTTCTTGGCGCGCAGCATGCCGCGGTTGGCACGCTTCACGACCCGGAAGGTGCCGGTGAGGTTGGTGTCGAGGACGGACGTGAAGTCCTCCTCGGACATGCGCATCAGGAGCTGGTCCTTGGTGACGCCGGCGTTGGCCACCAGCACCTCCACGGGACCGTGCTTCTCCTCGATCTCCTTGTAGGCCTGCTCCACCTGCTCGGTGTCGGTGATGTCGCACTTGACGGCGAGGAAGCCCGCCTTCTCAAGTTCCGCGGGATCACCCGAGCGGTACGTGATCGCGACCTTGTCACCTGCATCGGCGAAGGCGCGGGCGATAGCGAGGCCGATGCCCCGGTTTCCTCCGGTGACGAGAACCGAGCGGCTCAACGGATCACCCTTTCCATAGCGGTCTGGTACCGATCGAAACTATCGGTACCGGGGCTCGTACGGAGAATCGGTCCCCGACAGCACCACCTACCGGCCGCTGTCGGGTCCCTACATAAAAGGGACTGGGCACGACGCCCCCGGACACGACATGATCGGAGCGACCTCGTCTCGACGACAGGAGACATCCGTGCCGCAGTCCCCGCCCGCCCGCCCCTCCCGCCCTCCCCTTCACTCCATCGACCCGTCCTTCACCGCGCTCCCGCTGCGCGCCCTCGCCGACGCCGCGCTCGCCAGGGCCAGGGCGCTGGGCGCCGATCATGCCGATTTCCGGTTCGAGCGGGTGCGCAGCGCCTCCCTGCGGCTGCGGGACGCCAAACCGTCCGGGTCTTCGGACTCCACCGACGTCGGGTACGCGGTGCGGGTGGTGCACGGCGGGGCCTGGGGGTTCGCGTCCGGTGTCGATCTGTCGATGGATGCCGCCGCCCGGGTCGCCGGGCAGGCCGTCGCCATGGCGAAGCTCTCCGCGAAGGTGATCAGGGCTGCGGGGTCGGACGAGCGCGTGGAGCTGGCCGAGGAGCCCGTGCACGAGGACCGGACCTGGGTTTCCTCGTACGAGATCGATCCGTTCGACGTGCCGGGCGAGGAGAAGTCGGCGCTGCTGGCGGACTGGAGCGCGCGGCTGCTGCGGGCGGACGGGGTGGCGCACGTCGACGCGTCGCTGATGACCGTGCACGAGAACAAGTTTTACGCGGACACCGCGGGAACGGTGACGACGCAGCAACGGGTGCGGCTGCACCCGGAGTTGACCGCCGTGGCCGTCGACGGGACGTCCGGCGAGTTCGACTCGATGCGGACGATCGCACCGCCTGCGGGACGCGGCTGGGAGTACCTGACGGGTACGGGTTGGGACTGGGACTCCGAGCTGGAGCGGATCCCGGCGCTGCTGGCCGAGAAGATGCGGGCGCCGAGCGTCGAGGCCGGGTCGTACGACCTGGTCGTCGACCCGTCGAACCTGTGGCTGACGATCCACGAGTCGATCGGGCACGCCACGGAGCTGGACCGGGCGCTGGGGTACGAGGCCGCCTACGCCGGGACGTCGTTCGCGACCTTCGACCAGCTGGGCAAGCTCGCGTACGGGTCGTCGGTGATGAACGTGACCGGTGACCGCACCGTAGAGCACGGTCTCGCGACCATCGGGTACGACGACGAGGGTGTGGCCGGGCAGTCCTGGGACCTGGTGAAGGACGGCACACTCGTCGGGTACCAACTCGACCGCAGGATCGCCAAGTTGACGGGTCTGGGGCGCTCCAACGGGTGTGCGTACGCCGACTCCCCCGGGCATGTGCCGGTGCAGCGGATGGCGAACGTGTCGTTGCAGCCGGATCCGGGCGGGCTGTCGACGGAGGACCTGATCGGGGGTGTGGAGCGCGGGATCTACGTGGTCGGCGACCGGTCGTGGTCGATCGACATGCAGCGCTTCAACTTCCAGTTCACCGGTCAGCGCTTCTTCCGCATCGAGAACGGAAAGCTGGCGGGGCAGCTGCGGGACGTGGCCTACCAGGCGACGACCACCGACTTCTGGGGCTCGATGGAGAAGGTCGGCGGCCCGCAGACGTACGTCCTGGGCGGCGCCTTCAACTGCGGCAAGGCCCAGCCGGGCCAGGTCGCGGCCGTCTCGCACGGCTGCCCCTCCGCCCTCTTCCGGGGCGTCAACATCTTGAACACCACGCAGGAGGGCGGGCGATGAGCCGCGCGAGCAGCAAGCCGTACGAGATCGTCGAGCGGGCGCTGGAGCTGTCCACCGCCGACGGGTGCGTGGTCATCGCCGACGAGGAGTCGTCCGCGAACCTGCGGTGGGCGGGGAACGCCCTGACCACGAACGGGGTGACGCGCGGGCGGACGCTGACCGTCGTCGCGACCGTCGACGGGGCCGAGGGCACCGCCTCCGGTGTCGTGTCGCGGTCCGCGGTCACCGCCGGTGAGCTGGAGTCGCTGGTACGGGCCGCCGAGGCGGCGGCGCGCGCGGCCGGTCCTGCCGAGGACGCGCAGCCGCTGGTCGAGGGCGTGCCGGTGTCCGCCGACTTCCGGGACGCGCCCGCCGAGACCTCCTCGTCCGTCTTCGACGCGTTCGCGCCCGCACTCGGGGAGGCCTTCGCCCGCGCCAGGGCCGGTGGCCGGGAGCTGTACGGGTTCGCGAACCACGAGATGACGTCCAGCTATCTCGGCACGTCGACGGGTCTGCGGCTGCGTCACGACCAGCCGAACGGCACCCTGGAGGTCAACGCCAAGTCTCCGGACCGTACGAAGTCGGCGTGGGCCGGGCGCTCCACCCGGGACTTCACGGACGTCGACCCGGGGGCCCTGGACGAGGAGCTGGCCAAGCGGCTCGTATGGGCCGAGCGGCGCATCGACCTGCCCGCCGGGCGGTACGAGACGCTGCTGCCGCCGAGCGCGGTCGCCGACCTGCTGGTGTACCAGCTGTGGTCCTCGGGGGCACGGGACGCGGTGGAGGGGCGCACGGTGTTTTCGCGGCCGGGTGGCTCCACGCGGCTCGGGGACACCCTGTCCACGCTGCCGCTGACGCTGCGCAGCGATCCGAACGAGCCGGGGCTCGAAGCCGCGCCGTTCGTACTGGCGCACTCCTCGGGCGGTGATTCCTCGGTGTTCGACAACGGGCTTCCGCTGGCCCCCACCGAGTGGATCAAGGACGGGAAGCTGGAGCGGCTGACCACCACCCGCAACACCGCCGCCCTGACCGGGCTGCCGGTGACCCCGGACATCGACAACCTGATCCTCGACGCGGGCGGCACCAGGACGCTGGACGAGATGGTGGCGGCCACCGGGCGCGGTCTGCTGCTGACCTGCCTCTGGTACATCCGCGAGGTCGACCCGGCGACGCTGCTGCTGACCGGTCTGACCAGGGACGGCGTGTACCTGGTCGAGGACGGCGAGGTGGTGGGCGAGGTGAACAACTTCCGGTTCAACGAGTCCCCGGTGGATCTGCTGTCGCGGGCCTCCGAGGCGGGTGTGACGGAGAAGACGCTGCCCAGGGAATGGGGCGACTGGTTCACCCGGGCCGCGATGCCCGCGCTGCGGGTGCCGGATTTCAATATGAGTTCTGTCAGCCGGGGCGTATAACCTCGGTCAGCACACACCGCACATCTGAGGAGATACGAGAATCGTGACGGACATCGTCGACGAGCTGAAGTGGCGCGGGCTGTTCGCCCAGTCCACGGACGAAGACGCACTGCGCAAGGCGCTCGCGGACGGCCCCGTCACGTTCTATTGCGGCTTCGACCCCACCGCGGCCAGCCTGCACGTCGGGCACCTGGTGCAGGTGCTCACCATGCGCCGGCTCCAGCAGGCGGGGCTGCGCCCGCTGGCGCTGGTGGGCGGGGCTACGGGGCAGATCGGTGACCCGCGGCCGACGGCGGAGCGGACGCTGAACGACCCGGAGACCATCAAGGAGTGGGTGGACCGGTTGCGGTCGCAGATCGAGCCGTTCCTCGACTTCGAGGGCGACAACCCCGCCACCATGGTGAACAACCTGGACTGGACGGCCGGCCTGTCGGCCATCGAGTTCCTGCGGGACATCGGCAAGCACTTCCGGGTCAACAAGATGCTCACCAAGGACTCGGTCGCCCGCCGGCTGGAGTCCGAACAGGGCATCAGCTACACCGAGTTCAGCTACCAGCTGCTCCAGGGCATGGACTTCCTGGAGCTCTACCGCCGCTACGGCTGCGTCCTCCAGCAGGGCGGCAGCGACCAGTGGGGCAACCTCACCGCCGGTCTCGACCTGATCCACCGGGTCGAGCCGGAGGCGGTCGTGCACGCGCTGGCGACGCCGCTGATGACGAAGGCGGACGGCACCAAGTTCGGCAAGACCGAGGGCGGCGCCGTCTGGCTGGACCCGGAGATGACCACGCCGTACGCGTTCTACCAGTTCTGGCTGAACGTGGACGACCGGGACGTCTCGAAGTACCTGCGGATCCTCAGCTTCCGCTCGCCGGAGGAGCTGACGGAGCTGGAGCAGCAGACCGAGGAGCGTCCGCAGGCGCGCGCCGCACAGCGCGCGCTGGCCGAGGAGCTGACGACGCTGGTGCACGGCGCCGACCAGTGCACGGCCGTCATCGCCGCGTCGAAGGCCCTCTTCGGGCAGGGCGAGCTCACCGACCTCGACGAGCCGACGCTGAAGGCCGCTCTCTCTGAACTGCCGCACGCGCGGGTGGAGAGCCTCGGCCAGGTCGTGGACCTGCTGATCGCGGCGGGGCTGGCGCCCAGCAAGGGCGGCGCGCGGCGCACCATCAAGGAGGGCGGTGCGTACGTGAACAACGTCAAGGTCACCGCCGAGGACGCCGAGGTCACCGCCGAGTCGCTGCTGCACGGCCGCTGGCTGGTGCTGCGCAAGGGCAAGAAGAACCTGGCGGCGATCGAGGTCACGGCGGCCTGAGCCACGGCGCTCCGCAACACGGCGCTCCGGGCCACGGCGCTCGGGGTCACGGCGCTCTGAACGGATACGGCCGTGGCCGGGATCCCCGCAGATGAGCGGGTCCCGGCCACGGCCTTGTCCGCGTAGCGGACCGAGCACTGTTCAGGCGCGTCTCCTGTTGCCCTTGACCGCCGCGTACATCGCGTCACCCAGACCGACGATCACCACGGCTCCGATCAGCTGGAGGAGGTGCCGGCCCCAGTCGATGCCCTTGGTCTCGTTGATGCCGAACTTCGTGGCGAGCCAGTTGCCCAGCACCGATCCGACAATGCCGAAGACGGTCGTCAGCCAGAGCGGGATCTGCTGCTTGCCCGGAATGATCGCCTTGGCGATCAGACCGAGCACAAGCCCGACGATGATTGCCCACAACCAACTCATGTCGCCTCCTCGTAGCGGCGCGGACGTGCGCTGTGATCAAGTCTCGGCGGATCCCCCGTACGGCGCATGTCGGACGCCGCCATACGTGGTACGCCGGTCCTGCTCCGACCGGACCGGGCCGCCCCCGCATCGACGCCTGTCGGAGCACGGGCGTACGGTGGACGGGTCCGGGCCGGGGAGTGCCCGGCGCGGGAATCGGGTGGTGGAATCGTGATGCGGAAGCTGCGCGGAGCCGAGGTCGTCCGGATCACCGGGGCACGGCAGTCACTGGCGGACGACGTGCGGGGCAGGCAGCGCCGGTACGTCATCTCCATGTCGATCAGGACGCTGGCGGTCATCCTCGGCGCGGTTCTGTGGAACGTGGAGCGTCCTGTGGCGATTGTGGCCCTGGCGCTGGGAGTGCTGTTGCCGTACGTCTCGGTGGTGATCGCGAACGGCGGCCGGGAGGGCACGAAGACCCTGCCGACGACCTTCGTACCCGCCCCGGTACGGCCTGCACTGGGCCCGCCGCTGGAGGGCACCGTGATGGACCCGGGGCCCGCCGAGTCGGTCAACGACCCACAGGGGCGGACGACTTAGCTCCACCCAAGCTCAAGAAAAGCTCAGATCAATCATGAAGTTCCGGTGCACCGCACCCCGTACCCCATGACATACTTCGTAGGCGCTCCGCATCCCCCGTCGGAGCGACGGACCGACGCCGGGCAGCTCCCCCCGTGGCTGCTCGGCGTCGCCTTTGTTCGGGCCCTTCTGTGTGGCCCCCGGTTGGGAATTCTGCTGTGAGTGACGAGACCCCCATCTGTTCCGCCAAGGGCTGCCGTGCGGACGCCGTCTGGGTACTGGCCTGGAACAATCCGAAGCTGCACACGCCGGAGCGCCGCAAGACGTGGCTCGCGTGCGAGGAGCACCGGGAGCACCTCTCGCAGTTCCTGGGCGTACGGGATTTCCTCAAGGACGTCGTGACGCTCGCCGAGTGGAACGAGCGCCAGGGCCCCGCGCAGCAGGGCCCCGCGTCTTCGGGAGACTCAGCCGCCGATCGCTGACATCGGGCGGTCCGGCTGGAGGAACGTCGGGTCGTCGAGGCCCGAACCCGCCTTCTTGCCCCACATGGCGACCTTCCAGAGCTCCGCGATGTCCTGGTCGGTGGCGTCCGAGCGCAGGGCGGCCCGCAGATCGGACTCCTCGCGGGCGAACAGACAGGTGCGGACCTGGCCGTCGGCGGTGAGCCGGGTGCGGTCGCAGGCCCGGCAGAACGGGCGGGTGACCGAGGCGATGACGCCGACCCGGTGTCGGCCGCCGTCCACCACCCAGCGCTCGGCGGGCGCGGAGCCGCGCTCGGCCTCGCCCTCCTCGGTGAGGGTGAAGCGGGTGCGCAGGGACTCCAGGATGTCACCGGCGGTGATCATGCCGTCGCGCTTCCAGCCGTGCTGGGCGTCGAGCGGCATCTGCTCGATGAAGCGGAGTTCGTAGTCGTTCTCCACGGCCCAGGCGAGGAGGTCGGGGGCCTCGTCGTCGTTGAGCCCCGGCATCAGGACGGCGTTGACCTTGACCGGGGTGAGGCCGGCGTCGCGGGCGGCGGCCATGCCTTCCAGGACGTCCTTGTGCCGGTCGCGGCGGGTGAGGGTCTTGAAGACGTCGGGGCGCAGCGTGTCCAGGGAGACGTTGACCCGGTCGAGGCCGGCCGTCTTGAGGGCGGTGGCGGTGCGCTTGAGGCCGATGCCGTTGGTGGTGAGCGACATCCTGGGGCGCGGCTCCAGGGCGGCGCAGCGCTCGACGATGCCGACGATGCCGGGGCGGAGCAGCGGCTCGCCGCCGGTGAAACGGACCTCGGTGATGCCCAGGTCGGTGACGGCGATGCGGATCAGCCGGACAATCTCGTCGTCGGTGAGCAGGTCCGGCTTGCCGAGCCACTGGAGGCCCTCTTCGGGCATGCAGTACGTACAGCGCAGATTGCAGCGGTCCGTCAGCGAAACACGCAGGTCGGTGGCGACCCGGCCATAGGTGTCGATGAGCACTGTGGGCCCCCTCCCCGATGGATGACTGGTACCTCCGACACTACGCGACGGCACTGACAACGACCGGGGCCGATTGCCACGAGGCACGGCAGGGCCGCGTCGTAGGACTCTACGACGCGGCCCCGGAGGTACGTACGAGCGGACGCGGGCCGACGGATCAGTGCGCGCCGGTGCCGGTCAGGGACTTGACCTCCAGCTCGGCGTACTTGCCCTTGTCCGGCTCCTCCTTGGAGAGGACCGAACCGAGCCAGCCGAGCAGGAAGCCCAGCGGGATCGAGATCAGGCCCGGGTTCTCCAGCGGGAACCAGGCGAAGTCGACGCCCTTGAACATCGAGGTCGGCTTGCCGGAGACGACCGGCGAGAAGAGCACGAGGAACACCGCGGTGAAGAGGCCGCCGTAGATCGACCACAGGGCGCCCTGGGTGGTGAAGCGCTTCCAGAAGAGGCTGTAGAGGATCGTCGGCAGGTTGGCGGACGCGGCGACCGCGAAGGCCAGGGCGACGAGTCCTGCGACGTTGAGGTCGCGGGCGAGGGCGCCCAGCGCGATGGAGACGATGCCGATGAGGACGGTGGCCCAGCGGGCCGCCTTCATCTCCTCCTTCTCGGTGGCCTTGCCGCGCCGGATGACGTTCGCGTAGATGTCGTGCGCGAACGAGGACGACGAGGCGAGGGTGAGGCCCGCGACGACCGCGAGGATCGTGGCGAAGGCGACTGCCGAGATCACGGCGAGCAGGATCGCACCGCCGGTGGATCCGGCGCCGCCGCCGATTTCGAGTGCGGCGAGCGGGGCTGCCGTATTGCCCGCCTTGTTGGAGGCGGTGATGTCCCCGGGCTTGAGGAGGGCCGCGGCGCCGAAGCCCAGCACGATCGTCATCAGGTAGAAGGCGCCGATGATGCCGATCGCCCAGTTCACGGACTTACGGGCGGCCTGGGCCGTGGGCACGGTGTAGAAGCGGATCAGGATGTGCGGCAGGCCGGCGGTGCCGAGGACGAGTGCGATGCCGAGCGAGATGAAGTCCAGCTTGGACATCGCGCTGGCGCCGTACTTGAGGCCCGGTTCCAGGAACCCTTCCTTGCCGCTGTTGGTGGCGGCGGCGCCGAGGAGGTCGGAGACGTTGAAGTTGAACTTCAGCAGGATCAGGAAGGTGATGAGCAGGGTGCCCGCGATGAGCAGGACGGCCTTGACCATCTGCACCCAGGTGGTGCCCTTCATGCCGCCGATGGTGACGTACACGATCATCAGGACGCCGACGAGGGCGACGATGGCGACCTTGCCGCCGTCGCTGGTGATGCCGAGCAGCAGCGAGACGAGGACGCCCGCGCCCGCCATCTGCGCGAGCAGGTAGAAGATCGACACGACGATGGTGGAGGTACCGGCGGCGGTGCGGACCGGGCGCTGCCTCATGCGGTACGCGAGGACGTCGCCCATCGTGTAGCGGCCGGAGTTGCGCAGCGGCTCCGCGACGAGCAGCAGGGCGACCAGCCAGGCCACCAGGAAGCCGATGGAGTACAGGAAGCCGTCGTAGCCGAAGAGGGCGATGGATCCCGCGATGCCGAGGAAGGACGCGGCGGACATGTAGTCGCCGGAGATCGCCAGGCCGTTCTGGAAGCCGGTGAACTGGCGGCCGCCCGCGTAGAAGTCGGAGGCGCTCTTGGTCTGCTTGCCGGCCCAGATGGTGATGACGAGGGTCGCGACGACGAACAGGCCGAAGAGGGTGATGATCAAGCCGCGGTGGTCGCCGGCGCCTTCGCCCGCGGCGAGCTGCCAGCCCGTGGTGTCTGGCACGAGGGGGTTCATTCTCCGGCCTCCAGGCGGGACTTGATCGCTGCGGCCTTCGGGTCGAGCTTGGTCGCCGCGTGCCGCGAGTAGAACCAGGCGATGAGGAAGGTCGTCAGGAACTGGCCGAGGCCGAAGACGAGTGCGACGTTGATGTTGCCGACGACCTTCGTTCCCATGAAGCCGCCGGCGTAGTTCGACATCAGTACGTACAGCAGGTACCAGGCGATGAAGGCGATGGTCAGGGGGAAGGCGAAGGAGCGGTGGGCACGGCGCAGTTCGCCGAATTCCGCGCTCTCCTGCACCTCGACGAACTGCTCCGTCGTGGGCCCGGCAGGGCTGGTGTCCGGGCCGCCCTCGGGCGGTGGTGCATCGGTAGCCACGGATTCTCCTCGCGACGCGGGTGCGGTGGGTGCGATCGGGTGGGTCAAAAGGACCTCACTGGGACGGGGCGGATGGTGCTTGCGTCCCCCTGACAACGGCACGGCCCGCGTCACGACTCGGTTCAACGGGCGTGTTTTCTTTTCCGAACTCATTGATACGGAGCGTTGATCAGCGATAGCTTCGCTGGTCATGTACCCGTCCAACCGCGTCTCGGCGGTGGGACGTTCGGCACGGATGATGTGGAGAACCCATGGCTCATCTGGGAAACAGACGATCCCGCGCGCTGGCGATCCCGGTCGGTCTGGCACTGACGGCCTCGCTCGGCTTCCTGCCGATGACCTCGGCCACGGCGGCTCCTCTTGAGGACGCTCCGGCCGCGGCCCCCGCCGCGGACGGCCCCAAGCTGTCGTACGTCGTGAACGTCGACGGCGGTTCCTCGACGGCGGCGGCGGTCAAGAAGGCGATAGCCAAGGCCGGCGGCACCATCGTGATCTCGTACGACCGGATAGGCGTCATCGTCGTCACTTCCCAGAACCCGGAGTTCGGGAAGCAGATCCGCGAGGTACGGGGGGTGCAGTCGGCCGGGGCGACGCGCACCGCGCCCATCAAGGCGGCCTCGACCACCGACGAGGGTGCCACGCAGCGGCTCTCCGCGGCCGAGGCGCAGGCCGCCGCGAAGACCGCGAAGAAGGCGGCCGTCGCCCAGGACCCGCTGGAGCCGCTGCTCTGGGCCCTGCCGGCGATCCGTGCCGACAAGGCGCACCAGAAGACCCTCGGCAGCAAGAAGGTCAACGTCACCGTCATCGACACGGGCGTCGACGACACCCACCCGGACCTGGCGCCGAACTTCGACGCCAAGGGCTCCGCGAGCTGTGTCGGCGGCAAGGCGGACAGCACGGCGGGCGTGTGGCGGCCGAAGGCCGACGAGTCCGACCACGGCACGCACGTGGCGGGCACCATCGCCGCCGCCAAGAACGGCCTCGGCGTCACCGGTGTCGCGCCGAACGTCCGGCTCTCCGGCATCAAGGTCGCCGACTCCAGCGGCGAGTTCTACACCGAGGCCGTCGTCTGCGCGTTCGTGTACGCCGCCGAGCACGGCGCGGACGTCACGAACAACAGCTACTTCACCGACCCGTGGATGTTCAACTGCAAGGACGACCCGGACCAGGGCGCCCTGGTGGAAGCCGTCGACCGGGCCCAGCGGTTCGCCTGGAAGAAGGGCACGATATCCGTCGCCTCGGCGGGCAACTCGAACTACGACCTCGACTCCAAGGAGATCGTGGACGCGTCGAGCCCCAACGACGGGACCCCGGGCAGCCGGACCATCGACCCGAAGAAGTGCCTCGACATCCCGATGCAGCTGGACGACGTGGTGACGGTCTCCGCGACCGGTGCCAAGAACCTCAAGTCGTCGTACTCCAGCTACGGCAAGGGCGTCGTCGACGTGGCGGCGCCGGGCGGCGACCGGACGGCGTACCAGGAGCCGGAGGGGCCTGCCGTCGACGGCAGGATCCTGTCGACCCTGCCGGGCGGCGGCTACGGCTACAAGAACGGCACCTCGATGGCGGCCCCGCACGTCTCGGGCGTCCTCGCGCTGCTGAAGTCGACGCACCCGGACGCCACCCCGGCGCAGCTGGAGCGGATGCTGACGTCGCAGGCCGAGAGCACCGCCTGCGGTGAGCCGTACGACATCGACAAGGACGGCAAGATCGACGCGGTCTGCAAGGGCGGGGTGAACGACAACGGCTTCTACGGGGCCGGGATCGTCGACGCACTTCGCGCGGTGCGCTAGGCGTTCGCGGGGGGGTGCGGGGAGCTGTGTGCGCATTGTCTGCTGCGGGTGACTCGTGGCTGGTCGCGCAGTTCCCCGCGCCCCCAACTGCGAGGTTCTCGCGGCCCTGGGTACGTGGGCTTCGCGCCCCTACGCGGGCTTGATGAGGACCTTGAGGGCGGTGCGGGTGTCCATTGCCTTGTAGCCGTCGGGGACGCCGTCCAGTCCGACCGTGAGGTCGAAGACGGGGGACGGGTCGATCGTGCCGTTGAGGACGTCGACGAGGAGTTCCGGGAGGTACGTGCGTACCGGTGCCACTCCCCCGCGCAGCGCGATGTTCCGGCCGAACATGACGCCCAGGTCGAGCCCGGTGGCGCTGCCGTGCGGCACGCCGACGTAGCCGATGGCGCCGCCGTCGCGGGTGATGGAGACGGCGGTGTGCATGGACTGCTCGGTGCCGACCGCCTCGATCACGGAGTGCGCGCCCTGCCCGCCGGTCAACTCCTGTACGGCGGCGACCGCTTCGTCACCTCTTGAGGCGACGACGTCCGTGGCGCCGAAGGTGCGGGCGAGGTCGGTACGGGACCGGTGGCGGCCCATCGCGATGATCCGGTCGGCGCCGAGCCGCTTGGCGGCCAGTACGCCGCACAGGCCGACCGCACCGTCCCCGACGACCGCGACGGTCCCGCCGGGCCTTGCGCCGGCTCCGACGGCCGCGTGGTGGCCGGTGCCCATGACGTCGGCGAGGGAGGCCAGCGCGGCCAGCAGCCGGTCGTCGGAGGCCGCGTCGGCGGGCAGCTTGACGAGGGTGCCGTCGGCGAGCGGGACGCGCACGGCCTCGCCCTGGCCGCCGTCGGAGCCGACGGAGCCCCAGAAGCCGCCCTGCGGGCAGGAGGTCGTCAGCCCCTCCGTGCAGTAGTCGCAGGTCCCGTCGGACCAGACGAACGGCGCGACGACCAGGTCACCGGTCCTGAAGGCCCGTACCTCGGCGCCCGCCTCCTCGACGATGCCCAGGAACTCGTGCCCGATGCGCTGCCCCGGCTTCCTGGCCGACTCCCCGCGGTACGCCCACAGGTCGCTGCCGCAGATGCAGGCGCGGAGCACCCGTACGACCACGTCGGTGGGCAGCTGGACGATCGGATCGGGGACCTCTTCGACCCGGATGTCGTGGGGAGCGTGAATGACGGTGGCACGCATGGGGGGGGCGTCCTTGCTGGTCAGAGGGCAGTTCGCCTTTCACCGTACGCCCGGGACGACTCCCCTGCGCGGCGGGCACCGGCGGCCCCCTCCCCGGCGGCCGGTGCCCCCGCGCCGAGCACTCCGACGGCGAGCAGGCACTGCGCCGCCGCGTAGGTGGCCATCACCCAGAAGTCGGGGGCGGGCAGCTGCGGCCACTGGGCGACGCCGGTCGCGATGAGGGTGTCGGACAGCAGGAACAGGGCGCCGCCGACGCCCGCGTACACCCCGAGCCCGCTCGCGCGAAAGGCCATGGCGGTGAGCAGCAGGCTGTACCCGGCGACCGGGATGCGCAGATCCGCGGGCAGGTCGGACCAGAGCAGGGCGACGGTGGCGAGGAGCGCGAGGGCGTAGACGGCGCCGAGCGGGCGGCGCACGGGTGCGCCCTTGAAGAGGAACAGGTAGCAGACGTGCCCGAGGGCGAAGGAGCCCATGCCGAGCATGAAGGCCGGCTCCGCATCAAAGAGGAGGGCGATGTCGCCGCCCCAGCCGAAGAGCAGCGCGACGATCAGCAGGCGCGGTCCGCCGCGTGCGGCGACGTATCCGGCGAGCAGCGGCATCAGCAGCGGCTTCGCCGCCCGGTGCACGCCCCAGCTGTCCGCGAGGAGTCCGGCGAGATCGACGGCGGTGACGAGGAGGAAGGCGGCGAGCAGCCCGGCGGCGAGCTTCTCGCGGCCCGTACGGCTCGGGTTCGTACGGCTCGGGCTCGCACCGTTCGGGCTCGTACCGCTCGGGCTCGCACCGCTCATGCGGCTCATGCGGCGGGTTCCGGCTGCTGTGCGGGGGTGGCCGGTGCCGTCTTCGGTTGCCAGCCGGGGCCCCCGAAGACGCGTCCCGCCCGCTCCCGCCAGGTCCGCGCGGCCCGTACGTCGCGGGCGATGGCGGCGTACTCGTGGGTGGCGACGCGCAGCGGGTTGTAGGTCTCGATGTTCTTGGTCAGCCCGTAGACGGGGCGGTCGCCCTCGCGCACGAACGAGCCGAAGAGCCGGTCCCAGACGATCAGGATGCCGCCGAAGTTGCGGTCCAGGTAGCCGCCCTGCGAGGCGTGGTGCACACGGTGGTGCGAGGGCGTGTTGAGCACATACTCGAAGGGGCGCGGCAGCTTGCCGACCCGCTCGGTGTGCACCCAGAACTGGTAGACGAGGTTGGCGGACGAGCAGAACGCCAGGGCCGCCGGGTGCACTCCGCAGGCGATCAGCGGCAGGTAGAACGGCCAGACGGTGAGCGTCGTCCAGGGCTGGCGCAGCGCGGTGGTGAAGTTGAACTTCCGGCTGGAGTGGTGGACCACGTGGCAGGCCCACAGGATGCGTACGACGTGGTGGCCGCGGTGCGACCAGTAGTAGAAGAAGTCCTGCGCGAGCAGCATCAGCGGGATCGTCCACCACAGGACGGGGATGCGCGCGGGTGTCAGCTCGTACACCGCGGTGTAGATCGCGACGATCGGTATCTTCCAGAGGATGTCGAAGCCGATGCTGCCGAGCCCCATGGTGATGCTGGTGGCGGCGTCTCTGGTTTCGTACCCCTCGGCGTCGTCGTCGGGGTGCAGGCGGTAGCTCACGATTTCGAGCACGGTGAGCAGGACGAAGGCCGGGATCGACCACAGCACGACATCGGGCAGGTTCGGCATGCCCGCACGATAGAGCCGCAGGCGGGGGCCCGACTAGGGGTTGTTACCGACAAGTATGCGAGAAGTTCTGTCAGGAACGGTGATCAGGAATGCGGCCGGTCCGTGTGCCGGTTCTCGTGGTACGTCGGTGAGGTGACCAGCGTCAGCAGCCGCTTGTCGATCTCGACCGGGTCGACGAGCTCGGCGAGGACCTGCGTCGGTACGGCGTCGGGGTCGCGCAGGAGCGCCATCATGAGGTGCTCGGCACCGGTGTGCTGGTGACCGAGTCCTACGGCGATCCGGCCCGCCTCGGCGACGAGGGCGTCAAATCGGGGCGTGGAACGGGGAGTTCGCTCGTTCGGCATACGTGCCATGGTGACCGATTCGCGCCCGGCGCGGAACCGTGCGAACCGGTCCTTCCGGGGCGCGTTCGCGACCGTCCGCGCCCTATACCCCCACCGCCCCCAGCAGTGTCCCCGCCAGATACGTCACTGCCATCGCGAGCGCCCCGCCCGCCATGTTCCGCCACACGGCGGGCTTCGGAGGTGCGACACCGAGCCTGGCGCTGCCCCAGCCGGTGAAGGCCAGTGCCATCAGTACCGAGACCACCGTCACCGGCAGCCGCCAGGCTTCCGGCGGCAGGATGATCGCGAGCAGCGGCAGCAGGGCGCCCACGGTGAAGGCGGCGAAACTGGCCCAGGCCGCGTGCCAGGGGTTGGTGAGCCGGTCGGGGTCGATGCCCAGCTCCACGCGCGCGTGGGCGCGCAGGGCGTCGCGCTCGGTGAGCTGCCGGGCGGACTCGCGGGCCGTTTCCGGTGAGAGTCCGCGGCTTTCCAGGATCTGGGCCAGCTCGGCGAGTTCCTCGTCCGGCTGTTCGCGCAGCTCCTTCTTCTCCAGCGTCAGGGCGGCCTTCTCGGCGTCGCGCTGCGTCGACACGGAGACGTACTCGCCCGCCGCCATCGACATGGATCCGGCCAGGAGTCCAGCCAGGCCCGCCGTCAGGAGCGTGGCCCGGGAGTCGGTGGCTCCGGCCACACCGACGACGATGCCCGCCGTGGAGACAATGCCGTCGTTCGCGCCGAGGACCCCGGCCCGCAGCCAGTTCAGCCGGGAGCCGAGGTCCTCGTGATGGGGCTCGTAGGCGCCCTTTTCGTCCGTCGTGTCGTCCGTCATGCCGGGGAGGATGCCACCGCCGCGCTCACCAGACGCGCACCGACCCGCCCGGTGCGAAGGCGGGGCTCGTCGCGTCCGCCGGGACCTCCTCAAGAGGCTGCGCCACCTCCTCGACGGTCGGCCCCACCTTGGCGGCGATCGCGCCGAGGGCGTCCAGGTCGAATCCGTACACACGGGCGGCGTTGCCGCCGACCATCGCGGCGACCTCCTCTTGAGGCAGCCCCGCGTACGCGATGCGCAGGCCCTCCCGCGAGTAGGGGGCGGTGCCCTCGTCGTGCGGGTAGTCGCTGCCCCACATGATCTTGTCGAGGCCGATCCTGTCGCGCAGCGGCACCTCATGAGGGCGCATGAAGCTGGCGCCGACGAAGCAGTTGTCGCGCCACACCTCGCTCGGGCTCGCTCCCATCGAAGTGGCGAGGCCTGCCCCGAACTTGGACTCCGCGGTGGCCGCCCTCGTCGCCGCCGAGACGAGCCGCGAGTGGTAGTAGTCCAGCATTTCGACGATGCCGGGGATCCATCCGGAACCCTGCTCGGTGAGGACCAGCCTGAGGCCCGGATGCCGGTTGAAGGCGCCGCCGAAGATCAGGTGCCAGAGCGCCCGGTGCGAGAACCACGTCGTCTCGACCATGAAGACGGCGCGGGCGGCCGGTTCGTCGCCGAGCGGCGGGGACGCCGACCCGCCGTGGTGGTTGACCGGGACCTCCAGCTCCTCGCAGACCGCCCAGATCGGGTCGTACGAGGCCGAGTAGAGCTCCGGGATGCCGGAGCCCGGCGGGGCGCCCGGGAGGAGCACTCCGCCGGTCAGGCCCGCCTCCTTGCTGCGGCGGATCTCCCGTACGGCCTCCTCGACGTCGTTGAGGAGGATCTGCGCGACGCCCGCCCTGCGGCCCGGTGCGTCGGCGCAGAAGTCGACGAGCCAGCGGTTGTGGGCGCGCAGACCGGCCCACCGCTGCTCGTACTCCTCCCGGGTGGGCGCGGGTGCCATCAAAGAGGCGGCGGGGAAGAACGGCGGGATGGTGTTCGGGAAGACGACCTCGGCGACGATGCCGTCGGCCTCCAGCTCGGCGAGGCGGCGGGCGGAGTTCCAGTTGCGGTCGGCGGTGTCGGCGAGGAGGTCCTCGTAGGGGTTGGTGTAGGTGGCCGCCCAGGCGTCGAAGTCGGCGTGGTGCTTCTTCTCCAGGTACGGCTTGTAGTCGAGGAGGTCGGCGCCGGCGTGGCAGTCGGCGGAGATGACGGTGTAGCGATCGTTCACAACACACCCACCTGAGGGAAGTCGTGGCCGGTGAGCCAATGGCGGCCCACCTCACGGGATTTGGACCAGGCGTGCTCCACCTTCGCCTGGTCCTCGCTCTGGCCCAGCTCGTCGGGCGTCGGCCCGATCCTCCGGGCGAGCGGTGCCAGCTTCGCGGTGTCGAATCCGAACACCTCGGCCGCCGAGAGACCCAGAATGCGCCGGGTCTCGGTCACCGGGATGTCGTGGAAGGTGTTCTTCAGCCACTCGCGGGTCTTGGGCCAGGTGCCCTCGGGGTGCGGGAAGTCGCTGCCCCAGAGGATGTTGTCGACGCCGATCTCGTAGCGCTGGGCAAGTTCGCGGCGCTTGGTGTTAGTGGCGCAGACGAAGATCTGCCGGTCCAGGTACTCGCTCGGCGGGCGCTTCAGCTCCTCGAACGGGGAGAGCTTCTTGCCGCCGTGCGCCCCCAGATAGAGCCTGTCCATGAACCACAGCTGGTTCGGCAGCCACCAGCAACCGGACTCGGCCACCCCGAACTTGAGTCCCGGATGCCGCTCGAACGCCCCCGACCAGAGCAGGAACCACAGCGGGCGGGCCGGCCACCACGTCACCTCGCTCACATAGATGCCGAGGTGGTCGCCGTACTCGTGCCGGGGCGCGGCGCCCGAGTGGGTGACGATCGGCATACCCGTCTCGGCGGCCGCCGCCCACACCGGGTCGTAACGGCGGTCGTGGTAGGGGGCCTTGTCGACCCACATCGAGGGGATCATCAGGGCGCCGAGCCCGGACTCCTTGGCACGGTGCACCTCGGCGACGACCTTGCCGACCTCGGCCGTGACGGGGAGCAGGGCGACCCCGCAGTGGCGTTCCGGGTTCTCGGCGACGAACTCGGCGAGCCACCGGTTGTGCGCCTGCGCACCCGCCATTCCGAGCGCCGGGTCCTGGTCGCCGGAGAGACCGAGGCCGACGCCGAAGGGCGCCGCGGTCCCGCTGTCGACGGCGTCGGCGTCCGGGAAGACGACCTCGGCCGCCACCCCGTCACCGTCCAGCTCCTTGAGGCGCTGGGCGCTGTCCCAGCCGCCGCGCAGGCCTTCCTCGTTGTCCTGGAACCACTTGGTGGCGAACGCTTCGTTACGGACGCCGAGCCGGGTCATCTCCTCGCGGCGGGCGTCGCGCTGCCCGAGGAATCCTTCGAAGTCGCGGTGGTAGGCGCTGTCCAGATAGGGCAGGTACTGCTCGGTCGGCAGACCTGCGTGGCAGTCGGAGGAAATGATCAGGTAGGGGTCTCGGTCGGTCATGGTTCACTCACGCCCCTCAGTCGAGGATGAAGTTCTCCAGGTACGACGGGTTGGCGCGGTCCAGCATCGACTGCGACCGCGCCCGGATCTGCCGGTCGCTGTGTGCGCTCTCGGGGAGCATCCAGAAGCGGTCCGCCCTGATCCCGTCCACGACGGTCCCGGCGACCTCCTCGACCGGTGTGAACTCGATTTCGTGGCCCGCCGCTGCCATCGCCGCCTCCCACTGTTCGAGGCTCCGGTAGGGCGACTTCCGCGGGCGCTCCTTGGCATAGCGCGAGGGCCTGTTGCGGTGCGACTCCCACAGGCCGGTGCGCAGCATGTGCGGCCCCGGGAACAGCACCGAGGCGCCCACCTGCGCCTGCTCCGCCTTGAGGTGTGCGTACAGCGACTCCGTCAGGGTGACGACGGCGGACTTGGTGACGGCGTACACGGAGGCGGTCGGCAGCGGTGCGATGCCGCCGTCCCCCGACGACGTGTTGACGACGTGCCCGGCCTCGCCGCCCGCCAGCATGCGTGGCACGAAGGCCTGCACGCCGTGGAAGACGCCCCAGACGTTGACGGCGAACGCCCACTTCCAGTCGTTCGGCTCGTGCTCCCACATGCGGCCCTCGGCGCCGGACCCGACACCGGCGTTGTTGCACAGCACGTGCACCGCGCCGAAGGTCTCGTACGCCGCGTCCGCCAGCTCCTGTACGGAGTCGCGCTCGCTGACGTCCACGACGCGTGCCAGGACCTGCGCGCCACCCTCCCGCAGTTCCGCGGCGGCCTTGCCGAGCGCGCCCTCCTCGACGTCCGCGAGGACGACCTTGAGCCCCTCCTCGGCGAACCTCCGCACCATCGCGAGTCCGATGCCGCTCGCGGCGCCGGTGACGACGGCGACCTGTCCCGCCGCCAGCTCCATCAGACGCTCCCTTCCGGCGGGCCGTCGAGGATCTGCTGCGGGTCGTCGTAGCGCTGGTGGATGTACGGCAACAGGGCCTGCGCGTCGACCCGTTCGACGACCTTGCCGCTCTGGTCGCTGGTCTTCTCGCCGAGCGTGATCTCTATGAGGCGGCGGACGGGGAGGTCCGCGACGGGGTCGTACATCGACTCGCGGAGCACGACGTCACCGCTGACCTTCTCCAGCTTGCGCACCTTCTCGTGCCGGGTGCACTGCACGAGGACCGGGTCGGCGTCGAAGCCGCGTCCGTCCACGGCGGGCAGGAACTTGAAGTAGAAGTCCAGCTTCTCGGTCGGCTCCCCGGGCACCGGAAGCGCCCTGTCCACCGCGCCCCGCACCTCCACGAAGGCGATCCCGTGCCGCGCGAGTGACGCCCGTACGATCAGGCCTTCGCGCTCCACGGTCACCTCGCCGAGCTTCTTCGGCTCGCCGAACACCTCGCGTCCGCCGATCAGCGCCCGCTCGTGGGTCATCGGCATGACCAGGGGGTACCAGCCCTCGCGCCCGCCGTACTCGGCGGCGACCGCCACCGAGCCCGCGCCGAGCGGGTAGCCGGGCAGGTCGACCTTGCTGATGTTGGCGCGGACCAGGGGCCGGCCGGTGGGTTTGAGGGGCGGCGGCAGGACGGCCGCCACCGCGTCGGGGTCGCTCTCCCACACCGCCACCACACCGGTGGACCAGATGTCGGGGAGTTGGGTGTTCCTGGTGCGCGCCGCCTCGATCTCGGCCTCGGTGCGCGGTCCGTACCGTACGCGTGCCATCGCCGTACCACCCTTCGTCGGTCGTGTAACACAGTTACAGCAACCGCGATGAAGGGTAAAGAGACGTGCACACAAGGAAGTTGGGGTTGCATGCCGAGACCGTCACTCACCCGTGCGGAAGTCCTCGACACGGCCGCCCGGTACGTCAAGGAGCACGGGCCGGCCGCCCTCACCATGCGCAAGCTGGCCGCCGAACTGGGCACGGCGGTGACGTCGATCTACTGGCACGTCGGCAACCGCGAGGCCCTCCTCGACGCCCTCGTCGAGCGCACCGTCCACGAGCTGGCCACCATCCGGCCGCGCGGCGGGACCCCGGCCCGGCGCATCGTCTCCGTCGCCCGCGCCCTGCGCCGCGATCTGCGCGCGCACCCGCACCTGGTGGCGATGGTCCACGAACGGGGACTGACCGAGCGGATGTTCCTGCCCGCCCAGCAGGCCCTGGTGCACGAGGTGCACGCGGCCGGCCTGCGCGGTGCGCGCGCGGCGGAGGCCGTACGGGCCATCCAGTACCAGGTCGTCGGGTACGTCCTGGTCGAGCGCAACCGCGAGCGCTCGCCCGCGCAGCACCCCGGTGAGGAGGACCTGTGGGACGAGGCGGCGGCGGAGCAGGACCCGGGCCTGGCACGGGCGCTGGCGCGGCCGGTGGACTCGGAAAAGCTGTTCGTGGTGTCGGTGCGGGCGCTGGTGGAGTCGCTCGTGGGACGGTGACGGACACCGCTCGCAGACGGCTCCGGACTGGGCGAATAGGGGACTGTCAGTCCCGGCCCGTATTCTCTGTGACCATGCTCGATGACCAGACGACAGCGGCAGCACCCTGGCCGACCGCCTACCCGCAGGGGTACGCGGTCGTCGACGTGGAGACCACCGGTCTCTCCCGCGACGACCGCATAATCTCCGCTGCCGTCTACCGGCTGGACGCGCACGGCGACGTCGTCGACCACTGGTACACCCTGGTCAACCCCGAGCGGGACCCGGGACCGACCTGGATCCACGGCCTGACCAGCGACGTGCTGAGCGGCGCGCCGCTGTTCCCGGAGATCGTGGGCGAGCTGTCCGAGCGGCTCGACGGGCGGGTCCTGGTCGCGCACAACGCGATGTTCGACTGGTCGATGCTCGCCCGGGAGTACGCACGGGCCGGGCACACCGCCCCGGTGCGGCAGCGGCTGTGCACCATCGCGCTCTCCAAGGAGCTGGCGCTGCCGCTGCCCAACCACAAGCTGGCGTCGCTGGCCGCGCACTTCGGCGTCGTGCAGCAGCACGCGCACCACGCGCTGGACGACGCGCGGGTGCTCGCCGAGGCGTTCCGGCCGAGCCTGCACGCGGCGGCGCAGGGCGGGGTGCGGCTGCCGCTCCTGGAGTGCCGGCCGCTGACCGAGTGGTCGGACGCGCCCGCCAAGCCCCGGATCGGCTACCAGGCTTCGTACGGCGGAAGCGGTGGGGGGATCGGCGGCGGAAGCGGCGGCGGCCAGGCCAGTTGGCGGCCCTCGCGCAAGCGGCCCGCCTGCCCGTACCCCAACCCCGGGCGCTACCGGGCGGACAAGCCGCTGATGCAGGGGATGCGGGTGGCGTTCTCCGGCGACACGTCGGTGGACCGCGACCTCCTGGAGGACCGTACGGTCGAGGCGGGGCTGCACGTCGCATCGAGCGTGTCGCGGCTGACGAGCCTCCTGGTCACCAACGACCCGGACTCGGCGACGTCCAAGACGGTCAAGGCCAAGTCCTTCGGCACACCGGTCGTCGACGAGGCCGCGTACACACATCTGCTGCGCGACGTGGCTCCCGCACCGTCGGACGGGTGACGCGCGGGCCCCTGACGGGCGGGCCTGCACTTCTCGCCCGCCCTCGGCCTGCACCCTGTGGCGCATGGCACGATGCGAGGTTTGCGGAAACGACTACGGCATGTCCTTCGAGGTGCACGCGCAGGGCGCGGTGCACGTCTTCGACTGCTTCTCCTGCGCCATCCACCGGATGGCCCCGATCTGCGAGCACTGCCGGTGCCGCATCATCGGCCAGGGCGTCGAGGTCGAGGGCCAGTGGTTCTGCGGTGCGCACTGCTCCCGCGCGGAGGGGAAGGTGGGCATCGTCGACAAGGTGTGAGACCTGCTTCACAGGTAGGCCCGGCTCACCGTGAGGGTCCATGAGGCCCTCCTTCGCCGAGGCCCGGCTCACCGGCCTCCAGGGACAGCTCCGGTCCCCCGGCTCGGGCAACCCGCCCGCCGGGGGACTTCTCGCGCCAGGTACCGTCAAAGCGTGTACCGCTTCCTGTTGTCCCGGCAGTGGGTGATCCTCACCCTCCTGGCTCTGGTCCTCATCCCCGCGATGGTCCAGCTCGGTTTCTGGCAGTTCCACCGCCACGAGCACAAGGTCGCGCAGAACCAGCTGATCGCCGGGAACCTCAGGGCGAAGCCGAAGCCCGTGACCGAGCTCACCTCGCCCGGCCACACCGTTCCCACCGCCGACTTCTGGCGCGCGGCGACCGCCACCGGCACCTTCGACACCGCGCACGAGGTCGTCGTACGACGCCGTACCTCCACCGACGACAAGGTCGGCTTCCACGTCCTGACGCCGCTGAACCTCAAGGGCGGCGGCACCCTCCTGATCAACCGGGGCTGGGTCGCGTTCGCCTCCGACCAGCAGGCCTTCCCCCGCATCCCGGCGCCGCCCGCCGGCGAAGTCACCGTCACCGGCCGCCTCAAGGCCGACGAGACGACGTCCGGCAGCGGAATCAAGGACCTCGAAGGGCTGCCGCCGCGGCACGTCATGCTGATCAACAGCGTGCAGCAGTCCAAGCTGCTCGGCCGCCCCGTGCTCGGCGGCTACCTCGAACTGACCTCGCCCGCCCCATCCGACGGCAGCCCGGAGCCGATCGCCGCACCGGATTCCGACTCGATCGGCCCGCACATGGCGTACGCCGTTCAGTGGTGGCTGTTCGTGGCGGCCGTGCCCGTCGGCTGGGTCATTCTCGTACGGCGCGAGAAGCGCGAGCGGGACGCGGCGGCGCTCGCCCGTCAGGACGCCACGGCCGAAGAGCCCGCCACCGCCTCGGCGTAGCACTCCCCACGAAGTACCGCTGCGTGACCTACGGGGTTGCTTAGTTCCGCGCCCCGCCGGGAAGACGCCTGAGCGTGACACAACGTATCGAGGACTACGCGCTCATCGGGGACCTCCAGACCGCGGCCCTGGTCGGCCGCGACGGTTCCGTCGACTGGCTCTGCCTGCCCCGCTTCGACTCGGCGGCCTGTTTCGCCGCACTGCTCGGCAACCCGGAGAACGGGCACTGGCGGCTGGCCCCCGAGGGCGCCGGCAACTGCACCTCCCGCTCCTACCGGGGCAATTCGCTGGTCCTGGAGTCGGTGTGGGAGACCAGGTCCGGCAGCGTCAAGGTCACCGACTTCATGCCGCAGCGCGACCGGGCCCCCGATGTCGTACGCATCGTGGAGGGCCTGTCCGGCGAGGTCACCGTGCACTCCACGCTCCGGCTGCGCCTCGACTACGGCGCCATCGTGCCGTGGGTGCGCCGGAGCGACGGGCACCGGGTCGCGGTCGCGGGTCCTGACGCGATCTGGCTGCGCGACGTACCGCGCGCGGCGGGTACGGGAAGCGGTGCTGCCCCCGAGGTCAGGACCTGGGGCCAGCAGTACAGCACCCGCTCCGCCTTCACCGTCCGCGAGGGCGAGCAGGTCGCGTTCGTCCTCACCTGGCACCCGTCCCACGAGCCGCGCCCGGCGCTCGTCGACCCGTACGAGTCCCTGGAGCACAGCCTGGAGGACTGGGAGGAGTGGGCCGCCAAGTGCACGTACGAAGGCCCCTACCGGGACGCCGTGCTGCGCTCGCTCATCACCCTCAAGGCCCTCACCTATGCCCCCACCGGCGGCATCGTCGCCGCCCCCACCACCTCGCTCCCCGAAGAGGTCGGCGGCGTACGGAACTGGGACTACCGGTACTGCTGGCTGCGTGACTCCACCCTCACGCTCGCCTCGCTGGTCTCCGCCGGGTACCTCGACGAGGCCGCCCAGTGGCGCGACTGGCTGCTGCGCGCGGTCGCCGGGGACCCCGCCGACCTGAAGATCATGTACGGGATCGCGGGCGAGCGGCGGCTGACCGAGCTGGAACTGCCGTGGCTGGCGGGGTACGAGGGGTCGCTCCCGGTCCGGATCGGGAACATCGCCGCCGACCAGTTCCAGCTGGACGTGTACGGCGAGGTCGTCGACTCCCTGTACCTGGCGCGGCAGGCGGGCCTCGCCTCCAAGCCCCACGCCTGGAAGCTCCAGCTCAGCCTGCTCGGCTTCCTGGAGTCGATGTGGCGCGAGCCGGACGAGGGGCTGTGGGAAGTGCGCGGTCCGCGCCGCCACTTCGTGCACTCCAAGGTCATGACATGGGTCGCCGCCGACCGCGCGGTACGCACCCTGGAGGCGGACCCCACGCTGCCGGGGGACGCGGCACGCTGGCGGGCGATGCGCGACGAGGTGCACCGGGAGGTGTGCGAGAAGGGCTACGACCCGGAGCGCAACACCTTCACCCAGTCGTACGGCTCGGCGGAACTCGACGCCGCCACCCTCCTCATCCCGCTGGTCGGATTCCTCCCGCCGGACGACCCACGGGTGGTGGGCACGGTGGAGGCGGTACGCGCCGAGCTCGGCCGGGACGGCGACTTCATCCGGCGCTACAGCACCGACGAGTCCCTGCGGGCCAACCGGGTCGACGGACTGCCGGGCGGCGAGGGCGCGTTCCTGGTCTGCTCGTACTGGCTGGCGGACGCGCTGCTGCTCACGGGGCGCGCGAAGGAGGCCCGCGAACTCTTCGAGAAGCTGCTCGGCCTGCGCAACGACGTGGGGCTGATGGCCGAACAGTACGACCCGGTGGCGGGCCGCCAGCTGGGCAACTTCCCGCAGGCGTTCAGCCACATCGGCCTGGTGGGCACGGCTCAGGCCCTGGCCCGCGCGGAGGCTTCGGACGGGGAGGGTGCAGGATAGCGCCATGGATCTTGGACTGAAGGACCGTGTGTACGTCGTTACCGGAGCGAGCCGGGGCCTGGGCTTCGCCGCCGCGCGCGAACTGGTGGCGGACGGAGCGAAGGTGATCCTCACCGCGCGCGACGAGAAGGCCCTCGCGGCGGCGGCCGGCGAACTGGGCCCGAACGCGGCGGCGCTGGCCGCCGACAACGCCGACCCGGCGACGGCCGCCCGCCTCATCGAGGAGGCCCGCAACCGCTTCGGCCGGTTCGACGGCATCCTCATCAGCGTCGGCGGACCGGCGGCGGGCGGGGCCGCGGACAACACCGACGAGCAGTGGCGGGACGCGTTCGAGTCGGTCTTCCTGGGTGCGGTACGACTCGCCCGCGCCGCGTCCGAGTCCCTCACCGAGGGCGGCGTGATCGCCTTCGTCCTCTCGGCGTCCGTCCACGAGCCGATCCCCGGCCTGACCATCTCCAACGGCCTGCGCCCGGGGCTCGCGGGCTTCGCGAAGTCCCTCTCCGACGAGGTCGGGCCGCGCGGGATCCGCGTGGTCGGCCTGCTCCCGGCCCGCATCGACACGGACCGGGTCCGCTACCTGGACTCCCTCGCGGCGGACCCCGACGCGGCCAGGGCCACCAATGAATCGCGCATTCCGCTGCGGCGGTACGGGACGGCGGAGGAGTTCGGCCGGACGGCGGCATTCCTGCTGTCGCCGGCGGCGTCGTACGTGACGGGGGTCATGCTGCCGGTGGACGGAGGCGCACGGCACGGGTTCTGAGGGGCGGGGGGGGCGGCCCCGCTGCCCAAGAGGGCTAGCGGGGGAAGGGGCAGGCATTTATGGGCGCGGGGAACTGCGCGACCGGCCCCCACCCCCCCCCCCCCCCCCCCCACCGCCCC
>NZ_JBEZKB010000054.1:0-25523 GCF_040651475.1 Streptomyces sp. NPDC048442
CGTCGACCAGGGCACCCCCGTTGACGCCGCCTGCCGCATCATCATCCTCGAAGACCAACTCGAAGAAGCCCAGCGCCTCAACGCCGAACACCGCCAGACCGCCGACACCGGGAATCCAACAGCCGCGGCCTGAAAACGGGGACTGCCATACGTCTGCCGTACTTTGCGGCTGTTTCCACTGGTGAGCGTGCGGCCGAACTGACACGCGTAGCGCTGGCTGACACGCGTAGCGCTGGAGGAGCCGTGCCGGGTCTGGCGCGGGCCGGGCTCCTGCGCTCACCGGTACCACTGCCCTGCCCTGCGCATGGGCTGAGGGGTGAAGTCCGGCCGCGTCGCCGTCTGGGGCAGGCTGCTTGACCCGCCGGGAGCCTTCGAGTGTGAGTGCTGGCCGTACCGTCGAGCGGCGGTCGACGAGCCGCGCACCCCGAGTGCCTCAGGCGATTCGCGTAGGCCAACCACTGCGGCCCACAGCAGAGTTGCGTAACGCAGTGGCGGCGCCCGGGGGTTGACAACAGGTTCAGCTTGGCTCACGTTTCGGAAGGTTGGCGCTGGTGCGGGTCGGTGGCCTCGGCTCGATCGAGTTGCTCCAAAACCCAATGGGCCCACTGCTGTTGAGCCTGGTACTGGTGGACGCCGTACTCGATGGCCAGCCGGCCGAACCGCAAACGGCCACGAGGGTGGGGCTCGGTATCGGCGGCGTCGGCGAGAGCGCGTAGTTCGGCCGCCACTTGGTCGGCTTCTTCGAGGTGGCGGAGCACCAATGTGCGCGCCTGTGGGATGTCCAGTACGGACAGCAGGGACATGCGCAGTACGTGTTCGTCGCGGACGGCCCGGGGCCTGGGTGGGGACAGCAGCCAGTCGCGCAGCTCCGTGCGGCCCGCGTCGGTGATCGCGTAGGTACGGCGTCCGCGCGCGCCTTCCTCGGTGACGGCGATCAAGTCGCTGTCGGCGAGGCGCTTCAGCTCAGGATAGATGTGGCTCTGCCGGGCGGTCCATGCGTATTTCTGCAGCGAGCGTTCGAAGCGTGCGGTCAGGTCGTAGCCGCTGGCAGGCCCGTCTTCCAGCAGGCCGAGAAGGGCGTGGCGCAGGGACATCGTGTGCATCCTCCGGGACAGGTACCGATTGACAGGTCCGATTGTAGGTATCAGTGTGAGTGAGGGCCAGAGGACGACTGGACATGGCCCGCGCTGCCGGGAGAGAGACGGGGCAATGAACCACGTTGATGTACTGATTGCGGGTGCCGGGCCGACCGGATTAACTCTTGCCTGTGACCTGACCCGCAGGGGAATCGGATGCCGGGTGATCGAACAGGCCCCGGGTCCCACGGAGGGTTCGCGGGGGTTCACCCTCAAGCCGCGCAGCCTGGAGATCCTTGACGACCTCGGCATCGCCGACCGCGTCGTCGCGGTTGCTGACATCCAGTCAAGAACCCGCTTTCACCTCGGCACTCCGTTGCTGTTCGACATGCGAGTGCCGCCCGCGCCGCCCACTGCCTCGCGCCCCTACCCGAACTCTGTGGCGCTGCCCCAGTGGCGAACCGAGTCGATCTTGCGCGATCGGCTGGCCGAGCTGGGCGGAAAGGTGGAGTTCGGCCGCCGTCTGACCGGTTTCACGGCCGACGGCAACGGCGTGACCGCCACCGTCGAAAACACGGACGGGGCCAGGACGGAGACCGTCCGGGCCGGTTACCTGGTCGGGGCCGACGGCGGCCGCAGTCAGGTGCGCCGCACACTTGGTCTGTCGTTCTCCGGGTCCACCGAGGAGGACACCAGAGCACTCATCGCCGACGTGCGCATCGACGGGCTGCCTGACCGCGACGCAGTACACCTGTGGATGGCGACCAACGGTCACATCCTTGTCGCCCGCCCCACCCCGCACGCCGAAACCTGGCAAGTCGTGGCCTCGCTCCAGCAGGACCCCGGCGGCCAGTGGCCGCAGCCGTCGCTCGATACGCTCCAGCGCGCGGTGATCGAGCGGACCGGGCGCCGCGACATACGCCTGGCGGACCCGGCATGGTTGTCGGTGTGGCGCTACAACCTGCGCATGGTCGACACCTACCGGGCCGGACGCGTGCTGCTGGCCGGTGATGCCGCCCACGTGCACAGCCCGTTCGGTGCGCACGGCATGAACACCGGCATCCAGGATGCCTACAACCTCGCGTGGAAACTGGCTCTGGTCCTTCAAGGCGTCTGCGCTGAAAGCTTGCTGGACACCTATGAGGAAGAACGGTTGCCGGTTGCCCGTGCGGTGCTGGCCGACAGCGACCGGCGATTCTCAGCGGTTACCCCACCCCGGGCTGCCCGTCCAGTGGTGCGGTTCGCCATCAAGTCGTTCCTCGCCCGGCAGCAACGCCGCGACCGTAACGACCACCCCACCTACCGAACCGGCCCGCTGACCACCCACCTCGCCGGCCGGCGCAGCTCTCTGCGCGCTGGTGATGTCGCCCCCGACGGCCCTGTGCAGACCGTCGACGCTGCGGCACGGCTGTTCGACATCCTCCGCGGCCCCCAATTCACCCTCCTCGCCTTCGGCGCGAGGCCCGCCCCAGAGATCTACCGGGCAATCAGCGGACTCGAGGACCACCTGCACGCCTACACCGTTGTCCCGGCGCCGGACCACGGCACGGCTGCCGGTCCGACAGTGCTGATCGACCGGACGCGCCGTCTCTTCCGTGCCTACGGTGCACGCGAAGGCACGCTTGTGGTTATCCGTCCTGACGGCTATATCGGGCTGATAGCCCATCGCCCGACCGCCTCCACACTTCGCGCCCACCTTCACCGGACGGGCATCCAGCTCCCGCAGGCGGAAGGTGACGCCGCTCCTTGAAAACGGCGCACGACCAGGACCTCACCGGCGTCACCGCCAGGACTGCCCTCGGCGGCTCCACGGCTCAGTGAGCCGGGCGTCCTCGCGAGTTCGCTACGGAGTGCGCTACCGAGCACACAAGGAGGTACAGGACGGCGACGATGAGCAGCAGCACGCCGGTGGAGAGCAGGTACAGCAAGCCGTCCACGGCCGCCCCGATGATGACCAGAACGATGGCACTGCTGAGGAGAACGAGAAAGAGGGCCATGGCTAGACCTCCTGGGCCGTGGCTGAAGGGTGAACTCCCAGGACCCATAGGGTGACCCCGCCGGCGAGCGGATTCCCCAATAATGATCATGGCGTCCTCCCCATTCTCGGCGGGATACCTCAAGTTTAGGGCAGGTGCAAGCGGTAGCGATCGCCAGTCGGTCAGAACGGTTCTACCGTGGGGACAGGTAGCAGATCCCGGGAGCGCATCAAGATCATTTTCTTCGGACTTGTCATCCTCGTCGCGGGCATTCTCACCAATAGCACCGGCGCACACGACCTCACTGACGGCTTCTCGGTCTCGGCACCGACGTCACAGGCTCCACCGGCAAGCTTTTCCTCTACGGCATCGTCGTAGGAGCGGCAGCCGTAATAGGCCTGGGCCTCCTGACCGGCGCACACCGCGGCCGCCCCATGTCGCCAGGACCGGCTCGACCAGTTCCCGCCGGGCATCGGACAGATCACTGGGAAACGCCGACGTTCGGACACGCTCCGGAACTACCCGACGGCCCCGGGCACTCAGACCGGCGCCCGAAGCACACGCCGCACCACGCGACGTGTGGGGATGAAGGCGCTGACCACCCTCTGAGCGGGAGGCCGTACGCGAACTGAGTCCGTTGTTCCGTTTCGTCCGTATCCGTTTCGCCCGTACCCGCCGTCATCCGGTCAGGAGCCGGAGTCAGTCCGCATGGGGCACCATCCGGTGCAGGCCCTTGCGGTCGTAGTACCGGGTCATGAGGAAGCCGAAGACGAGAGCAGCGACGACGCCGATCGCGATCATGATCCAGCCGCGGGCGAGGCCGGCGTCACCCCGGGCGTCGAAGAACAGGATCGACCTGACGCCGGAGACGAGCTGGTGCATGGGTTCGAAACTGCTGAGGAACCGGTAGAAGCCCGGCACGGCTTCCAGAGGGATGGTCGCTCCGGAGGAGGGCAGGGCCAGGGCGATGAAGACGAACATCGACACGATCTGGCCGATACTGCCGAAGGCCGCGTTGATGGCTTGCACGCCAAGGCCCACGCTCAGGCAGGAGCAGTACGAGAAGAGCGCCAGCAGGGTCAGATGGGGCGCGTCCATACCCAGGACGGCGATGCACGCGAGCATCACCAGCATGGTGACGGGGACGGACAGAGCCGCCGTCATGGCCATCTTGAGCAGCAGCGTCTGCGTTCGGTTGATCGGCACGGCGGGATGCCGGGAGTGCCAGGGGCCGATCTCCGCGTCGGCGTAGCCGAGCGCCGTGTCGACGCTATTGTGGACGATGTTGCCGCCCAGGAACCCTGCGAGGACGAGCAGGAGAGCGTAGTAGAACGCGCTCAGCCCCATTCCACTGTGCGCTCCGATGGGATGGCCGGGCTCGGTCTTCACTGAGACCGGGTCGGCGAACAGCAGGCGCGCCGCGGAATCGGATCCGGCGGGCTCAGGCAGGGAGGAGAGACGCTTGCCAAGGGCGAGCGATGACGAGTGGGCGGCCTGTTGGCTGATGCGGGCTGCCATCGACGAGCCGAGACTGCCCAGTCCCGGGTTGGTGAGCACGGTCAGAGTCGGCCGGCTGGCCTGCGTGCCGGACAGCGATCGGACGGCTGCGGTGAAGTCGGCGGGGATGACCAGGGCTCCGTAGACCTTGCCGGAAGCCAACTGGTCCTGAGCCGCGTCACGGCTGAGTCGGCGCCACTGCACGGCATCGGCCGGCGTGGAGGAGGCGATCCGGGTGCTGATCTGGGTGCCCAGGTTCTGTGCTGCTCCGGGCATCGGCTGCCCCTTGTCCAGGTTCACCAGGGCGATCGGCAACCGGTGCAGGCTGCTCTCCGGAGTGAGGATGCCACCCATGTACAGCAAGGAGAGCACCAGGGCGACCAGAGCGCTGAGCACACCCGGAGCGAGCCACAGCTTTCCGTGGCGCAACAGCGCGCCGGCGCTTCGGGCAGTGCCGGAGGGGTGTGGGGAGCCCGCCGGCTGCGGAGATTCGGAAGCCATACCACTCCATGTGGGTGTGCGTGCAGCTTGGGCCCGGAGCGAAAGCAACGGTCAATTCCGCGATCGTAGGCGCCGGATCGGCGGGGGAGTGCCGGTGACACAGCCCTGCCCCGGGCGTCGCCCGGACGGCCCACCGCGGCTCGTCCGACGACGCGATCGGGCAGAGGGCGAGGAGGAGCGAGCGAGGTGACCCGGCGGTCGCCCGGCCGCCCGAACTACGCGAGATCCAAGGACAGCGGGCAGCCGCAGAGGTGTGAACGATGCAGATGGCCGCGAAGGTCTGAGCGATGCAGGTGTCCGGTGAGGAGAACCGTCGACGCCCTGAACTCCGGGGCCAGTGCACCCGCGCGGTCCTCGGCCCATTCGGCCGGCGGACGCCCCCGTGGAATGAACTACTGGTCCTGCAGGTCATGCCGGGCAGGGTGCTGAAGGTGACCGTCGCTGATGGCCGGGTAGAGCCGCTGGCAGAAGACGCGGGGGCGGCCCCCGATGACATCGTCGTGGAGGGCGGAGCGGTCTACTGGACCACCATGGGTGGCTGCTCCGCTGGTCGACCCCGCCAAAGGGCCGGGGGAAGCGGCCCAGGACATTTCCCGGCGCAACGGTGGCCTGCACGCGGTGAACCTGGACGGCGGTGGACGGCGTGACGTGCTCCCCGTCGATTCGATCACCACGGGCAAGCAGGTGGCATCGGACGGCAGAGCCGACCTGCCCGAGCCCATCGACCTGCACATCGAAGGCGGTTGGTGGTACTGGACCGACCGCAGCGCCCCGCCCGAAGGAAACACGTTCAACCGGGCGCCCCTGCCAACGGCCGGCCAGAGAGGCCGGCGCCCCGAGATCCTCGCGACAGGGTTCAGCGAGGCCATCCGCCTCGCCTTCGACAGCGAAGCCGGCCTCGCCTACGTAGCTGACCCGGGCGGACATGTCCGCGCCGGCCCACTCCCCGACGGCCCGGCCTCCGGGACGAAGGAATGCGAGAGCGCCTCACTGCCGGTTCCCCCGACCGGCAACTGCGGACCAGGATGACTGGCCCGCTGTCGCCCGGATCGGCGCGGGGCCCCACGCGGTGTCCGAGACTGCGGGCACCCGTTCACCGACGAACGGTGGCAGCAGGCCGAACCCCCTCCGTCGTCACGACAGGGCGGGACGGGTGCTGCACCGCCCCGCCGAAGCCTCCTCCTACTTCCAGCCCGACGGCTGCGCGGGGTCGAGCAGTCGCCACCGGGCCAGCACCTTGGGGTCCTGTGCGTCGAGCCAGTTGGTCAGCTCGCGGAAGGAGACACAGCGCACCCCCTCGCGGGGGCAGACGTCCTTCATCACGTCCTCGACGGCATCCATGTAGATCCCGCCGTTCCAGTCCTCGAAGTGGTTCCCGATGAACATCGGCGCCCGGCTGCCGTGGAACACCCGCTGGAATCCCGCGAGATAGGCGTCCCTGGCCTGCTTCCGCCACTCCTGGTACTTCGCCGGATCCCCCTCGGTGCTCCCCTTCGACTGGTTGTAGAGGAAGTTGAAGTCCATGGAGAGCACCTGGAACTGCTTCTGGGGGAAGGGCAGCAGCTGCAGCGGCAGGTCCCAGATGCCGTCCTTCTTGGCGGGCCAGATCTGGAAGTCCCCCGCGGAGCTGGCGTCATAGCGCCAGCCGAAGGGTTTGGTCGCCGGTATGAGGGTCTTCTGCCCCTCCAGACAGGGCGCCCGCCCGCCCACGACCTCACGGGTGGGGTCGAAGGGCAGCGGATCGAGATTCTTCAGGCCCGTGTTCGTCTTCCAGTTCTGTACGAAGGAGTAGAACTGGTCGATCTCCGACGTCCACTCCGCCGCGCTCCAGTCGCCGCCGCCCTTCTTGCCGCAGAAGTGGCCGTTGAAGTGCGACCCGATCTCGTTCCCCTCCTTCCAGGCCCCGCCGAGCTGTTCCAGCGTCATACGGATGTGTTCGGACGTCGGGTACGAGATCGCCGCCGCTCCGGTCTTGTGCTGCGGCGGCAGATACAGGTTCTTCTTCTCCTTCGGCAGCAGATAGATGCCGGTGAGGAAGAACGTCATGTGTGCCTTGTTCTCCTTCGCCACGCGCCGGAAGCGGGAGAACAGCCGGTCGTCGCTCTCCAGCGCGCCGTCCCAGGAGAACACCACGAACTGAGGCGGCTTCTCTCCCGGCTTGAGCCGCTCCGCCTTCAACTGGCCCGGCTGCGGCCCGGTGTAGGACGTGGAGCCGTCCCCCAGCACCTGCACCTGCCCGTCCCACTTCTCCTCCTTGCCGGTGCCCGGTGGCTTCTTCGCGCTGGGCTTCGGCGCGGCGGCGGTCGCCTTCGGTCCGGCTCCGGTGTTCGTGGCGTCGTTCGATGAGTCGTCCGAGGCCGAGACGGCGAGAGCGGTGGAGAGCGAGGCGACGAGCACCGCGGCGACACCGATACCGATGCCAGACCTGGTACGGATCCGAGCGCGCAGCGTGGCCGACTTCTTCCAGATCATCGCGACTGCTCCAGACAGAGGGGGGAGGACGGGGGCGAAGGCTTCACGGTGCGCATCACCGTCGCAGGGCGGCCGTGTACCGGCCCCATATCTCGGCCGGCATCTTCCCGGCGGCCGCAGGATCTCGGCCGAGCGCCTTCAGGGACAGGGGTTCGAGGCTCTTGGCGAGGTCCATGCGGTAGACGACGACCGCCGTGGACGCCTCCTTGGTGGATCCGACGTACCAGCGCGCGGTGTCGTCAGGGGTGGTGCCCGTCTTGCCGGCGAAGTCCTCGCCGGTACGGGTGAGCGCCTCGGTCACCTGGCCCGCCACGGCCTGGCTCAGGGCGCGCGCCGAGCGCGGGCGGGGAAGCGGCACCGGCTCGCCGTTGCGCGTGATCTTCCCGACCGAGTACGGGTCCGTGTGCATGCCGCCACCCGCGAACACCCCGTAGGCACCGGCCATGCGGATGGCGCTCGGGGTGGAGTTGCCCAGCGAGAAGGCGGGCACGGGCGGGCCGAAGTTTGAGGCGAGCATCCCGGACTTCTCGGCGGTCTCCCGTACCAGGCCGAGCCCGACGTCCATGCCGAGCTGGAGGAAGGGGGTGTTCACGCCCCGTGCCACGGCCTCCCGCAGGGGGATGCGCCCGTAGGAGCGGCCGTCGTCGTTCTGGCCCTTGACCATCTTGCCGCCCCGGTCCCAGTAGGGACCCTCCGGGGTCATCAGTGGCACGTCGTCGTTCCCGTCGTACACGGTCGAGGGGGTGACGGGAGTACGAGGGCCGGTGCGCTCGCGCTGGACGCCTCGCTCCAGTGCGGCTGCGTAGACGAAGGGGGTGAACGCCGAACCCGCGGGGACCGTGGCCGTATTGGACTCGTTGAAGGCCTGCCGCTGGAAGTCGGGACCGCCGTACACGGCGAGTATGCGCCCGTCGGAGGCGACCGAGGCGGCCCCGAACTTCGCGTACCGGTCGGTGGCCCGCGCCTTGGGGTCCAGGGTGTCGCGCGACTTCTTGACCGCCGCGGTGAGGGCGGACATCCTCGGCTTCTCGAAGGTCGTGTAGATCTGGTAGCCGCCGAGGTCGAAGGCCGCGTCGGGGATCTTCCCCGTGCGCTTCGCGTACGACTCCGCGAGCTCGACCAGGTAGCCGTTCTGCCCACTGGCGCTGGTCCCCCTGGGGGCAGCTCCGGGCTCGGGGAACTCGGTGTACCGTGCCCGCTCGGCCCGGCTCAGCCTGCCGACCTCCACCATGCGGTCCAGCGTCCACTTCCATCGCTCGACGGCGCGCTGGTGGTTGCCGGGGCCGAGGGCGGGATCGTAGAGCGCCGCACCCTTGAGCAGGGAGGTCAGGAACGCGCCCTCGCTGACGTTGAGTTGGGTGACCTCTTTGCCGTAGTACGCCTGGGCGGCGCGCTGCAGCCCGTAAGAACCGCGCCCGAACCAGCTGGTGTTGAGGTAGTCCTCCAGGATCTGGTCCTTGCTCCGCTGCCGGTCGAGCTTGATCGCCATGAGCATCTCGGTGAACTTGCGCGAGAAGGAACGGTCCTGTGAGAGATAGACGTTCTTCACGTACTGCTGGGTGATGGTGGAGCCGCCCTGGGTGTCCCCACCGGTGACCGTCTGCCAGAACGCACGGGTGACTCCCTGGAGCGAGACGCCGGGATCCGAGTAGAAGCTGTGGTTCTCGGCAGCCAGCACCGCCCCGCGGACGTGCTCGGGAACCTTCTCCAGGGGCATCTCCTGGCGGCTCACCCAACCGGTCCGTGCCATGGGTGTGCCGTCCGCCCAGTAGTAGACGTTGTCCTGCTGGGTGGCGAAGGCGTTGAGGTCGTCGGGTATGTCCGTGCGGGCGTACGCGATGGCGATGGTCACCGTCAGTAGACCGGCGAACGTCGCTGCCGAGCCCAGCACTTGGCGCCACGAAGGCACCCAGCGCCGCCAGCCGCGCCGCCCGGACCGGGGATAGTCCGGTCTCTTGGGCAGTCGCAGCTTCATGGACCGCGTCCTGGCCCGCTTCCTCTTGCCCCGCCCGGGTGCCAGTGCCGAACGTGCGGCCTGCGTTGCCCTGTTGAACCTGTCGTGCTTGGTCATTCCCGTCCTGCTGCTAGCGATCTCAGGCCGAAGCGTTACAGAGGGTCATGTCGTGAAGTCACGTAAAGATAACAGGAGTGTGACGCCGTCCACGCACCAGGTCGTGAACGGCCGGTAGAAGGCGGGGACTTTCGGTGTGCGCGCCCGGGAGAATGCGTTCGCTCGGTTGCGGACCGACGTAGGCCGACGTAGTTGCCCACGACAAGGGGAGAGTCTGGTGCATGCCGTCGAATGAGTGTCAGGTGTAGTGATTTTGGGCCTTGTTGACGTCGGCCGGACCGTCGGTCAGCCCAGGAGCCCCACCTGGTAGAAGAATTCGTACCGTGTGGGGTCGTCCGGCAGGAACCAGTGGAAGCCCTCCTCCAGGAAGACGGCCACCAGGTTGACGGCGATCACCACGCCGACGAACCAGAGAACGATCCGGCCGACCGGCCTGTAGAGCCCCGTCGCCGGGATGGCAAGGCCCGCGGTGAGGTGAGCGAAGGCCAGTACGATGCCGATCGCCACCACCGAGGCCATGAAGAGGATCCACGCCCAGACGTACATGTGCAGGCCGAGCACAGGGGCCCCGTACCCCTTGTCGTCCGGCAGGATGTGCAGCATGGTCTGCCGCCAGGCCGTGAAGCCGCCGCCGATGCAGGCGACCAGGGCAAGTCCCCAGCCCATCATGTAGTCGCGTCCTGTGAGGGTGCCGGTCAGGCCCTTGCGCACGATGGTTCCGGCGCCGAGCGCGGCCAACAGCATGAACACTCGCTGGACCATGCACAGCGGGCAGGGGTAGTCCCAGCCGATGAACTGGACCCCGAGCCCGGCGCAGACGATCCCCGTCCAGCCGGCGGCGAAGAGGCAGGCGAACCAGTACTGGACCTTGCCGAGGAGGGCGGAGCCCCCGGTGTCGCTGAGCGGTGCGGTGAGGGAGGCCATCAGTAGCTCAGCCCCAGCCCCAGGCTGCTGGTGATGTGGTGGGCGAGCAGCAGGATGGCGGCGGCGAACAGGACCCACCAGCCGATGAGCAGAAAGGTCCGGCCGCGCTGCTGGTGGAGCACCAGCCAGGTGGCGAGCATGCCGCCGAAGATGAGGGTGTCCATGGCGGCGGACGGTACGCACCAAACTGTCGCTCAAGGCGTGAGCGCGCCGGGCGACGGCCCGAAGTCCACGGGAAGAGACCAACGAACGGTGTCCGTGGAGCGGTGTGGGCAAGGGTCATTGCGGGGTCCTGGTACGACGTGAGCCCTCGTGTGACCGAGGCCGTCCGCGCGGCGCGACACCTTCGGCGGGAACGCGGTCGAGATCGGCCCGACCCGTCGCCTCGACTCCATGGACCGCGGTGTGACCGCCGACCGGTGTGTCGACAGGAGTCATCGGGCCAGCCGACGACGCCGGTCCGGCCGCACTCGGTTCAGGCCTGCATTCGGTTCAGGCCGCCTCGATGCCCTGGGCTGCCAGCCGCTCCCGCACCGCCTCCCACGACGGGTCGACCGGGGCCGGCACGTGCTCGCCGACCCCGACGTCCTTGAATCCGCTGGAGGTCGCCACGCACACCACCGGTCCCTGGACCTCCTCGGCGAGCGAGCGCAGTCCGGCCAGCCCGGCTGCGGCAGACAGCTCCAACCACAGCCCCTGGCCTGCCAGTTCCGCCTGGGCGCCGCGTAGCGCAGCGTCGTCGACGAGCAGTGCCTGGCCGCCGCTGCGCTCGATCGCCAACACGCCGCGGTAGCTGTTCACCGTGCAGTTGATGCCGTACGCATCCGTCCTGCCCACCGGCACCCTGGTGGCGGGTACTCCCAGCCGTACGGCAGCCGCCAGCGGGCCGCCCGCGGCCGGCTCGCAGCTGTACAGCGGTGGCACCCGGTCCGTGAGCCCGAGCCGCTGCAGCTCGGCGAACCCCTTGCCGATGCCGAAGAGAAGCTCGCCGTAGCCGGTGGGCACGAATACCGCCCCCGGCACGCCCACTTCGGCCGCGATCTCGTAGGCCACCGTCTTGTAGCCCTCCGGCCCGAACGCGCTGCCGGTGTGGAACGGCGTCAGGTTGCTGACCGGGTGGAAGCCGAAGTGGTCCACGATCCTCTCTGTCAGAGGCCACCGTTCGTCGGCGGGCACCGGAAGTACCACGGCGCCGTACGCGTCGAGGAAGGAGCCGACCGCGGGCGGCAGTTCGGCCGAGCCCAGCACCACGCAGCGCAGCCCGGCGCGGGCCGCGTAAGCCGCTGCGGAAGCGCCGTGGTTGCCGGAGGAGGCCACCACGATGCCGGGCGCGCCCACGCCGAGCGCGGCACTGACCGTGCAGCGGTTGAGGCGGTCCTTGTGGCTCCAGGTCGGGTTGCGCGACTCGTCCTTGACGAAGACCCCGTCACCGATGTCGATCAGCGGGGTGCCGCCCTCGCCGAGCGTCGGCGCGAGCAGTGGGGGCAGCAGCGGTGCCCAGCGGTCCAGGCCGCGGCTGGTACCCGATCCGGCGGCGCCCGCCAGGAAATCGTCCGGCACACGCGCGTAGTCGTAGTCCACCTCCACCGGGTACGACATCTCCTCGGTGCTGGTGCGCGGGCAGCCACGGGTAAGCGGCGGCCACAGCGGATAGCGCTGCTCGGGGTCGCGGAGGGAGCGCTGGGCATCGGCCAACGACACGGCTGCGGACGTGGATTCGGACTTTGCCATGATTCGCATCTTAGGCAGCGGCCGTCCGGGCGGCGTGTGCGGGTCATCGCGCGGAGTGCCGCTTCGGTCAGCTGTCGGCGCCGGCCGGATCAGGAGAGCTGATCCGGCCGGCGCCGGTCCTGGGCACCGCCCCACCGGTGCCGTCAGTCGCTGTAGACGCCGACCTCGCTGAGCGAGTAGCCCCACTTGGTGCCGCGCTCCTGCCCCTGGATCCGTACGTACCGCGCCGGAGTTCCGGCGAACCGTGCCGTGTCCAGGCCGCCGTCACCAGCCGTCGTGGACCAGGCCGTCCGCCAGTTCGTGCCGTCGGCCGACAGCTCGACGCGGTACGACTTCCCGTACGCCGCCTCCCAGTCGAGGGTGACGCGCTTGACCAGCTTCGTGGATCCGAGGTCGATCCGCAGCCACTGGTCGTTGTTCCACTCGCTGGCCCAGCGGGTTGTCCTGTCGCCGTCCACGGCCCGGCCGGGAGCGAACTGGACGAAGGGGTTCCACCACTCCGACGTGGACGCCGAGGCGGCCCTGCCCGAGGCCAGGTTCACCCCGGGCTTGTGCCGCTCGGAGTTCCCCCAGGTGCGGAGGTAGGACTCGGCGCCCGTGAAGAGGTCGTCCACGACCTCCTGGCCGCCGACGATCCGGATGTCCTCGATCCAGTCCGGGACCATGCCGTAGTGCGCCGCGCCCTCGGTGTTGAAGTCCCAAGTGCGCGCGCCGGTGGTCTGTTTGTCGATCACCGAGCCGCCGTCCGTGCTGCGGAACGGATACTTCACCGGGTTCGGGGTGTTCTGGCCCCGCGGGGCCGGCCAGCCGCCGACTCCGTTCATGTCGGTGCCGTAGCCGTAGCCGACCTTGTACTTCTTGCGCAGGGCCTCCGTGCGCCTGGCCTCCGCGCTGAACGCCTCCGAGCCGCTCATGTACTGGGCGGCGAAACCACCGAGCTTGTAGAGCCGCTCGGTCCAGCCCAGGTCCATCCAGCTGTGCGAGGAGATCACGCCCGGATACGACTCGGACTCGAGGATGTCGAAGGCCTGTCCCGCGGCCTTGACGCTCATGTGGTCGATCTCCAGCATCATCTTGCGTTTCACCATGCCGCGCACCGCGTAGTCACCCAGGTCGGACAGTCCGCGGGTGTTGCACTGCGCGCCCGAGGCGTACGAGGGGACGGCCACCCCCGCCGGCAGCTTCTTCTCCGCCTCCGCCGCCACCGCGTTGCCGATGGGGTTGTCGTGCTGCGGCCCGCGGCAGGTCTCCGTCTTCCAGAAGGTGCCGGTCGACAGGAACTGGCCCACGTTGATGGCCGTGCCGAGGGTGCCGGAGTCGAAGCGCACGCCGCACAGGGCGTTGTCGAACTTGTGGCACAGGAACATGCTGCGCACGCCCAGCTCGTGCAGCTCGTCCAGGCCGCGGTCGATGTCCTCCTTGCCGCACTGCGCGACGTCCAGGATCTGCTTGCAGCCGAAGGGCTCGGAGGTCTCGACGCCCAGGACGACGGCCAGTTTGCCCTGCTCGGCGACGTCGCGGGCCTGCGCGCTGTCGGTGACGATCCTGAACCAGCCCTTGCCCGGACCGCCGTACATCTTGTCGATGTAGGCCTGCATGTCGTATGTCTTCTTCGCCTCCAGGCGGATGGCGGTCATCTCGTCGCAGCTGCGGTCCTTGAACGGGTAGACCGAGCAGATCACGCCGTTGGTGACAAGGTCATTGACGAGCACTCGCTGGCCGCCGCGCCATGCCCGCTCGACCCAGGCGTAGTAGTTCTGCTGATGGGTCAGCGAGTCGTGGGCGGGCCAGTCCTTGAAGGTGGGCCAGCCGTTGGGGTCGTGCTTGCCGTCGCCGCCCTTGGTGATGAAATCGAAGAGGGCGAGCGTGCCGTCGGGGTAGTGCTCGGGGCAGTCCTTGAGGGCGTCGGTGACGCCCTGTTCCGAGAACGGCTTGCCGCAGATCAGCCGGCCGCCGAAGCCCTCGTTGGACATGATGTGGTCGTGGGCGTCGACGAAGCCCCGCACGCCGCCCTGGGCGTCGGTGCCCTTGAAGGGCTCGCCCGTGACGTTGATCTGCGAGTCGGGTGCGGGCCGCGCGGCCGGGGTCCACCAGTCGGGCTCCGCCGCGGAGCTGGGCACCGGACCGAGTACCAGGGCCATCACGGACAGGAGCAGCGACACCATCGTGAGGGATCTGAGCCGGTGGCGCGGAGGTTGAACCATGGTCATCACACAGATCCTTAGATGTGAGGTGGGCTCATGTTCCGCATACACGTTAGGCAGGCCGGCTCACCACGCCAACCCCCTTGACGGGCAGTGTTGTTGGGGAAGTGGTGGAGACCTGCTCCAAGGGGCAGGTCTCCGTACGGACCTCGGTGGGTGGATCGGCCCGGCGGGTGGATCAGCCGCGCTGGGCGCGGATGAGGTCCCGGTACCAGGCGAAGGACGCCTTCGGGGTGCGGACCTGGGTGTCATGGTCGACGTGGACGAGTCCGAAGCGCTGGTGGAAGCCCTCGGCCCATTCGAAGTTGTCCAGCAGGGTCCAGGTGAAGTAGCCCCGTACGTCCACGCCCTGGGCCACGGCGGCGTCGACGGCCTGGAGGTGGGTGTCCAGGTAGTCGATGCGGTCGAGGTCGGGAACGGTGCCGTCCGCGGTGACGACGTCCTCGACCGAGCAGCCGTTCTCCGTGATGTAGACCGGCGGGAGTGCCGGGTAGCGCTCCTTGAGGCCGACCAGCAGTTCCCGCAGGCCGTCGGGGACGACGGGCCAGCCGAAGGCGGTGTGACGGTAGCCCTCTACGGGGGCCTCTTCGAACGGCAGGCCCTCGGACGTCGGAGCCTGGATGCGGGTCGGGTTGTAGTAGTTGATGCCGAGCGCGTCCAGTGGGGCCGAGATCAGTTCGAGATCGCCGTCCTGGACGGATCCGCCGAGGGTGGCGTCCGCGCCGTAGGCCGACAGGTCGGGGTAAGCGCCCGTAAGGATCGGGTCGTTGAACAGACGGTTGTGGAGATTGTCGTAGGCCTGCGCGGCGGCGCGGTCGCCGGGGGTGTCCGAGGCGGGCCAGACCGGGGTGCAGTTGTTCGCGATCATCACCTGGAGGCCGCGTGCGCGCAGCTCGCTCAACGCCAAGCCGTGGCCGAGCAGTTGGTGGTGGGCGACCGGCAGGGAGTCCAGGAACAGGGTGCGGCCGGGCGCGTGGGTGCCGAGGGCGTAGCCCCAGACCATGTGGACGAACGGCTCGTTGAGCGTGATCCATTTCTGGACGCGGTCACCCAGCCTGTCGGCCACGATGGCGGCGTACTCGGCGAAGCGGTATGCGGTGTCGCGGTTCAGCCAGCCGCCTTCGTCCTCAAGGCCCTGCGGGAGGTCCCAGTGGAACAGGGTCGGGACGGGTTCGACGCCGCGGGCGAGCAGGCCGTCGACCAGCCGGTCGTAGAAGTCCAGGCCCTGGAGGTTGACCTCACCCTTGCCGGTCGGCCGGATCCGGGGCCAGGCGAGGGAGAAGCGGTAGCCGGTGAGGCCGGCCTCGGCCATCAGCGCCAGGTCCTCCTCGTACCGGTGGTAGTGGTCACAGGCCACGTCGCCGGTGTGCCCGTCGCGGACCGTACCGGGGCGGGCGGTGAAGGTGTCCCATACGGACGGTCCGCGGCCGCCCTCCTTGGTGGCGCCCTCGATCTGGTAGGACGCCGTCGAGGCACCCCAGACGAAGTCGGTCGGCAGATGGTCCAGCGTCATGTGCAACCCCCTGGAATATGAGTAAGGCTCATGTTAGCTCGCCGGGTGGGATGATGGAACGGTGAACCAAGATCGCACCGCGGGGACCCTGCGCCGCATGCCCGTCCAGAAGCGCAGCGCCGAACGTTTCGAACGGTTGCTGGACGCCTGCGCCGAACTCCTGGACGAGGTCGGTCATGCCGCACTGACCACCAAGGAGGTGGCCCGCAGGGCCGAGGTGCCCATCGGCACCCTCTACCAGTTCTTCTCCGACAAGGAGGGGCTGATCGGCGCGCTCGCCGCCCGCAACCTGGAGGCTTTCCTGGAGCGGGTCGCGGCCCGGCTGGAGCGCGAGGAGCCCGAGGAAATCCCGGGCGTCGTCGACGTCGCCGTCGAGGAGTTCGTCGCCATGCGCCGGACGATCACCGGTTTCGGTGTGGTCGACTTCGGCGCGGTGGGCCGGGACCACACCCTCGATCCGGCCCTGGACAACAACACGGCGGTCGCCGGACGGCTGCGCTCACTGACCGCGTCCCTGTCCGGTGTCGAGGACGACGCCGAATGGGAACTCGCCATCCGGGTGGCCCTGGAGTGCGCGGACAGTGTCCTGAGGCTGGCCTTCCGTACCGATCCGCAGGGCGACCCCCAGCTGATCGCCGAGTGCAAACGAGTCCTCAACAGCTACCTGAGCGACCGGATCCGGTCGGTGGAGACAAGCCGGCGAGCGCGCTAGCGGACACCCTTGACCTTCCACACCAGTACCGCGCCCGACGCGGACATGGCCGCGGAGCAGAGGAACAACGAGCGGTAGCCCCCCAGTTCGCCGAGCACGACCGAGGCGATCGGCGGTACGAGTACGTACGGCAGGGAAGCCATCAGGTTGGCGAGGGCCATGTCCTTGCCGCGGTCCGCCGAGGTGGGGAGCACCTCGGTGACCAGGGCGGTGTCGACGGCCAGGTACACGCCGTAGCCCAGGCCCAGGATGACGGCCGCGACCAGCGTCATGGGCCACGTGGGCGCCAGCGCGAGCGGGATCGCGGCGACGGCCATCGTGACGCCGCCGATGAAGACCAGCATGCGGCGCTTGCCCCACTTGTCGGAGAGCCAGCCGCTGAGGACGACCGTCGAGATCGTGGCCAGGCAGTTGACGCCGATCACGAGGAGCAGGCCGTCCTCGGTGGACTCGCCGGGGAACAACTGCTCGTAGTGCAGGACGTCGTCCAGGAAGTACGGCATGTAGAGCGTGCCCAGGCCGTAACCAAGACCCATGATGAACCGCGAACTCATCGCCCAGACGAAGTCGGGATGCGCGCGCGGGCTGATCCGGTAGCCGTTCAGAAAGGTACGCAGCGAGAACGGCTCGCGGTGCTCGCGGGGAAGCGGGGGATCCTTCATGGTGACCGCGAACAGCACGATCAGCAGCGGGAACGCGGCCATCAGCAGATACTGCGCGGAGAAGCCCGTCACCATTCCGAGCAGCAGCCCGCCCGCGATCATGCCGCCGGCCTGCGGGACCGTGGCCCACCCCAGCACCACGCCGCGTTGCCGGACCGGGACCCGGTCCGGCACCACAGGGGCGAGCCCGGCACCGATGATCATGAAGGCGGCGGACAGCACGAGCGAGCCGAGCGCGACCCCGGCGACCGTCGTCTGGATGCCGGTGAAGACCAGAGCCGCCATGCAGACCAGCGAGCCCGCGATCATCCACGGCCGGCGACGGCCGAAACGGCCGGTGGTGCGGTCGCAGAGCGCGCCGGCCAGCGGTGCGAGGACGATCCCCGAGACCGCGCCCATCATGCTGACCCAGGCGTAGCTGCCGACCTTCCCCGCCGGGTCGATCCGGGCGATCTGCTCGGGCATCAGGAACGTGGTCGGCACCTGCATCGGGATGAACATCCCGGCGTTGGCCAGGACGAACAGGGCGAGCCAGCCGGAGCCGACCTTGCGGGTGGGCTCGGCGAGGGCCTCGGGCCGTACGGGGGCGAGGCTCATCGGGGCACTCTCTTGAGGTGGACGAGCTCGCTCGTCCAGTCGAAGGGCAGCAGCGGCGGGAGGCCGTGGCTGAGCAGGACGGCGCCCTCGTGGACGGCGCCGGTGGCCTCGTCCCGGTAGCGGGCATCGGGGTCGAGACCCTTCAACCGGGTGCGCTCCACCGAGCGGGTCAGCGCGGACGGCTGGAACTGGAAGACGACGACCTCGTCCTCGGTGAGGTACTGCACGGCGTCGTGCCCCAGGCGGTGCAGTACGCCACCGTGCACCACCGGGCGGATCCGCTTGTACTGCTCCACCAGCATCCGGGCCCGGGCCAGATCCTCCTCGCTCCAGTTCCGCAGATCGCCGCCGATGCCCAGCGCCCCGGCCATCGAGACGTGGAAGCGGTACCGGATCGAGGTCGGGCGGGCACTGTGGCTGTTCGGGCTGTCGGTGACCCAGGCGCCCATGGTCCGGGCGGGCAGCAGCTGGCAGTGGCCGTGCTGGATCGCGACCCGGTCGGCGGCGTCGGTGTTGTCGGACGTCCAGACCTGGTCGGAGCGGGCCAGCACGCCCAGGTCCGCCCGGCCGCCACCGCCCGCACACGCCTCCAGGTACAGGCCGGGACGCGCGGCGCGCAGCCGGTCCATCACCTCGTAGACGCCGCGCGTGTGCTCGATCCAGACCCGGTCGGGGTCGGCTGCCCCGGGCTGCCCCGCCTCGCTGAACGGCCGGTTCATGTCCCATTTGAGGAAGGCGACGTCCAGTTCGGTGACGGTCCTGACCAGCCACTCGACCGCCCACTCGCGGACGTCGCGGCGGGCGAAGTTCAGCACGTGCTGGTTTCGCCGCTGCGTACGGGTACGGCCGTCCTGGCGGAGGATCCAGTCGGGGTGCGCACGGAAGAGGTCACTGTCGGGGTTGACCGCCTCGGGCTCGACCCACAGGCCGAAGCCCATGCCCAGCGCGCGGACGCGGTCGGCGAGCGGGCCCAGGCCGTCCGGGAAGCGGTCGGGGTTGGGCCACCAGTCGCCGAGACCGGCCGTGTCGCTCGTACGGGCGCCGAACCAGGCGTCGTCCAGCACGAAGACCTCGACGCCGAGACCCGCGGCCAGCTCCGCCAGCTCGCTCTGCTGCTTCTCGCTGACCTCGAACTCGGTCGCCTCCCACGAGTTGAAGATCAGCGGGCGCTCGGCCGGACGGGCGGGCAGCACCTGGCCCTCGACGTAGGCGTGCCAGCGGCGGCTGGTGCCGCCGAAGCCGTCGGGGGCGTAAAGACCGGTGAAGACGGGGGTCTCCAGACACTCGCCGGGGAGCAGCTTCCAGACCAGCCCCTCGTGGCCGAACCCGCCGGTCCACGAGGTGCGGCCGTAGGGGTCGCGGCGCAGGGTGATGCGGCGGCTGCCGCTCCAGGCCAGGGCAGTGCTCCAGACCTCGCCGTGCTCCTCGGCGGCGTCCTGCGCGTCGAGCATCAGCCAGGGGCCGGCGTGCTGCCCCGTGATGCCGAGACGGCTGGTGAACACGGTCTCCCCGACGGGCACCCGGTCGCGCTGGAGCTGGAACTCCCGGCCCCATTCCCCCACCACATGGCTGACCCGGTAGTCGTGGCGGGCGGGCAGCGTCCAGGCGGCGGAGTCGAACCGCAGGACGTCCACCGGCTCGTCCGCGGTGAGGACGGCCCAGCGCTCGATCTGGTCGTGACCGTCCCGGATCCGGTAGTGCAGATCGAGACCGAGCGAGCGGACGCGGTCGGTGAAGGAGAGCGTGAGCAGGCCGCCTTGGGTCGTGTACGAGACGAACCGCCAGTCGAAGCCGCGCACGCCGTCCTCGAACCGGACGGTCAGCGACGGCGCCCCGAACCGCAGGCCGCCCTCCACCACGTACTCCTCGCCGCCGGGGTCGTCGCCGCCGGGATCCTCGGTGGGCAGGCCGGCCGCGATCACGGCGGCCTGCTCCAGGGTCAGCGGCCGGCCCCAGTGCACGTGCCGGGGAACGTCGTCGGCGTCCAGCTGGAAGGCGTAAGAGGTGCCGGGCGTGCTCAGCAGCCACAGGCGGGCTTCGGCGTGGTGGGTGATCACGCAAATCCTTAAATGTGAGGTCGACTCATGTTCTGCTCACACGTTAGGCAGGCGAGCCCGCGACGCCAACCCCCTTGGCGGGGGCGATCGTTGGAAAACGGCAGCGGCCAGGGTCGCCACCGACGGCGAGGCCCTTGCTGTCCGGCCATCGCAAGATCATCCCGAAGCCAACCGGGAGTACCTCCGCGTTCACTTGGGGCGGTTGTACTCCCTCTGAGTCAAGTCCACCAAAAACACAAGTAATCAGCACCAGAAAGTCCAAATATGACGAACCCGTTCGAGGACCAAGAAGCTACTGGGCTTGATGCGGTTTGACGGACATTCGAGATCTGGGGTTCAGCCCCGGAAGGATGATGTCCATCATGGAGAGCATGGGGAAGAAGAAGCCTCGCCGCCCTCGTCGTTCGTTCATGCCGGATTTCAAGGCCGAGATCGTCGGTCTGTGCCGGCGAGGTGACCGCTCGGCCGGGCAGGTCGCCAGAGACTTCGAGCTGACCGAGACCGCGGTGCGGGACTGGGTGAAGCAGGCCGAGGTCGACGCGGGCGAACGCAGCGGGCTGACCAGCAGTGAGCGCGAGGAATTGGCCGCGTTGCGGCGGGAGAACCGCCGGCTGCGCGAAGACGTCGACGTCCTCAAGCGGGCCACAGCTTTCTTCGCGAAGGAGACCCGGTGACGGTGCACCCGTTCATCGAGGCGGAGAAGCGCGCAGGTCATAGCGTCAAACGGGCGTGTGAGCTGATGAAGGTCTCCCGGACCGCCTTCTATGCCCGTCGCTCCGGCCTGCCCGGCCCCCGTGCGGTGCGCGATGCCGAGCTGACTAAGCAGATCACCGATGTGCATGCGAAATCACGCGGAACCTACGGGGCCCCACGCGTGCATGCCGTGCTCAAGCGCGAGGGCTCCGGGTGCGGCCGCCGCCGTGTCGCACGACTGATGCGGGCTGCCGGACTGCAGGGCCGACACCGCAGACGACGGCATACGGCCACGGTCGCCGATCCCGGGGCTGCCTTCCGTCCCGACCTCATCGTCCGGAACTTCCAGCCCGACCGCACCGGGCTCGATGTCCGCTGGTGCGGCGACATCACGTTCGTCCCGACCAAGGAGGGCTGGCTCTATCTGGCCACGGTCATCGACATCGCCTCCCGGCGCGTGGTCGGCTGGGCAACCGCCGGTCACCTGCGGACCGAGCTGGTGGCCGAGGCCCTGACAGCCGCCTGCCGGCAGCGTTGCCCCACCCACCCCGTGATCTTCCATTCGGATCGAGGCTGTCAATACATCAGTCAGCAATTCGCCTCCCTGGCAGTCGAGTTCGGCGTCCGGCTTTCGGTCGGCCGCACCGGTCAGTGCTGGGACAACGCGCTTGCCGAGTCGTTCTTCTCGACCATCAAACGCGAACTGCTCGGCACCTCCGTCTGGCCCAGCCGGGCCACCGCCCGCACCGCGATCTTCGATTTCATCGAAGGCTGGTACACCTTGCACCGACTGCACAGCAGCCTCGGCTACCTCAGCCCAGCCGAATACGAGACCGCACTCGCAGCCTGACCACCACACCAATGGTGTCCGTCAAAGCGGAACAAGCTCAGGCACCGGCACCCCCGCTTCCCTGGACAGCGGCCAACTGGGCATCGGGGAGCTCCTCGACCGGCGCTGGCAGTTCACCCTGGACGGCGCTCCGCTCACCGAGAACGAACTCGCCACCCTTGCCGACGCCGCAATGCCGTGCGTACGGCTGCGCAACCGCTGGATCCTTCTTGACGACGTCCTCCGCGAACGGCTGAAAACCCGCCGCCTGCCTCCGCAGGGCCGCCTCCAGGCCCTCCTCGACGTCCTCTACGGACACATCACCCTCGACGGACGCACCATTGCCTGCCGTCCCGCCGACGGCTTGGCCCTCCTCATCGAGAACCTCCACAACCCCACACCCGTCCCTCTCCCCGCCGGCATCCCGGACCTGTACCCCTACCAAGCCACCGCCGTACAACGCCTGCACCGCCTCACCGAACTGGGCTTCGGCGCCCTCCTCGCTGATGAGATGGGTACCGGGAAGACCGTCACCGCTCTTGCCTTCCACCTGCTGCGCTCCCAGAGCAAACACGCGCCCACCCTCGTCATCTGCCCCACGACGGTGATCGACCACTGGTGTGACGAAGCCGCCCAGCACATCCCGGACACCCCCGTCATCCGCTACCAGGGCCCCCACCGCTCCCTCACCGCCCTGCGCCCCCACAGCATCGTCATCACCAGCTACGAGGTGCTGCGCAGGGACCACCGCCAGCTCACCGAGATCTCCTGGGGGCTGGTCGTCGCCGATGAAGCACAACGCGTGAAGAACTCCCGCATCCACCTCTCCCGGCTGATCCGCTCCCTGACCGGGGCCCGTCTCGCGCTCACCGGCACCCCGATGGAGAACAGCCCCACCGACCTCTGGGCAATCCTGGACTGGTGCAACCCCGAACTCTTCGGCTCCCGCACCCAGTTCAACGCCCCCTACACCCGGCCCCTCGCGCACACCACCCCCGAGGCCACACAGGACACCGAGGACCGCCTGAAGGCGCTCCTGAAGCCGTTCATGATCCGACGCTTGAAGGAAGACCCGGCGCTGAACCTCCGACTTCCCGCCAAGCACATCAAGCACCACCCAGTGCCGCTCTCGCCCGAGCAGATCGGCCTCTACGAAGCCCTAACCCGCGACACCCTGGAACAGGTACGGGCCTGCGCAAACAGCCCACGCCGCGGCCAGCTCGTCCTCAACCTGATCAACAGCCTCAAGAAGATCTGCATCAGCCCCGCCCACTACCTGGACGAAGACACCGAATCCGTCGCCGCCGACCCCGCCGAGGCGGCCCGCCGCGCACCCAAATTCGCCACCCTCTACAACCTGCTCCACACCACCCGCGAGCGCGGCGGGCCGCCCTCGTCTTCGCCACCTATGTACACGCCGGTCAACTCATCAACAGCTACCTGACCGCCCGTGGCCTGCGCTGCCTCGTCTTCGACGGAACCCTGCGCCCGGCACAGCGCACGGAAGTCCTCACCGCCTTCGACCACGGGCAGGCCGACGTCCTGATCCTCACCCCGCAGAGCGGCGGCGTCGGCCTCGACCTCACCCGCGCCAACCACGTCATCCACTACAACCGCCTGTGGAACCCGGCCGCCGAAGAACAGGCCAACGACCGCACCCACCGCATCAAACAGGAACGCGACGTGACCGTCCACCACCTGATCGCCACCCACAGCATCGAAGAACGCATCGCCGCACTCCAGGACAACAAACGACGCATGGCCCGCCGACTGCTCCCCAGCGGCGACATCGACGTCACCCAGCTCGACGACGCCGAACTCCTCCGACTCTGCGCCCTGACGGCCCGCGCATGAACCACACGCGCGCAGGCAGCGAGCCCCCCGCACCCCTGTGGGAGCGTGAACTTCCCCCCGCCCCCCACGGAATTCCCAGCACCGACCAGATCATCAACACCGCAGCGGACGCCGCCCAGCGCGCCCGCGCGCTCCTCGACGCCCGCCCCCACGACGACGACCCCCTCGTTGACCTCATCCGTCTCCTCCACGGCCGCCCGCAGAGGGACACCGACGACGCCGCCGCGCGCGCAGGACTGCGGACCGCCGAACTCCGCCGACTCCGCTCCGCCTGCACCTTCGTTGGCGCCGTCGGTGTCCGCGTCTGCCTCCACCTCTCCGATCCCGACCCCGGCCTGCTCACCGCAGCCGCCGACGAGATCGGCTGCCAGAGCGGCAGCACCAAGCCCTGCGAGATCTCGGCTGACCGACCCTGCCGCCGGAGTGCAACTCCGGCTCGGCCCCGACCAGCTCTGGTACCCCTTCACCGCAACACCCGACGGATGGGCCCCCGCACCCCGCCCTACACCGTCGGCAGTCGAGGCATTCCACGCCGCCAAGACGGCCCTGCACAGCCGGCGGGGGTAACTCGACCCCGCCCACGAAGGGAATCGTGCCGCCCGCGACAAACCCGGCACGTCCTGCGTGACGCGCGCGGCAGCGTGGAGTCGTCACCAGGCCCAGCTCACTGGCCGACACGGCGCCAGGGCGGAGCGATGTGGCGGGACATTACGGCGTCGGCGCGGTCTGCCGCCGGATCTGGGCGGCGATCTCCAAGACCTGGCGGCTGCCCTCGATGACCGTGCCGCGCTGCTTGTGGAACCCGCACTGGCGCCCGCTCTTGGTACGACACGGCTGGCCGGCCCCAGCTGAGCACTGCGGGCAGAGGGTCTGGGAGGCCACTTCGTGAGTAGCCCGTTCCAGCTCCGCTTCCTTCTGCCGCATGTGCTGAGCACAGGGGAAGACGATCTCCGGGATGAGACACGGCGCTCCAGTGCCCATGGGGTAGCCGCACAGCTCGTCGGGCCGGGGGTCGTGGTGCGCACACCGGTCACTGCCCGACGCCTTCTCCCACGGGCAGCGAAGAGTGGAGTACTTGGTCCACCGGTGGTCGTCCAGCTCGCTGTCGAGGACCACCGGGCACCGCTGCGGATACGGGTCGATGCCGTCGTCCCGGGGCCACAAGTGCTCCACGCACCGCTGTCCCGGCCGCTCGACCACGTACCCGCAGGGGTTCCAACTCAGGTATTCCCGATGCGCCAGCGAGGGCGGCGTGTACCAACAGGGTAAGCGCAGGACAGCGCAGGACCTGCGACAGGTCGTGAACCAGCTGTCGAGCACCAGGAACTCCTTGGAGGTGTCCGACGATCTGCTGGACTGTCTGGGCGGAGACGTCGATTCGGCGAGGCGCACCGTTGCGCTTCCGGTGGATGACGTACGGCGGGGCGGGCGGGGTGTTCGGCATGAGCCGGATTGTGCATCGCGGACCGGCAGTCGCGGGGGAGTGCCCGTGACTGCCGGTGCCACAAGATCAGCGCCAGAACGCTGTGCCCGCAGCGTAGTCACCCGCTGCTCGCCCATGGCGCAGCCCACGAGACCTGCAGCCGCTTTCACCTGCTGCGGAGCCAGCTCGTGAAGAGAATCCGACCTGGCAGAATCCCTCGATTGGCCGACACGGGCGTCAGCCCGTCCACAGCCGTCGCCCGCTCGTGAGCCCAGGTATCGAGTGCGAAGGGAACGGGCCGAATCCCTTGCCCACACCGGGCTGAATGGCGGCGGGGCGCTCCGCACCGAACTGCGCACGAAGCCTGCGTCGCCTCAAAGTCATCCGGCTCCAACTGGCAGGTTAGGGAGACGAATACGGAGCACGCGATCCTCGTCGGCGCCGCGGAACCGTCAGGGTGGCTTGTTTCCGGGTCTGACTTGTGGATGCGCGGCGGGTCGGGGGTGGAGACGGACGGCTAGTACTCCAGCAGGAGTTTGCTGCCTGACCTGGGATGATGCCGGGCGGCTGGAGTGTAGCGGGACGGTCGAGAGTCAGGGGCGGTCTTGTGTTGATCGAGCTAACGGTCCGCCGCCTGTACTGCGAGAACACCGTGTGTCCGCGTCGTACGTTCGTCGAGCAGGCCGAGGGACTGACGGTGCGGTACGGGCGGCGCACCCGGCAAAGCGCTG
>NZ_JBEZKB010000055.1:0-21653 GCF_040651475.1 Streptomyces sp. NPDC048442
CCAGATGTGGAAGCCCGGTAACGGGTGGAGCTGACTGGTACTAATAGGCCGAGGGCTTGTCCTCAGTTGCTCGCGTCCACTGTGTTAGTTCTGAAATAACGAACGGCTGTGTCGTCATCCAGTGTTCAAATTTCATAGTGTTTCGGTGGTCATAGCGTTAGGGAAACGCCCGGTTACATTCCGAACCCGGAAGCTAAGCCTTTCCGCGCCGATGGTACTGCAGGGGGGACCCTGTGGGAGAGTAGGACGCCGCCGAACAATTATTGTGGGATTGCCCCGCACCAGGAAACTGGTGCGGGGCTTTTCTGCGTTCAAGGGCCTTTTCCGGCGTTGTCTGAGTGGATTCCTTTCGGGGACCGCTTTGACGGGCAACGCTAGAGGCGGCCGGCTGCCTTGAGAGCGAGATAGGCGTCGGCAAGGGCGGGAGCCAGGTTGTCAGGGGTGGCGTCCACGACGGAGACTCCGTGGCGCTTGAGCTTCTCTGCGGTTCGTTGGCGTTGTTCCTGGGCCTGTGCGCCGGCTGCGGCTTCGTAGACAGACTCGGCCGAGCCCCGGGCAGCGGTCATTTCCACAATGCGGGGATCGGCCACCGAAGCGACGAGGACCGTGTGGCGTTGGGTGAGCTGAGAGAGGACGGGCAGAAGGCCCTCTTCTACCGGAGCAGCTTCGAGACTGGTCAGGATGACGACGAGAGACCGGCGGGGAGCACAGGCCAGAGCCGTAGCAGTGAGGCCGCGGGTGTCGGTTTCGACCAGCTCCGGTTCCAGCGAGGCCATGGCGTTGACCAGGGCGGGCAGGAGCTCGCCTGCCGATCGGCCCTGGACCTGGGCGCGCGTACGGCGGTCGTAGGCAAGGAGGTCCACCCGGTCACCGGCACGTGAAGCCAGGGCTGCCAGGAGCAGGGCTGCATCCATGGAGGCGTCAAGGCGGGGGACATAGCCCACGCGGCCTGCTGAGGTGCGGCCGGTGTCCAGGACCAACAGGATGTGGCGGTCGCGTTCAGGGCGCCAGGTGCGGACCGCGACCTTGTTCTGGCGGGCGGTTGCGCGCCAGTCGATGGAACGGGTGTCGTCGCCAGGCACGTAATCCCGGAGGCTGTCGAACTCCGTGCCCTCGCCGCGGGTCAACAGGCTGGTGCGGCCGTCAAGTTCACGTAGCCGGGCCAGCTTGGAAGGCAGGTGCTTCCGGCTGGTGAACGGAGGCAGGACGCGCACGGTCCACGGGACCTCGTGGCTGCCCTGACGGGTGGCCAGACCCAGGGGTCCGTACGAGCGGACGGTGATGCGCTGCGCCTGGCGATCGCCTCGGCGGGTGGGACGCAACACCGTGGTGAGACGGCGGCGTTCGCCGGACGGAATCGTCACCGTGTGGCGGGAGGCGGCGAACTCGGTGCCTGGATTCCAGCTACTGGGCGGCCAGGCGTCGCGGAACTGGGCGCGCAGGCGGCGCGGAGCAGGGTTGGTGACGGCGAGCTGGACTGTGGCGGTTTCTCCGAGTCGAACGGATGTGTCACCGGTTCGGGTGAATTGGAGCTTTCGCACTGGCGCGGCGAGAGCGTAGTCGCACAGAATTGCGAGTGTGAGGGGTGCGTTCACCGCGAGGATCCCCGCCCAGTTCGGCGCGAGGATGCCGACTGGGAGGGAGCCGAGGGCCGCGAGCAGTGCGGTTCGTCCGGTGAGGGCCATGGTCGCCGGCTCAGCGGGGGACGGGGACGTGGGCGAGGACGGAGGTGATGACGGAGTCGGGGGTGACACCCTCCATCTCTGCTTCTGGGCGAAGTTGGATGCGGTGGCGGAGTGTGGGGAGGGCCAGCGCCTTCACGTCGTCGGGGATGACGTAGTCCCTGCCGGTGAGCCAGGCCCAGGCGCGGGCGGTGGAGAGCAGAGCGGTGGCGCCTCGCGGGGAGACGCCGAGAGTCAGCGAGGGGGATTCACGGGTGGCACGGCAGATATCGACGACATAGCCGGTGATCTCGGGCGACACCGAGGTCTTGGCGACGGCGGACCGGGCGGCTTCCAGGTCCGCGGGGCCGGCGACGGGACGTACGCCCGCTGCTTCGAGGTCCCGGGGATTGAAGCCTTCCGCGTGCCGGGTCAGGACGCTGATCTCGTCCTGACGATCGGGTAGAGGGACGGTGAGCTTCAGGAGGAAGCGGTCCAGCTGGGCTTCGGGGAGAGGGTAGGTGCCCTCGTACTCGACCGGGTTCTGGGTCGCGGCGACCAGGAAGGGGTCGGGCAGGAGGCGAGGGACGCCGTCGACGGTGACCTGGCGTTCTTCCATCGCTTCGAGAAGAGAGGCCTGGGTCTTGGGCGGCGTGCGGTTGATTTCGTCGGCGAGGAGGAGGTTGGTGAAGACCGGGCCGGGCCGGAAGGAGAACTCGGCGGTGCGGGCGTCGTAGACCAGGGAGCCGGTGACGTCGCTGGGCATCAGGTCGGGGGTGAACTGGACGCGCTTGGTGTCGAGTTCGAGGGACGCGGCCAGGGCACGTACCAGCAGGGTCTTGGCGACGCCGGGGACTCCTTCGAGGAGGACGTGGCCGCGGCAGAGGAGGGCGACGACGAGGCCGGTGACCGCCGGGTCCTGGCCGACCACGGCCTTGGCGATCTCGGCACGCAGGGCCTCAAGGGAGGCGCGGGCGCTGTCGGGGGTCTCGGCGGGGATCTCTGCGGGCTGGGCGCTCATGAGGCGCGGACCTCTCTTTCGAGGGCGTCGAGTTCGTCTGCCAGGCGGACGAGGCCGGCGTTGTCGGACGGGGTGGGGCCGAAGAGGAGGGAGTTGAGATCTCTGGCGGTGTGGGGGAGGCGGGAGGAGACGGCCGGGAGGAGAGTGGCCGGTGAGTGGGAGAGGGCGGACGGGACACCCAGGAGGGAGGCGAGGCGGGTGCGGGTGGCGGTGCGCAGAGCCGAGGCGGCCCGGTCACGGGCGTTGGCCTTGAGGTAGAGGCGGGCGCGACCTTCTGTGGTCTCGGAGGCGCGGACGGCGACGGGCAGACGTTCGGTCACGAGGGGGCCGAGGCGTCGGGCACGCCACAGGGCGGCGAGCACGGCGGCCAGGGCGAGTTGGAGAGTTCCCCAGAGCCAGCCGGGCGGGACGTGGGAGAGGAAATCGTTGGTGGTGTCGCCACTGGAGTGGGGTTCGCCGTCGGGGCCGGTGGCATTGCTCGCTGACGGGTCGTCGAGGGAGGGGAGGTACCAGACCAGATGGGGTCGGGAGCCGAGGAGTTGGAGGGTGAGCGAGGCATTTCCCTGTTGGGCGAGACGCTCGTTGTGGAGAGGGTCGGGGGCGCCGAGGAGGACCGTGTCGCCGGCGGTGGGGGCGCTGAGGCGAAGCAGGGAGGGGCGGCCTTCGACGGGGTAACAGGCGTCGTGAGGTGCGTCGGTGGTGTATCGGAAGCCGCCGAGTTCCGCGGCGCCGGCGGTGGTTGCCGCGGGCAGGGTGCAGCGGGGTTCGCGGGCGGTGACGGGTGCCGATGTCGGCGCGGTGCGTACGCCTGGGGCGAGAGTGGGGACCGAAGGGCTTCCTGCGGCGACAAGGACGGTACGGCCGCCGGAGGTGACGGTGGCGTGGTGGAGCTGGGTCTGCTGGGACCGGGTGAGGAGGTTCGGGGAGGTGACGAGGAGGGTCGTGTCGGAGCCGGTGGCAGAGGTGGCTTCGGCGAGGGTGGTGACGACGCGGGTGGAGACGCCGCGGTCCTTGAGGAGTTCGGCGACGGCGCGGCTGCCCTGGGGGTCGGCGGAGCGGGGGTCGAGCCGGCCGTGCTGCTCGCCGGACTGGAGCAAGGCGATGACGAAGCCCGCGGTGAGGAGGACGCCGAGGACGAGGAGCAGGCCGCGGGTGCGCTTCCACACCTGGAGGGGAGTGGGGGAGACCGAGGTGGAGGGCGGGGCCGGGGTGCTGGTCATTCGGCAGCTCCGGTGGGCGCGGAGATGCCGGCCAGGGACGGCTTCGTACGGTCCAGGTCCAGGTCCAGTTCGCGCAGGCGCAGGTATGCGGGCTCGTCGGCGGTGCGGTCGCCGTATGTGACGTCGTCGAAGGAGCGGGCGGCGGCGTGCAGGCGTTCGGCGTGGCCGGGCAGAGTGCGGCCGGCGTCGGCGGCGGCCTCGTCGGCGGTGCGGCCGGGGCGTGGGTCGAGGAGGGTGCGTTCTTCGAGGGAGCGGACGATGGCGCGCATCCGTTCCTGGACTGCCGGGTTCCAGCGGCGGGCGGAGGCGTGTGCCTCGGCGGCGGTGCGGTGTTCGGCGGCGCTGCGCGGGCCGTCGTCGAAGAGGGAGGCGGGGGAGGCGGGGGTACGGCTCGGGGTACCGAGCCGCCACCACAGGCCGAGGATCAGCAGGGCGGCGACCACGAGGATGACGACCAGGCCGAGCGTGCCTCCGGGCGTTGCTCCGGAGGCCGCGTCGAAGAGGTTGCCGATCCACTCCCAGAGGCGGTCGAGGGCGCGCTGGAGGAGGTTGGGGTCGTTCTCGTGGTACATCGGGTGGGACAGTTCGCGCTCCGCGGCCTCGCGGGCCGGGATGCGCGGGATGTCCACGGGAGGGTCGTCGGCCGTGCGTACCCGCAGCAGCGTCGTGGCAGTGTCCCCCGTCACCGACACCGGTGCATCAGCTCCTTGGAGTCTGGTCGGTGGGCTGTTCGGTGCCGTGTCCGGGGAGGCCGGCAGCGCGGGCGAGATCCAGGTCGAGGGCTTCGCGGCGGATGCGCTGGTCGATGTAGAGCAGAACTGTCACCCCGGCGGTGAGCGGGTAGGTGATGGAGGAGGCGATCACCGCTCCGATGCTGTTGATGATCAGGAAGCCCCAGCCGAAGTTCGGGTCGGCGCCCTTGAGGAGGTTGCCGATGCCGTCGCCGTCGACGAGCACGGCGATGAAGCCGAAGAACATCCCGATGATCAACGCCACGACGAAGGTCAGGAGCATCGTCAGCAGCATGATGCCGAAGACCCGCCACCAGGCACCCCGGACCAGCTTCGCCGAGCGGCGCAGGGACTGGACGATGCCCTGACGCTCCAGCATCAGCGCCGGGGGAGCGAGGAAGAAGCGGACAATCAGCCAGATGGCGACGACGAGCGTCGCGAGCCCGCCGAGTGCGGCGAGTACCGCACCGCCGGCGGAGCCGATCAGGATGCCCGGCACCAGACCCACGGCCATGATCGCGATGGCGCCGAGGGGGAACAGCAGGGTGAGGCCGAGCAGCGGGACCAGCCGGGGCCTGGCCTCGCGCCATGCGTCGGCGAGAGTCACCGGGCGGCCGAGCACGGACCGGCTGACCACGATGGTGAGCAGCGCCGTCGTGAAGAGCGTGCCGATGAGGCCGATCAAGGTGCTCGGGCCCAAGCTGATCAGGGTGCTCTGCAGCGACTCGCCGAGTTGGCGCGCGGCCTCCGTCGGGTCGGCGTTCGGGTCGACGGTGATCGGTTCGGGCAGCAGATAGCGCTGGGCCAGGACCTCCGCGATCTGCATGAGGACCGCGATGGTGACCGTCACGCCGAGCACCGTGCGCCAGTGGGCACGCATCGTGGACACGGCGCCGTCGAGGATGTCGCCGACGCCGAGCGGGCGGAGCGGGATCACGCCCGGCTTGGCGGCGGGCGGCAGGCCGCCCCAGCCGCCGGGGCCCGGGGGCGTACCCCAACCGCCGGCCTGCTGCGCACCGTTCCAGCCCTGCCGGGGCGGGGTCTGGGCGTGACTGCGCGGCGCAGCGGTGCCCGGCGCGGACCACTGGCCTGCGGGGGGCTGTTCCTTCGACCACTTCGAGGCGGGTGCCTGGCCGGCGGGCCGCTCGTCGGCAGGCTCGGAGGTCCCGGAGCTCTCCGGGGGACGGCCGTCGGAGGGGGCGGGTCCGGGCGAGGCCCAGCCCGGAGAGTCATTCATCGTCGCTCCTTCACGGTGCCCGTCCGCGTGTGCGGCGGCAGGTTGGCAGCCATCGTGCCATGGGAGGTGCACCGGCGGACCGGCCCCCGTATGCGCTCTCTCCCCTCGGCACCTTCAATTGTCGGTGCTGTACGGGGCAGACTGGGCGGATGGCTGATCAGGACGCACACAGCACGGTGGGCGCAGAACCGTCCGCACTGCCCTCGCTGCGATGGGAGGAGCCGCCCGAGGGGCCGGTGCTGGTGCTCCTCGACCAGACCCGGTTGCCGGCGGAAGAAGTGGAGCTGGTCTGTACGGACGTGCCCGCCCTCGTGCAGGCGATACAGACCCTGGCGGTACGGGGCGCCCCGCTGCTCGGCATCGCCGGTGCGTACGGGGTGGCGCTCGCCGCCAGACGCGGGTTCGACGTGGACGACGCGGCTGCGCTGCTGGCGGGCGCGCGGCCCACCGCGGTCAACCTCGGATACGGAGTGCGGTGGGCGGTCGGGGCGTACCGGGCGGCGCTGGAGAAGGGGGTGGGGGACGAGGGAGCTGCCGCGGCGGCGCTGGATGCCGCCAGGGAGCTGCACCGGGCGGACGCCGAGGCCAGTGCGGCGATGGCCGGGCACGGGCTTGCGTTCCTCGACGAGCTGCTGCCCGGCGGCAGTCATCGCATCCTGACCCACTGCAACACCGGGGCGCTGGTCTCCGGCGGCGAGGGCACGGCGTTCGCCGTGGCCCTGGCGGCGCACCGGGCGGGGCGGCTGCGGCGGCTGTGGGTGGACGAGACGCGGCCGCTGCTGCAGGGGGCGCGGCTCACCGCGTACGAGGCGGCGCGCAATTCGATGGCGTACACCCTGCTCACGGACAACGCGGCGGGTTCGCTGTTCGCGGCGGGCGAGGTGGACGCGGTGCTGATCGGGGCGGACCGGATCGCGGCCGACGGTTCGGTGGCGAACAAGGTGGGGAGCTATCCGCTCGCGGTGCTGGCCAAGTACCACCACGTGCCGTTCCTCGTGGTCGCGCCGTTGACCACGGTGGATCTGGACACGGCGGACGGGGCGGCCATCGAGGTGGAGCAGCGGTCCGGGCTGGAAGTGACGGAATTCACCGCGGGGTCCTTGGCGACGGGTGCGGAAGGAGGCGGCGGACTGGCGGTGGCACCGCTCGGGACGCAGGCGTACAACCCGGCCTTCGACGTGACGCCACCGGATCTGGTGACGGCGATCGTCACCGAGGAGGGCGTCGTTTCACCGGTGACCGGGGCCGCTCTCGCGGAGCTGTGTGCCAGGTCACGACGGGCAACGATGAGCTAATGGGATGATGGCGTTTATGAAAGGTCGCGTTCTTGTAGTTGACGACGACACCGCACTCGCCGAGATGCTCGGCATTGTGTTGCGTGGAGAAGGTTTTGAGCCGTCGTTCGTCGCCGACGGTGACAAAGCGCTGGCTGCGTTCAGGGAGGCCAAGCCGGACCTGGTACTGCTGGACCTCATGCTGCCCGGAAGGGACGGCATTGAGGTGTGCCGGCTGATCCGGGCCGAGTCCGGAGTGCCGATCGTCATGCTCACGGCGAAGAGCGACACCGTCGATGTGGTGGTCGGGCTGGAGTCCGGCGCCGACGACTACATCGTCAAACCGTTCAAGCCCAAGGAGCTCGTCGCCCGGATCCGGGCGAGGCTGAGGAGGTCGGAGGAGCCCGCGCCGGAACAGCTGGCCATCGGTGACCTGGTCATCGACGTGGCCGGTCACTCGGTGAAGCGGGAGGGGCAGTCGATCGCACTGACCCCGCTGGAGTTCGACCTGCTGGTCGCACTGGCCCGCAAGCCCTGGCAGGTGTTCACCCGCGAGGTGCTGCTGGAGCAGGTCTGGGGGTACCGGCATGCCGCGGACACCCGGCTGGTCAATGTCCATGTGCAGCGGCTGCGGTCCAAGGTCGAGAGGGACCCGGAGCGGCCGGAGATCGTCGTGACCGTGCGCGGTGTCGGCTACAAGGCCGGACCGAGCTGACATGAACCGAGGCAGCGCTGCTCCGAAGCCCGGGGAGCCGGGAGGCCGTACGGAGCGGGCTGCAGGACCGGGGCCCGGACCTGGGTCCGACTCGGGAGCCGGTCCTGGACCCGGTGCTTCCGGTCGTCCCGGGCGTCGTACGTCCCGGGCCGGCCGGCTGCTCCAGGGCGGCCGGCTGCTCCAGGGCGGCCGGCTGCTCCAGGACGGGGCGCCCGGCGGTCCTGTGCTGCGTCTCGTCGTACGGCTGGTGCGGCGCCCGCTGCTGCCGGCCGTACGGCTGTGGCGGCGCAACATCCAGCTGCGGGTGGTTGCCGCCACCCTGCTGATGTCGCTCGGTGTGGTGCTGCTGCTCGGCTTCGTCGTCATCAGCGCCGTGAAGAACGGGCTGCTCAACTCGAAGGTGGAGGCGGCACAGAACCAGGCCCGCGGCGGTTTCGCCGCGGCCCAGGAGCGGGCCAGCGCCCCTGCGGACCAGGGCAGCCAGGAGGGCGAGAGCCCCGACCACAAGTCCGACCGCCGCAATGCCGCGAACTGGCGCTCCGACCTGGTGGAACAGCTCGCCAGCGGTGGCCAGAAGGCCTTCAACGTGGTGGCGCTCAGCGCCGCGTCCGACGAGGAGACCAGCCAGCCAGGACCGCGCGCCTCGGGTGGTGTCGACCCTCTGTCGAGTGTGCCGCAGGACATGCGCGACGCTGTCGACGAGGGCACCGAGGCGAACCAGCGGTACGTACGGATCGTCTACAGCAACGACGCGCAGCCGTCAGAGCCCGGCCTGATCGTGGGCAAGCGGCTGAACGACGTGAGCGGGCAGCCGTACCAGCTCTACTACCTCTTCCCGCTGGCACAGGAGGAGGCTTCGCTCAAGGTCGTCAAGAACACGCTGACGACCGCCGGGCTGTTCGTGGTCGTCCTGCTCGGGGCCATCGCCTGGCTGGTGGTACGGCAGGTGGTCACGCCCGTCCGGATGGCCGCCGGGGTTGCGGAGAGGCTCTCCGCGGGTCGCCTCCAGGAGCGCATGAAGGTCACCGGTGAGGACGACATCGCGCGCCTCGGCGAGGCCTTCAACAAGATGGCGCAGAACCTGCAGCTGAAGATCCAGCAGCTGGAGGACCTCTCGCGGATGCAGCGGCGGTTCGTTTCCGACGTGTCGCACGAGCTGCGGACACCGCTGACGACGGTACGGATGGCTGCCGACGTCATCCATGACGGCAAGGAAGACTTCGACCCCGTGACGGCCCGCTCGGCGGAGCTGCTGGTCGGACAGATCGATCGTTTTGAGTCATTGCTCGCCGACCTGCTGGAGATCAGCCGCTTCGATGCCGGCGCCGCGGCCCTGGAGGCCGAGCCGATAGATCTGCGCGAGGTCGTACGACGTGTGATCGACGCGGCGGAGCCCCTGGCCGAGCGCAAGGGAAGCATCGTCCGGGTGGTCGGGGACGAGCAGCCCGTGGTGGTCGAGGCCGATGCCCGGCGGGTCGAGCGAGTGCTGCGCAACCTCCTCGTCAACGCCGTAGAGCACGGCGAGGGACGGGACGTGGTGGTACGGCTGGGAGCGGCCGGCGGCGCTGTCGCCGTCGCCGTACGGGACTACGGCGTGGGGCTGAAGCCCGGCGAGGCGACCCGGGTGTTCAGCCGCTTCTGGCGGGCGGACCCGGCACGCGCGCGCACCACAGGCGGCACCGGGCTCGGCCTGTCGATCGCCGTGGAGGACGCCCGGCTGCACGGCGGGTGGCTCCAGGCCTGGGGCGAGCCGGGCGGCGGATCGCAGTTCCGGCTGACCCTGCCTCGCACCGTCGACGAGCCGTTGCGCGGATCGCCGATACCGCTGGAGCCGGAGGACTCGCGGCGCGCGCGTGCGCGCGTGGCGGAGGCGGCGCGGGCGGGAGCCGGTTCGCGCAGCGGAAACACCCGGCTCGCCACCGTTCCCGTACAGCCGGCGGGAGAACGGAAGTCCGGACCGATATCCCCGCCCCGGTTGGCCGCCTCCCCTGCCGCGGACCCGACGGCGCTGCCCGGCAGCGGTGCACGGGTGGTGTCCCGGCGGCCGGGTGACGAGCCGCGGGACGGTCACGGCGACGGCGGCCACAGTGACGGCGGCGGCGACGGCAACAGTGACGGCGGAAGTGGCGACAGCAGCGGCAGCGACCGCAACGGCAGCGGTGGCTACGGCGGAGACGGCCGCGCGACGGGCAAGGGCGCGCCGCAGGACATGGACCGGGAGGACATTCCGCGTGGGCGTTGAGCATCGTGGCAGCGGCAGGACCGGTGACAGCGGCAGGAGCGACGGCATTGGCAGGAGCGACGGCATTGGCAGAGGTGGCGGCATCGGCAGAGGTGGCGGCCGGGAGCGTGGCCGGAAACTGACGGTTCTCGTGGTGGCCGCCGGGTTGCTGCTGACCGCCGCGGGCTGCGGGTCGATGCCCGACCACGGGGACGTACGCGAGGTCAAGGGCCCCCAGGCGGTCGACTCCCAGGTGCGGGTCTACAGCGTGCCGCCGCGCTCCGGGGCCAGGCCGGACGAGATCGTCGAAGGATTCCTGGAGGCGATGAAGAGCGATGACCCCGGATTCGACACCGCCCGTAAGTACCTGACCAAGAGCGCCTCGAAAGAGTGGAATCCGAGCGAGGCCACCGCGGTCCTGGACGAAGGCCCGAGCAGGGAGGAGCCGTCGGTCCGGGACAACAGGGCGACGTACGTACTCGCCGGACGGCAGGTCGCGCTCCTCGACAAGCAGAGCGCCTACCAGCCCGCCAAGAAGCAGTACAGCGAGAAGCTCCACCTGATCAGGGAGAAGGGTCCCGACAAGAAGCCGGACAGCGGCGAGTGGCGCATCCAAACACCGCCGAAGGGGCTGGTGCTCGGTGAGTCCGACTTCCAGCGCATCTTCCGGTCCGTCAACAAGTACTACTTCGCGTCGGACTCGGCGACCTACGATCCCAAGGAACGGTGGCTCGTCGCCGATCCCGTGTACGTACGCAAGCGGACCGACCCGCAGACCCGGCTGGACCCGGTGGCACAGGCGGTCAAGGCCCTGCTGGACGGGCCGTCCGACTGGCTGAAGAACGTGGTCAGTTCGCGCTTCCCCACCGGCGCCGCCCTCAAGGGCGGCGTCAAGGCGCTGACGATCGGCGACCAGAACTCGCTCAAGGTGCCGCTCAACGCGAAGGCGACGAACGTCAATCCCAAGGGCTGCCTGGAAATGGCAGCCCAACTGCTGTTCACGCTCCGGGACCTGACGTCCACGTCGAGGCTCGAACAGGTGGAGATCGAGGACAGTGAGGAGTCCCAGCAGTGCGTACTCACCGGTGACAAGGCCGGTGCGTACGCCCCGGGCGGCAGTACCAGAACCCCCGACTTCCAGTACTTCCTGGACGACAAGCAGCGTCTGACACGGATCCCCAACGACGCCAACGACGTGGACACCAATGAGGCGAAGCCCGTCCCGGGGGCGCTCGGCGGGAGTGGTCTGCAACTGAAGTCGGTCGGTGTGTCGCGGGACGAGAGATACGCCGCGGGAGTGTCGGCCGACGGGCACCGCCTGCAGGTCGCCCCGCTGGCGGCCGGCAGCGGCACGCCCAGCACGCTGTACACCAGCAGGGCCAAGACCAAGGAACCGCTCTCCGCACCCAGTTGGGGCAGCCGCAACGACCTGTGGATCGCGGACCGGGATCCGAAGGCGAGGCGACTGCTGCGCATGGTGGACGGCACCGGAAAGCCCGAAGAGATCACGGTCGACGGCCTCGACGGCGCGTACATCGACTCGCTGCGGGTGTCGGCCGACGGAGTGCGCATCGCGCTGCTGGTGGTCGACGAGAAGCACCGCAAGACGCTGCGGGTGGGCCGGATCGAGCGCCGCGGAGCGGGGGAGGACAGCACGGTCGAGGTCGTCGGACTGCGGTCCGGCGCACCGCAGATGGAGCAGGTGACCGCCATGTCCTGGGCCGGCCACAGCAGGCTGGTCGTGGTGGGCCGGGAGAAGGACGGGGTGCAGCAGATGCGGTACGTCCAGACCGACGGCTCGACATCGGCGGCGGGGCTGCTGCCCGGCGCCAACCAGGTGACGGCCGTCGCCGCGTCGGACGTCGATCGGTTCCCGCTGCTGGCGCAGTCGCAGGAGGACGGCGTTCTCCGTCTGTACCCGGGGGCCAACTGGAAGACGGTGGCGCGGGAGGGGTCGCTTCCGGTCTATCCGGGGTAGCGGATCGGGGCCCCGACTCCCTGTTTTCCACAGGGAGTTGAGGGCCTTCGGCAGGTTTTCCACAGGGGTGGCGGGGTCTTCGGCGCCGTGGGCACAGTGGAGGCATGCGAGAACTACGGGGATGGTGGCGGGAATTCGCCGGTCTGGTGCTGCCGGTGGCCTGTGGAGGCTGCGGCAGGCCGCGCGCACCGTCGGGAGTGTGTGAGGCATGCGCGGGCGCGCTGTACGGGGGCCGGCCGGGGCGGGTGCGGCCCGCGCCGGAACCGCCGGGGCTGCCCGCCGTCCATGCGGCGGCGCGGTACGAGGACGCGCCGCGGGCGGTGCTGCTCGCGCACAAGGAACGGGGCGCTCTGGGGCTGGCGCGGCCGCTCGGGGCGGCGTTGGCGGGGGCGGTACGCAGCGCGGTGCGCGGCTCTGCCCGAGGCGGCGTGGGCGGGGCTGCGGGCGCCGTGGGCGGGACAGCGGACGGCGTGGACGAGGCAGTGGATGGTGTGGGCGGGGCTGCGGACCGCGTGACGAGTGGGGCGGGGGTGGCGTATCCCCGGCCCGGATGGGTACACGGTCCGGCAGTGGACGCGATACAGGAGCTGGTGCTGGTGCCCGTGCCGTCCGCGCGGCGTTCGGTCGGCGCGCGGGGGCACGATGCGGCGCGGCGGATCGCGCGGGCGGCCGCCGCCGAGCTGCGCCGTACCGGCACGCCGGCCAGGGTCGCGCCGGTGCTGCGGCAGCGGCGCACGGTGGACGACCAGGCGGGCCTGAGCGCCCGGGAGCGGCTGGTGAACCTGTCCGGGGCCCTGGAGGTGGTGGCGGGCGGTCGCAGGCTGCTGGCGGGCGGCCGGGTGGTCCTGGTGGACGACCTGATGACCACGGGTGCGTCGCTCGTGGAGGCGGCCAGAGCGCTCGCGGCACCGGACGGATTACCGGAACGCGCCGTACGGGGACGCCGAGTGCCGGGGTGGGGATCGACGGGGCGAAGACCTGGGAATACCCGAATCCGGGGTCCGGTCGCTGCGGTTGTCGCGGCCCCGCCGATATCTTTCGAAATAAACTGGAACTGAACGGGAACTTGCATCGTTGCAGGTAGTGAGAGGGAAAAACCACCTGAACGGAGGTACGCACCGGTAGCGGGTGCCATCACCCGGCCGGGCGGGCTATGTTCGGAAGTGAGGAATAGCGGTCGCTGTGCCTCACTTATTGCACTGCCGTGCTTCAGGTTTTCCCTCGCACCCCGAGAATTCGGGGGTGTGGATCTTCCCGACGGGGGAGGAGGAGGTGAAGTCGCCAAGTCCGAGACTTCGGGACTGACCGGAGTCTGGTGCAAGAGGGAGACGCTCCGCCAGTGAGCGGAGCAATCCGGGAACGGAGTTCTGCGTGGACATCGTCGTCAAGGGCCGCAAGACAGAGGTACCCGAGCGGTTCCGCAAGCACGTGGCGGAGAAGCTCAAGCTGGAGAGGATCCAGAAGCTCGACGGCAAGGTGATCAGCCTCGACGTGGAGGTGTCCAAGGAGCCGAATCCGAGGCAGGCGGACCGCTCGGACCGTGTGGAGATCACGGTTCACGGGCGAGGGCCCGTCATCAGGGCAGAAGCGTCGGCGGGCGACGCGTACGCGGCGCTCGACCTGGCGACCGGCAAGCTGGAGGCGCGGCTGCGCAAGCAGCACGACAAGCGCCACACCCGCCGCGGCACCGGCCGCCTGTCCGCCGCAGAGGTCGGCGCGACGGTGCCCGATGCGGCGGTCATCGACGGAGACGGCCGACTCGCCGTGGACCACGCCGAGGCGGACACGTCCGTACCCACGAAGAAGATCGGTTCGCTCGAAGTACAGGGCGACGGACCGCTGGTGGTCCGCGAGAAGACCCACGTCGCCGCACCCATGTCGCTCGACCAGGCGCTCTACGAGATGGAGCTGGTTGGGCACGACTTCTACCTCTTCGTCGACGCGGAGACGAAGGAGCCCAGTGTCGTCTACCGGCGGCATGCGTACGACTACGGAGTCATCCACCTGAACACGGACCCGCTGGCCGAGTCCGAAATCGGCGGTGCGGGTGGCGCACTCGGCGGCTGACCGTCCGAGCGGCGGCGCCCCGCGCGCCGTACCACCTGGTGATGGTGCCCCCGGAGAGCGTGTGTGCCTCCGGGGGCACCCTCGTGTGCGTCCTGAAGAGGCCGCTCCGTCGCACGGGCATGGAATCATGTCACCGCAAGTCAAGAGGTGCTCTGCGGACTGTGGTTGGCGCAGCACATGAACTTCGGGCCATGGTCTCAGGGGCCTCAGGGGGAGGAACGATGGCGGACAGCTTCGGTCCGGTGCAGAGCGGCGGCCATGCCCGCGGCGCCGACCGCGTCGCCGATGCCGATACGGACACGGACGTGGGCGGGTCCCGCAAGGAGCCGATCAGGGTTCTCGTGGTGGACGACCACGCGCTCTTCCGGCGGGGGCTGGAGATCGTTCTCGCCCAGGAGGAGGACATCCAGGTCGTCGGTGAGGCCGGGGACGGGGCGGAGGCCGTGGACAAGGCGGCCGATCTGCTGCCGGACATCGTGCTGATGGACGTACGGATGCCCAAGCGGGGCGGGATCGAGGCATGCACCGCGATCAAGGAGGTGGCCCCCAGCGCCAAGATCATCATGCTGACGATCAGCGACGAGGAGGCCGACCTCTACGACGCGATCAAGGCCGGTGCCACGGGATATCTGCTGAAGGAGATCTCGACGGACGAGGTCTCCACGGCGATCCGGGCGGTGGCGGACGGGCAGTCGCAGATCAGCCCGTCGATGGCGTCGAAGCTGCTGACGGAGTTCAAGTCGATGATCCAGCGCTCCGACGAGCGGAGGCTGGTGCCGGCGCCCCGGCTCACGGACCGGGAACTGGAAGTGCTGAAGCTGGTCGCCACCGGGATGAACAACCGGGACATCGCCAAGGAGCTGTTCATCTCGGAGAACACCGTGAAGAACCATGTGCGCAACATCCTGGAGAAGCTGCAGCTGCACTCCCGGATGGAGGCCGTGGTCTACGCGATGCGCGAGAAGATCCTCGAAATCCGCTGACCCCGGCGACTGTTGACCCCGGCGCCCGTTGACTCCGCGGCTAGCCGAGCTCCTGCCGCAGGGGTTGGTGCAGTTCGGCGGGGGTGGTGCGGTCCACCCGTACCTCTGTGCAGCCGACCCAGGAGGCCGCTTCCCACAGGGCCTTCGCCATGGCGGGGACGGCCTTCGGGGATTCCAGGGAGACCTGACGGGCGATCAGCGTGGTGCCCTCCCGTGCCGGGTCCGCGCGTCCGAGCAGCCGGCCGCCCGAGAGCAGCGGCATCGCGAAGTACCCGTGGATGCGCTTCGGTTTGGGGACGTACGCCTCCAGGCGGTGCGTGAAGCCGAAGATGCGCTCCGTGCGCGGGCGGTCCCAGATCAGGGAGTCGAAGGGCGACAAAAGCGTCGTGCGGTGCCGGCCGCGCGGGGCGGTGGCCAGGGCCTCGGGATCCGCCCAGGCGGGCTTCCCCCAGTCCTCGACCTCGACCGGAACCAGGCCTGAGTCCGCGATCACCGCGTCCACCTGGGCGTTTTTCAGCCGGTGGTAGTCGGAGATGTCCTCCCGGGTGCCGACGCCCAGTGAGCGGCCCGCGAGGGCGACCAGCCGCCGTACGCACTCGGAGTCGGTCAGGTCGTCGTGCTGGAACTCGGCGGGGACCGCGCGCTCGGCCAGGTCGTACACCCGCTTCCAGCCGCGCCGCCGGGTGCAGACCACGTCGCCGTACATCAGGGCACGCTCGACGGCGACCTTGGACTCCGACCAGTCCCACCACTCCCCGCCGTTCTTCGCGCCGCCCAACTCCGTTGCCGTGAGGGCGCCTTCGGCGCGGAGCTGCTTGATCACCCGCTCGTACGCGCCCGCCGTCAGCTCGTGGGACCACTGTGGGCGCGAGCGGTAGGCGCGGCGGCGGAAGGCGAAGTGCGGCCACTCCTCGACGGGGAGGATGCAGGCGGCGTGCGACCAGTACTCGAAGGCGTGCGCCGCCTCGGAGTCGGGAGACCAGTACGCGGACTCGACCTTCCGGCGGTCCACCGCGCCCAGCCGGGCGTACGGAATGAGCTCGTGCGAGCGGGCCAGTACGGAGATTGTGTCGAGCTGCACAGCGCCCAGGTGCCGCAGCACACCCCGCACCCCTGCGCGGCGGTCCGGCGCACCCATAAAACCCTGCGCGCGCAAGGAGATCCGGCGTGCTTCGTCGGCGGAGAGAGCGACGGCTGGGGGCGGCTGGAAGGTCATGTCGAAAGACTAGAGGGCGGCACTGACATCGGACTTCGGCGCCCGGCTCGCGGGCGGGAGGTACGGATGCAGGCCGGGCAGGCCCAGGTCCGAGGGGAGCAGCGAGCCGACCCAGGCGTCGCGTGCGGTGCCCTGGTGGACCATGGCGGCACGCTGCGTGCCCTCCATGGTGAAGCCGAGCTTCCGGGCGACGGCGCGCGACGGCTCGTTGCCGACCTCGGCCCGCCAGAGCAGCCGGTCGAGGGCGTGGGTGGCGAAGGTCCAGCGGATCACCTCCGTCGCCGCCTCGGTGAGGTAACCGCGTCCTCTATGAGGCTTCGCCGTCCAGTAGCCGAGTTCCCAGGTGCCGGGCAGCAGGTGCAGGGCGACGCCGACCGCGGCGAGCAGCGGGCCGCCGCCGCGCGGGCGCACCGCAAGGTGGAAGCCGGTGCCGGTGCGCAGGCCCTCGCCGGAGATCTGCTCGACGAAGAAGACGGCGTCCCTGTGCTCGTACGGCGAAGGGAGGGTCGTCCAGCGAAGGATGTCCGGGTCCTGGACGGTGCGCAGCACTTCGTCCGTGTCGTCGACGGCGAAGGGCCGCAGTTCGAGGCGCTCGGTGGTCAGCACGAAGGGTTCCATGAACAGATTGTGGTCGGGGAAAGGGGTGTGGGCGAACACTTTTCGAGTGGTGCCCGGCACCTTCGGTGCATGCCGTGCGTTCAACTTGTACGCGTGCCGTGCGTGCACCTTGTGGATGCCGGTGTGCCTTCGTAGTGACGGACTTCCCGAGGCGGCTGAGTCCTCGCTTACGATGGCCGTTGCGGTGGGGCCCGCCTGCCGTGCCCGCGCCAAAGTCAGTACCGACCAGAAGTCACACCGACCCAGTGCACAGGCCCGACCGGCAAGGAGACCAGCCTCAGTGTCCGTCTTCAACAAGCTCATGCGTGCAGGCGAAGGCAAGATCCTGCGCAAACTGCACCGCATCGCGGACCAGGTCAACTCCATCGAAGAGGACTTCGTCAACCTCTCCGACGCCGAGTTGCGCGCCCTGACCGACGAGTACAAGCAGCGGTACGCCGACGGCGAGAGCCTCGACGACCTGATGCCCGAGGCCTTCGCGACCGTCCGCGAGGCGGCCAAGCGGGTCCTCGGCCAGCGTCACTACGACGTCCAGATGATGGGCGGCGCCGCCCTGCACCTCGGGTACGTCGCCGAGATGAAGACCGGTGAGGGCAAGACCCTCGTCGGCACGCTGCCCGCGTACCTCAACGCCCTTTCGGGCAAGGGCGTGCACCTGATCACGACGAACGACTACCTGGCGGAGCGCGACTCCGAGCTGATGGGCCGGGTGCACAAGTTCCTCGGTCTGGAAGTCGGCTGCATCATCGCCAACATGTCGCCCGCCGAGCGCCGCGCGCAGTACGCCTGCGACATCACGTACGGCACGAACAACGAGTTCGGCTTCGACTACCTCCGCGACAACATGGCGTGGTCCCAGGACGAGCTCGTCCAGCGCGGCCACAACTTCGCGATCGTCGACGAGGTCGACTCGATCCTGGTCGACGAGGCGCGTACGCCGCTGATCATCTCGGGTCCGGCCGACCAGGCCACCAAGTGGTACGGCGACTTCGCCAAGCTGGTCACCCGCCTCAAGAAGGGCGAGCCGGGCAACCCGCTGAAGGGCATCGAGGAGACCGGCGACTACGAGGTCGACGAGAAGAAGCGCACCGTCGCCATCCACGAGCCGGGCGTCTCCAAGGTCGAGGACTGGCTCGGTATCGACAACCTCTATGAGGCGGTCAACACGCCGCTCGTCGGTTACCTCAACAACGCCATCAAGGCCAAGGAGCTCTTCAAGAAGGACAAGGACTACGTCGTCATCGACGGCGAAGTCATGATCGTCGACGAGCACACCGGCCGTGTGCTGGCCGGCCGCCGCTACAACGAGGGCATGCACCAGGCGATCGAGGCGAAGGAAGGGGTGGACATCAAGGACGAGAACCAGACCCTTGCCACGATCACCCTGCAGAACTTCTTCCGCCTCTACGACGGTCTGTCCGGCATGACCGGTACGGCGATGACCGAGGCCGCCGAGTTCCACCAGATCTACAAGCTGGGCGTCGTACCGATCCCGACCAACCGGGACATGGTCCGTATCGACCAGTCCGACCTGATCTACCGCACCGAGGTCGCCAAGTTCGCGGCGGTCGTCGACGACATCGTCGAGAAGCACGAGAAGGGCCAGCCGATCCTGGTCGGCACCACCTCGGTCGAGAAGTCCGAGTACCTCTCGCAGCAGCTCGCCAAGCGCGGTGTGCAGCACGAGGTGCTCAACGCCAAGCAGCACGACCGTGAGGCGCCGATCATCGCCCAGGCCGGCCGCAAGGGTGCCGTCACCGTCGCCACGAACATGGCCGGCCGCGGTACGGACATCAAGCTCGGCGGCAACCCCGACGACCTCGCCGAGGCGGAGCTGCGCCAGCAGGGCCTCGACCCGGAGGAGCACATCGAGGAGTGGGCCGCCGCGCTGCCCGCCGCCCTGGAGAAGGCCGAGCTCGCCGTCAAGGCCGAGCACGACGAGGTCAAGGCGCTCGGCGGGCTGTACGTGCTGGGCACCGAGCGGCACGAGTCGCGCCGTATCGACAACCAGCTGCGCGGCCGCTCCGGCCGTCAGGGCGACCCGGGCGAGTCCCGGTTCTACCTGTCGCTCGGCGACGACCTCATGAGGCTGTTCAAGGCCGCGATGGTCGAGCGCGTCATGGCGATGGCCAACGTTCCCGACGACGTACCGATCGAGAACAAGATGGTGACCCGTGCGATCGCGTCCGCGCAGTCGCAGGTCGAGCAGCAGAACTTCGAGACCCGCAAGAACGTCCTGAAGTACGACGAGGTGCTCAACCGGCAGCGCGAGGTCATCTACGGCGAGCGCCGCCGCGTCCTGAAGGGCGAGGACCTGCATGAGCAGATCCGGCACTTCATGGACGACACGATCGACGCGTACATCCAGGCGGAGACCGTCGAGGGCTTCTCCGAGGAGTGGGACCTGGACCGCCTGTGGAGCGCGTTCAAGCAGCTCTACCCGGTGAAGATCACCGTCGAGGACCTGGAGGACGCGGCGGGCGACCGCGCCGGGATCACTTCGGAGTTCATCTCGGAGTCCGTCAAGGACGACATCTACGAGCAGTACGAGGACCGCGAGAAGCAGCTCGGCTCGGAGATCATGCGCGAGCTGGAGCGGCGCGTGGTGCTGTCCGTGCTGGACCGCAAGTGGCGCGAGCACCTCTATGAGATGGACTACCTCCAGGAGGGCATCGGCCTTCGTGCCATGGCGCAGAAGGACCCGCTGGTCGAGTACCAGCGCGAGGGCTTCGACATGTTCAACGCCATGATGGACGGCATCAAGGAGGAGTCCGTCGGCTACCTGTTCAACCTGGAGGTCCAGGTCGAGCAGCAGGTCGAGGAGGTTCCGGTGAAGGACGCCAGTCCTTCGCTGACCAAGGAGGACGCGGTGCCCGCAGGCGTCGCGCGTCCGGAGATCCATGCCAAGGGTCTCGAAGCGCCGCAGCGGCCGGACCGGCTGCACTTCTCCGCGCCCACCGTGGACGGTGAGGGCGGGGTCGTCGAGGGCGACTTCGAGAACATGGCCGACGGGCCGACCCGCTCGGAGTCGGACGGGATGACCCGCGCCGAGCGCCGCAAGGCGCAGAAGAGCACGGGCGGGCGCCGCCGGAAGAAGTAGTTCCGCGGGCTCTGCAGTTCCGCAGGCTCTGCAGTTCCGGCAGCTCGGTAGCTCCGCCGGTTCGTACGGTTCGGGCGCGCATCCCTTGCGGGGTGTGCGCCCGGGCGCGTTTCAGGGGCCGTCGGGCTCGTGTCAGACCCCTGCCGGTACGCGCTCGCCGCCGAGCTCGATGGCCGTGCAGCGCCAGCGTCGGTCGGCGCTCTGTTCCAGGCGGAAGGCCATCGCGCGGAGCTGCTCGCCGGCCCCGATCCTGGCGAAGGCCTCGATGACGTCGGGCCGGGGCCGGAAGCCGCCGCAGCTGCGTACGACGGGGCGGATGCCCCTGGTGCGGAACGGGGTCCGCGGCGCGAGCTCCAGCAACTGGTCGTACGCCTCCCTGAACATCAGGTTGAGCATGCTGTGTGCGGGGCGCTCGCCGCTCAGCACGGCGAGCAGGCGCTCCGCGAACTGGTGCTGCGGGGTCGCCGGGACACGCTGCCTGCGCACGGCCGTGGCGGGGCTCTGGCGGCCGGGGCCGCTGGAGTCGCCGCGGGTGCTGCCGGGCCGCGTCGTCGTCCTGTTCATGCTGATCGCCCCGCTCTGCCTGGCCGGTGGGATACCGGACGGTAACTTTCTGCTTGGGGATCTTGTACGGGGTCACCGGGCAGCCGGGCAAGGGGCGCGCGCGGCATCCGCGGGAGAGCCGGCAAATCACCTATCAGAGTGGCTCGGGGCCCGGTGGCGCGTGCGGGCGTGGGGGGCGCGCGGCGCAGGGTGGACGGGAACGAGGGGGTACCGCCGCCCCGATGGGGGACCCGGAACGTATCCTTGAGGCCCTGTCGGGGGGCCCTTTCGGCCGGCGAAGCGCCCGTCCCGAAGAGCTCCACGACCCGACGACCCCGATGAGAAGAGCGGCAGTCATGCGCGTCTACGTACCCCTGACCCTTCCCGGTCTCGCAGCGGCGTACAAGGCCGGTGAGCTGGCACCCGGCCCGTTCGTCGCGTACGCGGTGACACCGGGGCTGCGCGAGTGGTACGTCTCGGACGACATCGAGGAGCTGGAGTACGCGGCGCTCGGCCGGGCGGCAGCGGCCTCGCTGCGACTGGTGGCGGGGGACCCGGCGGCCGAGCGGCGCCGGGTCGTGCTCGCCGTCGACGTGGCGGACGGCGCGGTGACCGCGGACCCGGAGGGACGCGGCATGGAAGCCGGGGCGATCGGTGAGGTGCGGGTCGAGGGATCCGTACCGGCGAAGAGGTTCGGGGCGGTGCACGCGGACGCCGACGACGCCAAGGACGACGTGAGCGCCGCCGCGGCGGCGCTGGGGGCGGCGGACCTCGGGGACGATGACGCACAGTTCACGGTGGACGGGGCGGAGGACCACGAGCTGCTGTGGTTCGGGGTGCAGGAGATTCCCGGACTGATTGGCTGACCTCCGTTCGCCCCGGCCGGGGCGAACGGTCAGGCCGGACCGGGAGGACCTGGGACGACCTGGTGTTTTTCATCCGGGCGACTGTCTTGTCAGACCCTGTGGGTACCGTTCTTTCATGAGGACGCACCTGGTCTGGGACTGGAACGGCACACTGCTCGACGACATCCGCGCGGTCGTCGGGGCGACCAACGCCGCCTTCGAG
>NZ_JBEZKB010000056.1:0-18651 GCF_040651475.1 Streptomyces sp. NPDC048442
TGCGCGGTACCTTCTGGGGCCCCAGCCCCGTCGGCAGAGCCAACGGGGTCTTCGCGGAGCGGGGCCAGTTCCTTGAGGGCGGCGGGGGTCTCTGGCCGTTAACGGCCGCCCCGCTCGTGCGAAGGGCAGATTTCGTGAGATTCACCCGGCTATTCAGGAACGCGAGTGGAAAGTGATCGGCAGCTTCGACGCGCCAGTGTTTCCGGAGTCGGGCAGCCACTGGGCATCGTCGCCCACGTGCAGGTCGGTCAAGCGTGCGGCCAAGGCGGCGAGAGCCACATTGACGTCTGCCCTGGCGACGAAATGCCCCAGACAGTGATGTATGCCGCCGCCAAATGTGAAGTGCGGTGAACGCTCGGCGTCGAGGTCGATCAGGTCCGGGTTGCCGAACTCGGCGGGATCGGTGCCCGACGAGAGGGTGAACATGTGAACTGTAGTTCCCTTCTCGATCATGTGGCCCTTGTGCTCGAAAGTCTCCGCCGCCTCGCGGGAAACCCATCGGCCCACTGGATTGATGCGCAGCACTTCCTCGGCCGCCCTGGCGGAGTAACGGTCAGTATCTTCCGCCAGCTTCTCCCACTGATCCGGCTGCTTCGCGAACGACTCCACAGCAAGCGTCAGTTGGTTCTGGGTCGTGTCTATCCCCGCGAAGATGAGCAGAATGATGAGATTGACCAGTTCCTCATCCGAGAGTCTGCCGTCATCCTCGTCTCGAGTCTCCACCAGAGTGCTCAGAATGTCGTCCTGAGGCACTTCTCGCCTGCGCCGGACCAGGAACTTCGCGTACTCAGTGATCTCGACGACAGCTGCATCGATGTGCGCAATGTTCTCCCGGATGGCGACACCGATGCTGAGACCGATGATGGACGCGAGTCGGTGCATTGTCTTCCAGTCGCCCTCGTCGATGCCCAGGATCATGCATAGGATCCTGGTGGAGTACGGTGCGGCGAAGCGACTTGAGAATTCGGTCTGCCCTGCCCCGATCCACTCGTCGATCAGGCTGTCCGCCAGGGCTCGGAACCGGGGACGCAGCGGATCGATCCGACGCGGTGAGAAGGCAGGGTTGACCAGACGTCGGATCCTGTTGTGCTCGATGCCCTCCAGGACGAGCAGAGTCTTCTTCCACCAACTGCTGAAGATCCCGTCGGTCACGCCGTGGTGTGATGGCCACTTGGCCGACCCCTGGGTCAGGCGGGGATCCTTCAGGAGGATGCTGTTGTCGTCGTAGGAGAGGATGGCCATGCCCCAGTCGGTTCGTGCGTACCAATGCACGGCCCGGGCCTTCCGCATCTCCTCTGAGTCCATGCGGAAGTTTCGGTCACTGATGTCGATGTACGGAGCTTCGGCTCGCTGTGTCATGGCAATCTACCCCCAATCGTCGAGTACACGGGATCATGCGGAGGCCAACGGGCCGATGCGGTACAGGACTTCGTCGTGGTGACTATCGGCGAGGAGGCTGCTGGGAAACAGCACGCGCGTCTCGATGCGGGCCGAGTGCTTCTTGGCGAACTGCTTGAGGACCATGATGATCGCTTTGTTCTCGGCGGAGACTGTGGCCTCGACGTACCGGGCGCCCTCGGCCACCTGCTGGTCGGCTGCGGCCTGGAACAGCTTCACCCCGAGAAAGGGGATACCGTGGCGCGGATTGACGGCCGTCTGCCAGACGAAGTAGGTCTCGGGCTCCTCGGGGCGGCGGTAGCCGGTGAGGAAGCCGACGAGTTCGTCGTCCACGGTCGCCACCAGTGAACCGTCGGCGAAATCCCGGAACCAGAGCGTGTAGTAGTAGACGCTGTTGGAATCCAGGCCGGGAGTGTTCTCGACCAGTTTCCACACGACCGGGCCGTCCTTAGGCACTGGTGCACGGAAGACCACCTGCTTGCTCGGGACGGCGCCCTGGTCCGCGCCGGTTGCGGGCGCGACGGTTGTGGTGATCGTCATGGATGTATTCCTTCTCTGTCGACGGGATCGGGTGCGGTCAGGCCGTTTCGTGGACGGCGCGCTGCGCGATGCGCAGTCCTCGGTCGAGTTCGTCGGGGGTGATGGTCAGCGGTGGCAGCAACTTGACGACCTGGCCGCGCGCTCCCGATGTCTCAACCAGCAGCCCAAGTTCGAAGGCTCGGCGTGCGGCGCGGCTGGCATGCTCGGGATCGGAGAGCTCCAGGCCCCAGGCCATCCCGCGGCCCCGGTACGCGGATCCGCTGTGCTGCGTGACCGTGTCGCGCAGTGCGGCATCGATGAGCTGGGCGTGAGCCAGAGTCTGCCGCTCCAGCTTGTCGTCGGACCAGTAGGAGTGGAGGGCGGCGGCCGCTGTGACGAACGCGGGGTTGTGGCCGCGGAAGGTGCCGTTGTGCTCGCCCGGCTCCCAGACGTCCAGTTCCGGTCGGAACAGGCACAGGGCCATGGGCAGTCCGTACCCGCTGATGGACTTGGAGAGGGTGACGATGTCCGGGGCGATGCCGGCCTCCTCGAAGGAGAAGAACGCTCCGGTGCGGCCGCAGCCCATCTGGATGTCGTCGACGATCAGGAGCATGTCATGCTCCTGGCACAGGCGGGCGAGGGCGCGCAGCCACTGTGGGCGAGCCACGTTGATGCCGCCCTCGCCCTGGACTGTCTCCACGATCACCGCGGCCGGCTGATCGAGGCCGGATCCCTGATCGCTGAGCAACCGTTCGAACCACTGGAAGTCGGCAGCCGTCTCGTCCATGTACCGGTCGAAGGGCATGGGAGTGGCGTGCACGAGCGGGACGCCGGCCCCCGCCCGCTTGAAGGCGTTGCCGGTCACCGCGAGGGAGCCGAGAGACATGCCGTGGAAGGCGTTGGTGAAGGAGACGACCGTCTCGCGCTGCTTTACCTTCCGCGCCAGCTTGAGAGCGGCTTCGACAGCGTTGGTGCCCGTCGGACCAGGGAACATCACTTTGTAGGGCAGGTCCCGCGGCCGCAGGATCATGTTCTGGAAGGACTCCAGAAATGCGCGCTTGGCCGTGGTCGCCATGTCCAGGCCGTGAGTGACGCCGTCGCGCTCCAGGTAGTCGAGCAGGGCACGCTTCAGCACAGGATTGTTGTGTCCGTAGTTGAGAGATCCGGCGCCGACGAAGAAGTCCAGGTACTCGTGACCATCCTCGTCGTACATCCGGCTGCCCTGCGCCTGCTCGAACACGGTGGGCCAGTCGCGGCAGTAGCTTCGTACCTCCGACTCCAGCGTCGTGAAGATGCTTAGGTCGGGCTGGGTGAGCGTCATGCCGTCACCTGCGCGAGCCGTGCGGCGAGCACGAAGTCGGTGAAGGTGTCCACCGAGATGAAGTCGTCCGCGTCCAGCTCCTCCGGGTCGACGGTCAGGCCGATGGAGTCCTCCAGGTTCATCAGCATCTCGAGCATGGTGGTGGAGTCCAAGTGCAGGTCATCGAAGAGCTTCACATCGCCGGTGAGGCCGGTGACGGGGCGCTCCAGGACCTCCGTGAGGGCATTCTCCAGGGCGGTGACAACGTTCTGGCGGTCCATGATCATGTCCTTACGTCTGGTGAGAGGCTGCTGTGAGAGGGATGGTCAGTAGGTGAGGCGGGCCTGCAGGGCTTAGGTGATGACCGAGCCGACCGGGGCCCGTTCAATCAGGACGGCCAGCTTCTTGCGGTCGACCTTGCCGTTGCCGTTGGTGGGCAGGGCCTCGAGACGGACGCAGCGCCGTGGGATCTTGAAGGGCTCGATGTGGTCGCGCATGCCCTCGCGCACCTCGTCCGCAGTGATGTCGGCGACTACCGCGAGGAGTGCGGTCCGCGTGCCCTCGGGCGGCAGGACGGCGGCGGAGGACACTCCGTCGACGCGGGCCGCGGCGGCTTCGACCTCGGTGGCGCTGAGCCGGAATCCCCGCTCCTTGTACAGGTCATCCCGGCGGCCGGTGAAGTAGAGGTACCCCTCTTCGTCCTGCCTGCCGTAGTCACCGGTGCGCAGCTCGGGGAACAGCCCCTGAGCTCGCGGGAAACGCTCGGCGGTCAGCTCAGGGCGCCTCCAGTAGCCGGCCATCACGTTCGGGCCTCGTACGACGAACTGGCCGACCTCCCCGGGAGGCAATCGGTTCCCGTCGTCGTCGATGACGAAGACCTCGGTGCCTGGCAGCGGCAGTCCGCAGGATCCCGGCCGGACGAGGTCCCCGTCCGGCGGCATGATCGCCGTGCGCTTGCACTCGGTGAGTCCGTACATGACCTGGATCTGCAGCTGAGGAAGCGCGGCGCGCAGCGCGGACATGGTTGCCTCGGACAGGGCCGCACCGGTGTTGGTGAGCAGCCTCAGCCGGCTCGCTCCTCCGCGGCTGCGGCGCAGAAGCCAGGCGAGCCGGTCCGCGATGGAGGGCACGGCGGGTAGCACAGTCGCCCCGGCGCTCTCCAGGCTGCGCAGCAGCGGGGGGCCGGCGTCGGCGACGGTGCCCAAGTGCAGTCGGGCTCCGCTCACGGCCGCGAGGTAGAGCTGATAGAGGCCGTAGTCGAAAGAGAGTGGCAGGGGACAGTACACGACGTCGCTGCCGCGATACCTCAGGCACTCCTGAATCGCGGAGACGGCGAAGAGTACCTGCTGATGGGTACTGACCACGGCCTTGGGCAGCGAGGTGGTGCCCGAGGTGTAGATCATGCTGATGGGGTCTACGGCCACAGCGCCCTGGCCCATTGAGGTGAGTGACCCGTCGGTGTCCGCGTCGAGAACAGTTCGGACGAGCTTGTCGAGCTCGAGGAAGGGCACTCCGTGCGCGGCGGCGGTCCGTCCCGCGTCCGGGTCGTCGGAGAGAAGGAACTTGGGGGCGCAGTCCTGCAGCACATGCTCCAGAGGTCCGCCGCGTACCTGTTCGTGGAGGACGCTGAAGACGGCGCCCAGGCGGGAGACAGCGTAGACCAGCACGGCGATGCCGATCCCATCGGCCGCGGTGACCACGATCCGGTCGCCGCGCCCCACTCCTTCGCGTTGCAGGAAAGCGGCTGCCCTGGCGCTGGCAGCGGCGAGTTCCTGGTAGGTCAGGCTGCGGTTCCCGGAGCTCAGTGCGGCGGACCGGGGGCTGCGCTCAGCGGCAGCCTCCAGGAGTTCGTGCAACTGCTGCGCTGTTCGGGCCATCAGGTCTCCTCGGGAAGGGGGACGGGGGTGCTCGCCGTGTCCGTCCTGCGATAGGGGACGACAGTGGTGGCGGTGGCGGCGCACACGAGCTGGGGCGTGTCGAACACCTCAGCAGCGCTCGTGCCCGCAGTCGGGCGGGCGCTGAGGACCTTGTGCGCCTGGAGTTCGACCACTCGGCGCAGCCTGGTCCGGCGTACCAGCCGCCCGCGTGCCTCGATGTAGTCGCCCGGCTTCACGGGTGCGGTGAAACGGAGATCGCTGTACTGGGACAGCAGCCCCTCGTCGCCATCCGTGCGGATGGTGATCTCGGTGACCAGGTCACCGAACAGCCGTAAGATGCGGGCACCGTCGACCAGGTCACCCCCATAATGGGCCTCCTCCTGACCGATGCGTACGCGGAGGAAAGCTGTGGTCTCCGGGGTCTGTTCCTCACGGACGGTGTCCTGGGTGGTGGTGGTCGTACGGATAATCGGCGGCGACACGGCGTCAGACTCCTTCGATGGCGGTGATGTCGTTTGTCCGTTCTCGACTGCCTCTCCGGCAGCCAGAGGAAAGCCGATGGCGACTGCGGCGACGACATTCTGTTTGTGCGTGATGGACACCGACACGCAGGACGGGGGCACATGGGCGGCCTGCCCTCGGAAGTGGACGACGGGGGCGCCGTCCGCGGAGTGATCGACGCAAATCTCCCGCGGCGCCACTCCACGCAGGAAGCCCACTCCTAGGACCTTGACGACGGCCTCTTTGGCGGCGAATCGGCCCGTAAGGAACTCCAGGCGTCGGTGGGCGCCGAGAGTCTCGGCGTGGGCCAGTTCCTCCGGGGCGAACCCGAAACGCAGGAACCAGGGGCGCTCGACCAGCCGGCGAAGTTCCGCGCAGCCGATGACGTCCACCCCGACGCGGACAGTCCGGCGCTCTGCGACGGTCATGCGGCTGGTGGGCGGAAGTCGACGAGGTGCTGCTTGGACAGCAGGTCCTCCGTACTGTCGCGTTCCCGGACCAGATGGGCCCGCCCGTCGTGCACCAGCACCTCGGCCGGGAAGCCGTGGCTGAGGAAGAGTCCGGGAGAGGCGGTGGGCCCGTAGGCTCCGGACCGCTCCACAGCGAGCAGGTCCCCCGGCTGCACTTCCGGCAGCCGCACCTTCTTGGCGATGACGTCGTTGGGCGTGCACAGCGGCCCGGTCACGGTGTAAGGCCGCAGCGCTTCGACGGACCGGCCTCCCAGATGCCGGATCGGGAAGTTGCGCTTGACGAAGCTCCCGACACCGACGGCGGCCATGTGGTGGTTGGTGCCGCCATCGGCAACCACAAAGGTCTCCCCCATGGAGTCCTTCACATAGCGGGCCCGGACGACATAGGTGCCAGCCGCAGCCGTGAGGAACCGTCCCAGCTCCATGATCATTCGGCAGTGCGGGTTGTGCGCGGAGAAGGAGGAGAGCACGTCCGCCAGACCGGTCCCCAGCGCGGCGAGGTCCAGGTCCTCCTCGTTGTCGAAATAGGCGACGCCGAGCCCGCCGCCGAAGTCCACAGTTTCCAGGGGGAAGCCAAGCCGTCCTGCCAGGTCTTCCGCAGTGGCGAGGATCTGTCGAGTGTTGCGGACGACGTCGTCGTGGTTGAGGAACCGGGTCCCCATGTAGGCGTGCACGCCCTTCACTCGGATGTGACGTAGAGCAGAAAGTCGGTGCTTGGACTCGCGCAGTTCGACTTCGTCGATACCGAACTGCCGGGGCTTGCCTCCCATGGCCAGTCCTGATCCTTTGCTACCGAAGGCAGGGTTCACCCGTAGGAGGACTGGGAACGTGTCACGACCAGCCGTCGCCAACAGCGAGTCCAGCAAGTCGAGTTCGTCAAAAGATTCGCAGACGATGGCATGGATGCCGGCTTCGACACAGGCAGTAAGTTCACGTGCGTCCTTGCCGGGGCCGAGGAAGATGATGTCCTCGGGCGCGACTCCGGCGCGCAGGGCGGTGACCAGTTCAGCATGAGAGGAAACCTCGGCTCCGGCACCCAACGAGTTCAGCAGTGCACAGATGCTGACGTTCGGGTTGGCCTTGAGCGAGTAGAAGACATCGGCGCTTTTCGGGAGCGTGTCCCGTAGTCCGTGATACGTACTTTTCAGGGTATCCGCGTCGTAGACGAACAGCGGGGTGCCGAACTCTTCGGCGATCGCCGAGACTTCTTTCCCCTGGATGCGGGCTTCAGAGGTATACATCCCCTTCACTGCCATCCGCCGTCGTTGAGTCGACGAGATACAGTTCGCAGCTCCACGAGTGAGCTATTCGGAATGTGTATGCGGTCGTCCATCGCTCGCCTCTCTCACTGATTATTTCCGCAGGGGTCATGATTCTGCGAGCTTCGGCGTGTTGAAGGAAGAGGGATTGAGTGGCCTGAGTCGGTCCTGCCCTACTTAGGCCTATCGGGCCCGATATCTCGCAGCCCATCCGAGCTCATGACATGTCATAGGGGACAAGCGGCACTTCAGCGCGGCGCAGGCGCCATCCAGCAAGCCGAGGAGACGCGGCGACAGCGTGTTCCCAGATCAACTCCGCAGTCGTCTCGGCCTCGTTCAGGGAGGTGACGCGGAGGAAAAGACCGATGACCGGATGGGGCCGTTCCCGGGGATGCACGCTGACGTGTTCGAGTACGTCGGGCGCGCTGGCTGCGAGCAGCTGTTTGATTTCCGCAGGCACGGGGATATCGCCTGGAGAGGCAACGGCGAGATGGACGAGGTACATGAGGTAACTGTCCTATTCGAAGTGTCGTATATCCCAGCCCCTCAACTGCCTGCCGACCAGCGACTGCAAGGGCCCGTCAAGGCCGGACGAGGCCCCTCGCGACCGCGTGCGCGCCGGCCTGGAAGCGGCTTCGCGCGCCGAGATGGTGCATGAGTTTCGTGGCGATACGGCGCGCCGTGCGTGCGGACACGCCCAGCCGCGCCGCGACAGAATCGTCGGTGTGCCCCAGGGACAGCAGCCGCAGGACTTCTGCCTCCTGCTGGCTCAGATGCTGCGCACTGGCAGGTGGGACGGTCTCGCTTAGCGGTCGGGCGGACTGCCAGACGCTCTCGAACAAGGCGTGCAAGGACGAGACCACTCCCGCCGTCTGCAGGACCACCGCGCCGGCGGCAGTGTCATCGCAGTCAGCAGCCACGACGGCGATCCTGCGGTCACAGATAATCACGCGGTTCGGAAGCGAGGGGACGGTCCGCATGCGCCCGCCGAGCGCAGTCAGGTATTTCGCGTGCGCCACCGTGGCAGGGTCGTTGCGGGCACTGTCCACATACACAGTGCGCAGCTGCACGCCGCGCTCCAGGAGGTCCTCGACGAGCGGTCGCGAGCTGCACACATTGGCTGGCGCCTGAGCCCCCCCCGGGGCGAAGGTCAACAGCTCGTGGTCGACCTCGGCGTACAGAGATGCCAAGTAGTCGCGGACGCACTCGACTCCCTGGAGGCTATGCACCTCGTCCTTGCCCTGAGTGAACTCCGATTTGAGTTGCATGGCGGCAGCCTGGGCCTGCTGTACGCGTTGCTGCTGCGCGGCGAGCTCGGCTCGTTGCCTTGCGAGAAGAATCTCTGCCGCCAGATACGGGTCAACCGCGTGGAAACTCTGGTGGTCTTCCGAGGAATGCCGCACCAGAGTCAGTTCGCTGAGAGTGTCGAGTGCCTCGAGTACCGCCTGCTCAGTCAGTTGGAGGCGGTATATCAGATCGGCAACGCCGCCATGTGGATGCGCCAGCATATCGCGGTAGACCACCTCGGCCGTGGCGTCCATTCCCAAAACATCGAACATGCGATTCCCTCTCTTGAACTGTCGAGCTTTTCCAACCTCAAGCTGGTGCGCGGTGCAGGACGAGAACGCTGGGAAGACGGTCGGATCGTGGGCGGATGAGAGTCAGGCGGGCGAGACACGCTGCGTTTGTCCCAGTTCGGGTCGGTGAGAATTGAGATGACGATGCCGTGGCGCGGGCGTTCGCGGGGACGTCCGGGATGTCGGCGGACAGCCGGTCAAATCGGCAGCAGTATGCCTTCCCGGATCACGAGGCCCGGTGGTTACGTCCCGCAGACTCAGCCGTTTCCGTGGTTGTCCTCCGGCGCGAAAAGCGCACTCATCGAGGGCGCGGAGGCGACGGCACGGTGGTGAACGGTTTCCGGCGCGGCGGTGACACTGGTGACGCCCCCGCCAAGTGCTCCGAGAACGAGGAAGGCGGCGACGATCGAGGCGATGCGCATCAGTGAACTCCCTTGAGGGCGGTGCTCTTCGGCACCACCGATGCTGCCGATCGCTCTTACCCGATCGTTCCCCTCCAGACACCCAGCCGATCCCCAAGGCACCACCACCCGACGCGCCCGGCTCACCGTGCTGTTTCCGGCACCTTCATGAGAGCGAAGAGGCTGTCCGCCGCGGCGCGGTGCTGCCGGGCAAGCTGCGCGTCCCCCTGGGCCTCTGTAGTTTTGGCTAGGCCCCAGAGCGCGCACGCCTCGTCATAGCGCAACTCCATACGGCAAGCGATCTCATGGGCCAGCAACTGCTGATCCTTCGCCATGTCCAGGCCCCCTTGGGCGTACCGCACGCGCCCAGCTGAGAGGTGCACGGCGGCCCGGGAAATGTCGTGCGTACTGCTGGTGGCCTTGGTGAGCGCATGGTCGGAGCTGTTTGCTGCCTCCTCCAGCTCGCCCATGCGCACTAGGATGTCGGCTCTGCGAGCGAGCACGAGGGGCAATTCCGAGTGCATGTTCAAGTACTGACACCGCTCCAGTGCTGTGTCGCTCTGAGCGAGGGCCTCCTCGAAACGGCCCAGGCCTTCGATCGCCTGGGAGAGATATTGGAGCGCAGACACGGAGAGCTGAACCTCCTGTATCGAGTCGAAGATGGTCACCGCCCGCTCCGCCGACTTCACCGCCTCCTCGAATCTCCCGAGCCGTACTTGAATCAGGCTCAGCATGCTGAGCGACGAACCGTCGAGTCGCGGGAACCCGAGCTCCTGCGCTCGCTCGCTGGCTTCCTGGCTCAACTGCAGTGCACGGTCCAGCTTCCCCATGCTGTTGTACGCCTGTCCGAGGCGGGCCCGGCACTCCGCCTCGCTGTGCCGGTCCTCCATCTGCCGGGACAGGTCGACCGCTTCCTCGAGGTGGGCGACCGCGCCGCTCAACTGCCCAAGCCGCCATTTGCCCATGGCCAGGTTCATCAGGTTCAGTCGGGTTAACGACTGGTCCCCGAGCCGCGTGGACGCAGTAACACCCTTCTCCAGGGCTTCGTTGGCACTGGCGTCGTAGCCGCGAATGCTGGAGTGGAATCCCAGCTCACGCGGTAGCCGCGCGGCGTGCCACAACAGCCCCTCGTCGTACGCGGCATCCACCGCCGCCAGCAGACTGTCGCGGTGTTGGTCGAGCCACTGCAGCGCGTTGCTCTTGCGGTCAAACCTGTTGCGGGAGATGCCGTCCTCATCGGTTCCCTCGACGCGGCGTCGCCCGGGAAACAGCGTGTCGCAGGCGAGTTCCGCCGTGTGCAGGTAGTGGTCGAGCAGTCGCTCCGTCGCCCGGCCGCTCTCGGGGGCCAGCTCGCCTTGCGCGACCCGCTGGACGAAGCTGCGCACCAGGTCGTGCAGGGCGTATACCCCTGGCTCCCGGGCCTCCAGGAGCCGGATGTCTACGAGTTCTTCCAGTACGTTCTCGGCCGTCAGGGCATCCGTGTCCAGTAGCGCGGCGGCCTCGTCGACGTCCAGATAGCGTCCGGGGTGGTGGCCCAGAAGCCGGAACGCGGCTCGCTGCTCGAGCGGCATGGATTGATATGAGAGCTGCAGCGCACCTGCGACGCCCCGGCCCTCGCTGGTGAGTTCGTCAAGGCGTCGATTGTGGTCCCGCAGCCGTTCGACGAGTCGCTGGACAGTCCAGGACGGACGGTTCGCCAGCCGGGCGGCCGCAATCCTGACAGCGAGCGGAAGTCCTCCACAAAGCCGCAGCAGCTCACGGGCCGGCTCTGGTTCCCTCTCGACGCGGTCGGCACCGAGCGTGCTGCGCAAGATCTGGTGGCTGTCCGGTTCCGGCAAGGCACCCACGGAGAGCCACTCCGTGCCGTCAAGGCGAGTCAGTCGCGGGCGGCTGGTGATCAGGACCAGGCTGTTACTGGAGGCAGGAATCAACTCCCGCACCTGCTCGGACCCGACTACGTTGTCCAGGATGAGAAGCATCTGACGGCCCCGCATATAGGGCTGCCACCGCGCGGCACGTCCGGCCGGTACTGTAGGAATCTCTTCGCTGGGGATGCCTGCGGCTGCGAGTAGGTCGCCCTGTGCCTGGAACGGGCTGAGAGGTGTCTGGCCCGGCGTGAAGCCGTGCAGGTCGATGAAGAGATTGCCGTGCGGATACTGCTCCGCCAGATAGTGAGCGGCTCGGACAGCGAGGGCCGTCTTACCGCCGCCGCCCATGCCGTCCAGAGCTAAGACTGTCGGCTTGCCCGGCATAGCGTTGCGGGCCGTTCGGCTGATTGACTCAAGCTCGGAGTCGCGGCCGGAGAAGTCGGGCACGTCGAACGGCAGTGCATGCGGGGCCTCGGTTTCGTCGTGCAAGGCAGCGGTGGCCGCGGCGCGCTCTGGGCGGGAGAGCGACGGGTCCTGGCACAGAATGCGTGCGTGGAGCTCAACCAGCTCTATGCCGGGGTCGATGCCCAACTCGTCCGCGAGCTGCTGCCTGGCACGGGTGAACTCGTCCAGCGCGGCGGCCTGTTGGCCGGAGTGATAAAGGGCGAGCATGAGCCGGCTACGCAGGGTCTCGCGCAGCGGATGCTCGTCGACTAGGGCACGCAGTTCGCCCGTGATCTCGGCGGCCTCACCCGCGTCGAGGTGCAGAGCGTAGAGCTCCTCGGCGGCGGTGAGCCGCTGTTCCTCCAGCGCAGTCGATGCAGCGTCGACCACCCGACCACCGGATCCGGCAAGCACTGGCCCTCGCCACAGCACCAGCGCCTCTCGGAACCGCCTAGCCGCCCGCTCCTTCTCCCCTTCCTCTCGCGCTTGCCTGGCCTGACTCAACAGCTTCCGGAAGCGCAGCAGGTCGAGTTGCTCACTGCCGAGGACTGCTCGGTACCCTGCCCCGTCGGTGACGATGACGCGGCGGCCCTGCGGAATGCGGCCGCGCAGCTTAGCCACCGTCTTGCGCACCTGGTGCTCGGCGCTGTCCGGTAGTGTTTCCTGCCATGCGGCTTCTACCAGGCGAGAGACGGGCACAACGCGCCCGGCCTCCAGGAGCAGTGTCACGAGGATGCGTTGCTGCAATGCACCGTTGAGGGTCAGGAGTTCGCCGTCGGAGCGGACTTCCAGGGACCCCAGTACGGCGAACTCGGGTGGAGTGCTCTCGTCAGCCTGAGCGTCATCTGCAGTCAAGGCTCGCACCCTGCCTTCCCTCGTCGGCGGTGATACGACAAGCGCAACTGCTGAGAAATTAGATCACTCTCGCGGAGCCTGGGACAGTGACCTTCAGGGCACAACCTGTTCGCGCGCCTTCCTGACCGGCCAGGGAACACGGCTGGGTGGTGCTCTTCCTCGCCTGACCTACCTGATGCTGGCGACCAGATCACTCCGAGCCCTGACGATCCGCTCGCGAGTGACCTCCGGTGTGTCCCCCTCGACGACCACATAGGCCCGCCGGGCTCGTGGATCGCTGATGTGAGCGACCAGGTCGCCGACGGTGTATGAGAATCGGGCGCCGCGTACCCATGGCGTCACGGCGATCTCTTCCATGCCGGTGGCGGTCTCCAACCGTCCTTCCGGCAGCAGAAAAAAGCCGATCTCTGCGTACTGATACGCCTCCGCCACGACCGGGCGCCAGCCCATCAGCCCCGTGAAAAGCGCTGACTCCAGGTCGAACCCGCGGGCGATCTCGAGAAGCAGGGGGATGCGGTCGGCACCCAGGTGCGCGCGGCAGGACATGATGCGCGGCCCGGGGGGCAGCAACGCCACCTGTGTGTGGGCCGGGCCAGAGCGGTACCCGCTCGCCGTGAGGCGTTCCTCGACTATCGCCTCGATGGTCCTGCACTCGTAGTCGGTCAACGGCGCCGGATGGAGGTAGCCCGTCACGTGGAAATGCGGGGCGCCCGTGGTGCGTTGAGCCGTCATTCCGAGGACATGGTGGCTCCCATTCACGGTCAGTGTCTCGACGCTCACTCGGGGAGTCGATGCGGGTTCCCGTCTGTCACCCTCGAGGGACTGAAGGTGCCGGTACACCGCCGGCGGATTCAAGGACAGACCTAACTGCCATGACTCCCGGACCACTGACGCGCCGGGGTTGCCGTGTCCACCGTGCAGCACGGCGTCGATGCCATGACGGCGCACAGTCCGCGAGATGGCCTCGCGCAGTCGGGTCCCATCGGAGAAATCGGTGAGCAGGAGCTCTTCAGAGGCCTCCTCCACGCGTGGCGCGAGATCGGCCTCAAGCTGCGACGGGTCCCATAGTGACCAGATGCGGAAGCCTAACTCGGTCCCTTTCCGCACGAGTTGGTGGCTCGGCATCACCAGGAGCAGTTTGGACTGCGAACTTCTCAGTACGGCCGCGCTCATGAATGTCATCTTGCAGCACGACGTTCCCGTTTTGTTCCCCTGTTCTTCCCTCAGCGTGCGTCGGCCGGATGCGGCGGGCGAGGTGGGCGGGGTGTGTGTTCGTCAGGGCTGGTGGTCAGCCGACAGGACTCGAGCGTGGGCGCTTGTTGGCGAGAAAGCGTGCCTTCTTCTCTCGGTTTCCGCAGGTGTTCATGTCGCACCATCTGCGAGTGCGGGATCGGCTGGTGTCGAAGAATGCGGCTCGGCACGTCGGTGAGGCGCACAGGGCCATCCGACCTTCTCGCTCTCCCGAGACGATACTGACCGCGTCGGCGGCAATCACGCTGAGCGCGTCCTCCACAGTGGCGGATCCCAGCTGCCAGTCGTGGCCGCCCGCGGAGGTGAGGATCGGCGAGGCCACGCCGTGCGTACTGCAGGCATTGATGACGCGGACGGCCGCGGGAAGAAGCGGCTCCTGGCTCGCGACGGCGGTGGCGGCCGCGTGAATGGATTCCCGCAGTTCTCGAGCGTGGTCCAGCTGGGACTCGGTGCAGGAGTCCACCATGAGTCCGTTGCCCGCCAGCCAGTCCATCAGCCGGGACGGCACGGGAATGCGCTCCAGCCTCTCGCCGCAACGCTCCGTCAGAGTCGCCGTGAAGCTGGTCGCCAGCACCTTGCCGGGCCGGAACTCAGGGAAATATGCGGCAATCATAGAACCACCATAGGCGGTTCACTCTGGGCATGCAACACACCGCGCATAGTGGAGGAGGAACCACCTTACCCGGTTGCGGCACAACCTGCGGGCGTGCTAGAACCGCCTTACATGGTTCCAGGTCGACTCGGAGATCTCATGACTGCCCTCGCCCCTACACGGCCCACCGTCCCCAAGAAGATCCTCTTCCCGCTGCTCTTCATCCCGGTGTTCCTCGGTGGCGTGGACTCGACGCTGTTCAACGCCAACGCCTATGACCTGCACGTACTAACCGATTCTTGGCGCCTGTGGTTCATCGACGGATATTCGATCGCGCTCGCCGCGAGTGTCGTCCTCGGCTCCCGACTGGGCGCACGCATCGGCCCCGGCGCAACATTGGCGATCGGACTTCTCGTGTTCGCCATCGCAGGCGCCAGCCCCGCACTGCTGGATTCCCCTGCGGCATGGACAGTGGCGCGATTCGTGCAGGGCTTCGGATATGCCCTGATCATCTCCAGCGTCGCCTCGGCCGTCGGCAGCCTGCCACACACCTCGGAGCGCGCCCTGGGCTACACCCTGTGGATCCTTTCGTTCAGCATCGGCGCCGGATCTGGACCCCTCGTCGGCCGGGCGTTTGTCGATGCCGGCGTCTACACCCTGCTGTTCTGGCTGCCAGCCGTACTGGCCCTCCTGTGCGGTTCGCTGGTGTGGCTGCTGCTGCGCGGCATGAGTCTGGGACATGCGGCATCGACGAAATTCGATGTCACCTCCTCGATCCTGGCCCTCCTCGGCTTCGGCCTGTTCGTGGGCGGACTGCAGAGCCACGGCGGGATGACGCTGCGCCTGCTGGCGACCGCTGCCGGATGCGTCATCCTGACCGTCTTCTGCATGCGGCAAGGCCGCTCGCAAGATCCGCTCGTCGATGTCCGCATGCTCAGCTTCTCCCGTGTGGGCGTCTGTGCGTTCGCGTTCACCTTCGCCTCGGGCTGCTACACCGGATCCGTCTTCCTCTTCAGCGCGAAGGCCGATTCGCTCACAGCCCTCCTGCCGGTCTCGATGCTGGCTCTGTGGGTCTCGCTCGGCGGGTTCGCGCTCGGCAAATTGCGCGCGCGCTTCACTCCAGTGCAGGTCTTTCAGATCAGCATGGCCCTGTGCGCACTTGGCCTTGCGCTGGCCGCCCTTGCCAACCTGTGGCTGGCCGGCTTCCTGATCGGTCTGGGCGTGGGAATTGCGTTCGCGGCGGGCGACGTATACCTGCTGGGAAGCGTCGCGCCCAAGGATGTCGCGCGCGCCGGAGCCCTGCAGGAGACCAGCCTCGCGGTGGGCGCAGCCCTGGGTGTGGCCGGGTTCGGCGGCCTCTTCGCCGGTACGGGCTCCGTGGCGATGACGTCCGCCATCACCGCGGTCGTCATGGGCGCCGTAGCGTGGACCTGCCGCTACAACCGCGGCGTGCTCACCGCCTGACCCTCGGCCCCCTCGCGCGTGGGATGCCGAGCCCGGCGAGGTCGGCTGTCCTGGAGGCCAACCCGGAGGCAGCGAGGGACGCGTACGCGTTCACCCGCGTACCAGAACGCGCAGCAGGCCGTCCAGGAGTTCCAGGACAGCGCGCTGGCGATGCTGGGCCGGACGAAGGAGGCCGAAGCCGAGGCCCGGCAGGAGTACAGGGCCAAGCAGGGCCGTCCCTGGTTCCAGTACCACCCGATCGGCGCGGACGCCTGTCGCGGCTGCGGAGAAGGCCGCCGACACGGCCCGGGAGCGCGTGGCCGGGTACCTGCTGGCGACGGGGGCTGGAGCAGCTGCGCGAGCAGGCCGCCGCCCGCACCGAGACGGCTGCGGCCGCGCCGTAGGCGGACCGGCTGCCGGAGCTCGCCGCGCGCCCGCTGGACGGCGGTACGGCCGGGGCGGTGATCGCGTGAGTACCGAGCCGAGCGGGGTCGACCTCGCGCGCCAAGGCCTGGCCGCGGCCCGTGAAGCGGCGAAGAGGAACGGCGGCGCCCAGACGAAGAAGGCGAAGCGGCGCACCGTCGTACGGCGTGACGGCCGTGAGCCGCTCGGGCTCGGTGCGGCGATCGGCATGATGATGACCGAGTGCGGCAGGGTCGCCCCGGCCGCCGGCGGCAGCGTCCGAGCCCAGTTCGACGACATCCTCGCCGCGGCCGCGCCCGAGCTCGCCGGGCACGTTCAGGCCGTGAAGTTCGACGCGGACACCGGCGGCCTGGACGTCGCCCCCGACGCTCCGGCATACGGCACGCAGCTGCGCTTGAAAGCACCGAAGCTGGTCACGGCGGCCAACGAGAAGGCGTCCGGTGCGAACGTCCGCACCGTTCACGTCCTGGTGCCCGCGCCCGTGAAGGCCGGCCCCGCCACGGCAGCCGCTGACCCTGTCCCGCGGGCCGCCCCGCCCGTAGTGCCCATGCAGCGGCCAGCCCCGCCTGACGGCTACCGCCGCGCAATCGAGGCGCACCGCCAGGTCGCCCGGCCGTCCAGGGTGGACTCGGCCATCGCAGAGGCGGTGCAACGGCAGACTGCCGCGATGCGGGAGCTGTCCCGCCGCGCGTTCCCCGAGCCCGACGTCGCCGTTCCGGACGACGCGCCGACCCGGTTCCGGACGACGCGCCGACCCCGTTCGATGCCACCCGTTCTGAGCGCCGCCGCCAAGCTGAGGTGTCCCGTGCGGTCGCGCTGCGCCAGGCACGGCAGGAGCGCGCGGCCAGGGAGTCCGGGACGACGAACATCGTCCCGGAGTCGGCTGCACTGCGGACCACGGCCTGAGTCAACTGATAGATCAGATCCCCCTGTTACTGGTGGTTATCCCGGCGTAGCGTTACGGGTACACGTCTGGTACACCGTGCGTCGCGTCGCGCACCGAAGGGGGAGTCGTGCAGGCAGGGACCGTGCTGGACGGCCGCTACCGGCTGATCGAACCAGTCGGCGCGGGCGGGTTCGGACAGGTCTGGCGGGCACACGACCCGAAGGTCGACCGACTGGTGGCGGTCAAGGTCCTCACCGGTGACGGCAGCGCGGACCACGACCGGCAGGTGGCCCGGTCCCGGCTGCCCTCACCCAGTTCCGCAGGGTCTCCGGGTTGATCCCCAGATTGGCGGCGACCGACCTGATCGTCGTTCCGGCCGCGACTTGTAATGCGCGACCGCGTCCGCCTTGAAGTCCGGCGGGTAGTTCTTCATGACCACGAGATGTCCGTTCTCAGATCCTCAGGATCCAGTGTCTCGTGTGTCCAACATCTGGGGTCATGGCCCGCCGTCCAGTTGTTCTTTCCGCCCGCTGCGTATTCAAGGTGGTTTCCCTCGCCCGGGGTGGTGTGGTTGTGTACGGTCGGCGCACGGCTGGCATGTGCCGTGGTTGTGTATGGCAGCCCACGGTTCATGCCGTTCCGTTCACGCCGTCCCCGTTCGTACGGTGCGTCTCGTCCACGATGACCGGGCCTCACACTCCTGCCCCGGCAACTCGGGGGAGCCGGTGGTACTGGGCACGTCCTCGGGCGGTGCGGCCCGGAGCGAACACGCCGCGGCCATCGCCGCCGTACGGTCCGCAGACTGTCATGCCTTCGCGGTTCTGAATCAGCAGGTCAAGCGAGGGGACAGCACCAACTCCCCGCGTGCGCATAGCTGTTGGGCGATGACAGTGGCGATAGGGGTCTTGCCGGTCGGGGTGGCCGCACTCACCTGCGTCCGCAACCCCTCCGGCGGCAGCGACCCGTCGGCAGGTACCTGGGGCACCCACAACACGGCGCCCCCCACCTCCTTTCTGATACAGGAACAGCGATACCCCCGACACGACCAGCCTCTCTCAAAATCTGCATCCACGGAATTACCAGATGCTGTTCCGGCTGCGCGCAATTTGGTTATGGCGGTGCCCCGAATATCAAGGGTTGCTTTATCTGGATACTTTACAAGCTACTAACCGGATTTTTTCGCAGACACTCACCCCGGAAGTGGCTACTTATCCCAGAGCCTACCCGCCTTAGAAATTTGACGCATATACGTGGAAGAAGCCGTCACGAGGGGCTCGCCCTTACTGCGGCGAGACTTCAAAACCTCCGCAGCAGGGTGACAGCCCACCCCAACTCCCCACTCCCAGGCACGCACAGGCCGGACACTTTGCAGAACTCAACCCCTGACTTACCGTCAGCCGGCACACCGAACAAACCCGGTCCCGTATCCAGCTCAAGGCCACTGCGGAGCAGGGGCCGTCGGCCGGATCGCGGAGCGATCCGAGCCCGCCGACGACGAAGTCGACGGCCAGGGCCACGGAGTGGCCCGGATTCGTGCGGCGAAGCCGCCGGATCACCGCGCGGAGCGCGGTGCGTCTTCCGCCGCGT
>NZ_JBEZKB010000057.1:0-18512 GCF_040651475.1 Streptomyces sp. NPDC048442
TCACGGGTGAGCAGGTCGGCGTCGTCGGCCGGCGTCTCCTCAGCGGGCTCGGGGATCCACCGCCCGGCGCCGCCGGTCTGTTCGTCGACGAGATCTACTTCGTGACGACGATCGCCTTCAGGAGCGCCGGGCTCTGATCGTCGTAGAAGCCGATGACCCGGTGCCCGAACGCGAACGCGCGCTGGACCTCGTCGTGCACGATCTGGCTCGGGTTGACCAGCTGGCGCCAGGCGTTGTCGACGAGCAGGAACAGGATCGGCGGCTGGCCCGGCAGGGGCTGCACCACGTCCCAGTACTGCGTGGCGGTGTTGCTCTTGATGACCTGCTGCTCCAGGCCCTGCTGCCCGAACTGCTGCTGGCCCTGCTGCCCCTGCTGGCTCTGGCCGAGCTGCTGCAGCAGCTGCTGGTACGGCTGCTGCTGGCCCAGGTGCTGGAGCTGCTGCTGCATGTGCTGCGGAAGCTGCTGCTGGCCCTGACCCTGGCCCTGCTGCTGCCCGAACTGCTGCTGGGGCGGCGGCGGGGCGGTGCTGTCAGAACCCTGCTGGCCCTGCTGGCCCTGCTGGCCCTGGTCGAACTGCTGCTGGCCGTAGCCCTGTCCGTAACTCTGGCCCTGCATCTGCGGGGTGGTGCTCATGCTGTGCCACCTTCCGTCGTTGCGTCGTTCCGTGGGCGTTCGTTTCAGCCGGTGACGACGAGACCGACGATCTCCTCGTCCGAGAACCACACGCGTACGTCCGGCCGGCCCCCCGCGAAGGCGGCGTGCACCGCCTGGCGGATGTCGGGGGCCGGCTCGTTCAGGTTGCGCCAAGCGCCCGCCACGAACAGCCGCAGCCGCGGCGGGAGTTCACGGGGGTACGGGAGCAGTTCGTCCCAGTACCGTTCGGCCTGTCCGGTGCCCACCGCGGACGGCAGCAGCCGGGTGAGCGCGGACTTGATGTCGGGCCGGTTGCCGATCCGCTGCGAGGACGGCCGGCCGGGCGCGTCCTGCTGCGGGGAGCCCGTCGTACGCAGCACCTCGCGGGCCCGCTGCGGGCTCATCGGCCCCAGGTTCGCCGCTTTGAGGATGCCCTGCAGCGAGGCCAGCGCACCGACCACCACCGGCGACGCCGATGACGTACCGGAGAAGGTGTCGGTGTACCAGGCGATCTCCTCGGCGCCGCCCTGGAGGTCGCCGGGACGGTCCCAGGAGCCGCCCGTGGTGGTGGTCTCCCGGCCCCAGCCCTGGGCGTCGACGCGCGCCCCGTAGTTCGAGAACGCGAGCCGCGAGCGGTCCGGACCGTGATCGCGGCCGTGCGTCCCGGGCGGGGGAGCGCCCGCACCCACCAGGACGGCTCCCGAGGACCCGTGCGACGGGTTGAAGGGGTTGCGCCACTGCTCGGGGAACTCGTCCGGCCTGCGCTCGTACAGGGCGTCGTCCAGGCTCTCCGCACCGTTGCCGGCCGGCTCCACGACGACGATGCCCCGCGAGGTCGCCCAGCGGATCGCCGCCAGGTCGTCCGGCCACCACTCCAGCGCGATGTAGCCGCGCTGGTCGTCGCGCTCGGCGAAGTCGAACCGCGGGCCCGGCCGGTGCAGTTCGATCAGCACGAGGTCGCCGGGGGAGAGGCGGGCCGCCGCCGCCTGGATCGTCGCCGCCGTGCCGAGCCCCCGGAAGGACGCCGCGGCGGTGTGGGCCTGCGGGGCGATGCCGGTGATGCCGCGCTCGTTGCGGTCGCCGCCGATCACGCCGAGGACGGCCGTGCCGTGGTTGCGCCAGGAAAGGTCCTGCACGGGGGTGCCGATGACGACACCGGCGAGCCGGTCCGCGAGGTCCTCGTGCCCCAGCTGCCAGGCGCCCTCGATGTCGATGACCGAGACGCCCTCACCCGAGCCGCCGGGCCTGGCCCACGCCCACTGGGCGTCGATGCCCTCGGGGGCGGGCCGCAGATAGCCCTGCCGACCGGTGAAGTCGGGAGTCGCCGGCGCACCCTCTTTGAGGCGCTTGGCCTCCTCCGGAATCGACTGCCGCGGAATCGACTGCTGGGGGTACGACTGCTGCGGGTGCGACTGCCCCGGGTACGACTGCTGCGGGTACGACTGCTCCGGGTACGAAGCCGGTACCGCGCCCGGCTTCACGTACGCCGTCTCGATGCCGGGCAGCGCCGCCAGCCGCGCGGTCAGCTCGCGCGCCCGGTCGTCCCCGCCCCGTACGCGGTAGAAGAGCGACAGCTCCTCGTCCTCGCGTGCCGCGTTCGTGTGCCGCTCCTCGTGGCCGAACAGCGGCTCCAGTACGAGCTGTTCGTCGCTCAGGAACATGTTCAGGGCCGATACGTCCGAGCCCGCAGCGGATCGGACGCCCTCGGCCCCGGCGCGCAGCCGGGCCTCGCCGAGCGCGACGACGATCAGTTCCGGTTCGGCGTCCTGGTAGGTGAATCCCGCTCCGCCGGGGCCGGGACCCGGCGTTCCGGGGCCCTCTCCGGGGTGTACCTGATCGGTCATCGCTTCCACCGCTCCCCTCGGGTGCCGTGCGCTGCGTTGCCATCGGTCTCTACGGATCCTCGGTGGCCCACCCTGCTACCGTCGCGCCGATCCGTCCACACGAATCACGCCAACTGCGTTTGAACAAAAGCGGAATGGGGAAACCCGGTCAATTCTCCGCGATCCGTCCCGAACGGCCGGAGGGGCGGTGCCCGTAGTACAGGCACCGCCCCTCATCGGTCACTCCCCGCCGCCCCCGGACCCGCCCGGGGGCGCGCCGTCGTCGCCGCCTCCGTCGTCCTTGTCGTCGGACTCCTCGTCCGTACCCGCACGGGGCTTCTTCGGGGGCCGGGTCCGGCCGCTGGCGGTGTCGCGCAGGTACGTACCGCCGCCGGAGGCGTCGCCGCCGTCCGTCGCGTGGCTGGGTCCGCCGGGCCCCGCGCCCGCGCCGCCGGGACCGGCACCCGGATCGCGGCGCCGCAGATACCGCTCGAACTCGCGGGCGATGGCCTCGCCCGAAGCCTCCGGAAGGTCGGCGGTGTCCCGCGCCTCCTCCAGCGACTGCACGTACTCCGCGACCTCGCTGTCCTCCGCCGCCAGTTGGTCCACGCCGACCTGCCAGGCCCGCGCGTCCTCGGGCAGCTCACCGAGCGGGATGCGCAGCCCGATGAGGTCTTCGAGGCGGTTCAGCAGGGCCAGCGTCGCCTTCGGGTTCGGCGGCTGCGACACGTAGTGCGGCACCGCGGCCCACAGACTCACCGCGGGAACCCCCGCGTGCGTGCACGCCTCCTGGAGGATGCCGACGATGCCCGTGGGGCCCTCGTACCGCGTCTCCTCAAGGTCCATCGTCCGTGCCAGGTCCGGGTCGGAGGTGACCCCGCTGACCGGAACCGGCCGGGTGTGCGGGGTGTCGCCGAGCAGTGCGCCCAGGACCACCACCATCTCCACACCCAGTTCGTGCGCGAAGCCCAGGATCTCGTTGCAGAACGAGCGCCACCTCATAGAGGGCTCGATTCCGCGCACCAGCACCAGGTCGCGCGGCTTCTCGCCCCCGGTGCGGACCACCGAGAGCCGGGTCGTCGGCCAGGTGACCTTCCGTACGCCGTTCTCCAGAAAGACGGTGGGACGGTTGACCTGAAAGTCGTAGTAGTCCTCGGCGTCGAGCGCCGCGAACACCTCGCCCTTCCACTCCCGGTCCAGGTGTGCGACCGCGGCAGAGGCGGCGTCACCAGCGTCGTTCCAGCCTTCGAACGCGGCCACCATGACCGGGTCGACCAGCTCGGGAACTCCGTCGAGCTCGATCACCCAGCGCCTCCTTCATCCGTCTTCATACGACGTTTCCCCCGTCCAGTTCCCCCACCTTACGCATGCGGGAAGAGTGCCCTCCGGGCACGGAATCAATCGAAATCGGCCAGATCGGAGACGTCGGATCTCCCTTGTTGTCCGAGTCCCGTCCGCACCGCGCGGACCACCGCCCCCGCGTGACCCATTGCTACAGCGTGACCCATTGCTACAGCGTGACCCATTGCTACAGCGTGGAACGCAGCCACTGCTCCACGCTCGCGATGTGCACCGTCGCCCACGACTTCGCCGCCTCCGCGTCCCTGGCGCGCAGCGCACCCAGGATCGCCCGGTGCTCGTGCAGCGTGCGGGTGATCGCGTCCTCCTGGGTGAGCCCGCGCCAGATCCGGGCCCTGGTGGTCGGCCCGGACAGCCCGTCGAGCAGCGAGCACAGCACCGAGTTCCCCGAACCCCGCACGATCGACCGGTGGAACTCCAGGTCGGCCGCGACCAGTTCCTCCACCGAGGGCGCGGTCCCCAGCGCCGCCAGCTGCTCCTCCAGCGCGTCCAGCTCGGCCTCCTCGATGTGCAGGCAGGCCATCGCCGTCGCGGCGGGCTCCAGGATCCTCCGTACGGCCAGGAACTCCAGCACGGTGTCGTCGCGGTGGAAGTCCACCACGAAGCTCATCGCCTCCAGGAGGAGCTGCGGATCGAGACTGGTGACGTACGTGCCGTCGCCCTGGCGCACGTCGAGGATCCGGATCAGCGACAGCGCCCGCACCGCCTCGCGCAGGGAGTTGCGCGAGAGCCCGAGCTCGGCGGCGAGCTCGCTCTCCTTGGGCAGCCGGTCGCCGGGGCGCAGCGCACCCGAGACGATCATGGTTTTGATGCGTTCGATGGCCTCGTCGGTGACGGCCATGGGCTTCCTCCCGCTCCCCGCCCGGCCCACCGCCAGACATCCGACCAATGGTTGCACGAAGGGAGAAGACACCGAAACGGCGGCGGGCGGGCCGGGAAACGGCGGCGGGCGGGCCCCTGGGAGGAGCCCGCCCGCCGCCGATCAGGGGCCCCGCGAGAGGCCCGTACCGTTTACGCCTCTCGGCTCAACACCCGCTCGACCTTCGCCCGTACGTCGTCCGTGGCCAGGCCCCGGATCGTCAGGGTGGTGCGGCGGCGCAGCACGTCGTCCGCGGTCTCCGCCCACTCGTGGTCGCGTGCGTAGACGACCTGCGCCCAGATCTCCGGGGCGTCCGGGTGGATGCGCTCGGCGAGCGCCGGGTTCTCACTGGCCAGGCGCGCGATGTCGAAGGACAGCGAGCCGTAGTGGGTGGCCAGGTGGCGGGCGGTCTCCGGGGACATCCGGGGGCCGGGGGTGCCGCCGTCGACCAGCAGCCGGTGCGCGACCGCGTTCGGGTTCGAGATGCCCGGCAGCGGAAGCTTCTTGGGCAGGTGCGAGATCGGCTCCATGTCCTCGCCCAGCGGGTGGCCGGGGAGGGCGGCGAGCTTGTTCATGACGGTGCGGCCGATGTGGCGGAAGGTCGTCCACTTGCCGCCGGCCACCGACAGCATGCCGCCGCGGCCCTCGGTCACGACCGTCTCGCGCTTGGCCTTCGAGGTGTCGCCAGGACCGCCCGGCAGCACCCGCAGACCGGCGAAGGAGTACGTGATCAGGTCCCGCGAGAGCTGCTGGTCGCGGATCGAGAACGCGGCCTCGTCGAGGATCTGCGTGATGTCCTTCTCGTTCACGCTGACGTCCGCCGGGTCGCCCTCGTACTCCTCGTCGGTGGTGCCGAGCAGGAGCTGGTCCTCCCACGGCAGCGCGAAGGTGATCCGGTACTTGTCGATCGGCGTCGCCAGTGCGGCGTTCCACGGCGACGTCCTCTTGAGGACGAGGTGCGCACCCTTGGAGAGGCGGATGGAAGGCGCCGAGTTGGGGTCCTCCAGCTTGCGCAGGTGGTCCACCCACGGGCCGGTCGCGTTCAGCACGAGGCGGGCGTCGACACCGAACTCCGCGCCGTCCATGCGGTCCTTGAGCTCCGCGCCCGTCACCCGGCCGTGCGTGAAGCGCAGCCCGGTCACCTCGGCGTGGTTGAGGACGGTCGCCCCGGCCTCGGCGGCCGCGCGGACCGTCATCAGGGCCATCCGCGAGTCGTTCATCTGGTCGTCGCCGTAGACCGCGACGGCCTTCAGGTTGTCCGTACGCAGCTCCGGGACGTCACGGGCCGCCTTCGAGGGCGAGATCACGTGACCGACGCCGTCGCCGAAGGCGGACAGCGCCGAGTAGGCGAAGACGCCCGCACCGAGCTTGGCCGCGCCGTGCGGGCCGCCCTTGTAGACGGGGAGGTAGAAGGTCAGCGGGTTGGCCAGGTGCGGGGCCACGTCGCGGGAGACCGCACGCCGCTCGAAGTGGTTCTCCGCCACCAGCTTGACCGCACCGGTCTGCAGGTAGCGCAGACCGCCGTGCAGCAGCTTGGAGGAGGCGGAGGAGGTGGCGCCGGCGAAGTCGCCGGCGTCCACCAGCGCCACCCGCAGCCCGGACTGTGCGGCGTGCCAGGCGGTGGAGATGCCCAGGATGCCACCGCCGATCACCAGGAGGTCGTACGTCGCCTTGGAAAGCCGCTCCCGGGTCTCGGCGCGGCTCGCTGTGGAACCGTCGGCCGGTCGCATCCCGGGGGCCGGGACGCTCTGCAGGGTGGTCATGTCGCTTGCTCCTCTTCAGATCTCTGTTTCAGATCTACTTCTGCGGATCGCGGCGGATCCCTGTCGATCCGCCGCGGATCTGCTGTACGACCTGGGCGTCAGACTTCTTCGTCGTCGAGCCAGCCCATGGAGCGCTCGACGGCCTTGAGCCAGTTCTTGTACTCGCGGTCCCGCTGGGCGTCGTCCATGCGGGGGGTCCACTCGGCGGCCCGGCGCCAGTTGGCGCGCAGCTCGTCGGTGCCGGACCAGAAGCCGACCGCGAGGCCGGCCGCGTACGCAGCGCCCAGACACGTGGTCTCGGCGACCATCGGACGGACGACGGGCGCGTCCAGGAAGTCCGACAGGGTCTGCATCAGCAGGTTGTTGGAGGTCATGCCGCCGTCGACCTTCAGGGCGGTCAGCTCGACGCCCGAGTCCTTGGTCATGGCGTCGGTGATCTCACGGGTCTGCCAGGCCGTCGCCTCGAGAACGGCGCGCGCGATGTGCGCCTTGGTGACGTACCGGGTGAGACCGGCGATCACACCGCGGGCGTCGGAGCGCCAGTACGGGGCGAACAGACCGGAGAACGCGGGCACGAAGTACGCGCCGCCGTTGTCCTCGACGCTGGAGGCCAGCGTCTCGATCTCGGCCGCGGTCTTGATCATGCCCATCTGGTCGCGCATCCACTGCACCAGCGAACCGGTGACCGCGATGGAGCCTTCGAGGGCGTAGACCGGCTTCTGGTCGCCGATCTGGTAGCCGACGGTCGTCAGCAGGCCGTTGTAGGAGTTGACGGGCTCCTCGCCGGTGTTCATCAGCATGAACGTGCCGGTGCCGTACGTGGACTTGGCCTCGCCCTCGGAGAAGCAGGTCTGGCCGAACAGCGCCGCCTGCTGGTCACCGAGCGCGGACGCGACCGGCACACCCGCCAGGACGCCGGAAGCGGCGGTTCCGTACACCTCGGCGGAGGACTTGATCTCCGGGAGGACAGCGGCCGGGATGTCCATGGACGCAAGGATCTTGTCGTCCCAGGACATCTTGTGCAGGTTCATCAGCAGGGTGCGCGAGGCGTTGGTGACGTCGGTGACGTGCACGCCGCCGTTGACACCGCCGGTGAGGTTCCAGATGACCCAGGAGTCCATGGTGCCGAAGAGGATCTCGCCGCGCTCGGCGCGCTCCCGCAGGCCCTCGACGTTGTCGAGCAGCCAGCGGATCTTGGGTCCGGAGAAGTAGCTGGCCAGCGGAAGGCCGGTCTCGCGGCGGAAGCGGTCCTGGCCGACGTTGCGGCCGAGCTCCTTGCACAGGGCGTCGGTGCGGGTGTCCTGCCAGACGATGGCGTTGTGGACGGGCTCACCGGTCGCCTTGTCCCACATCATCGTGGTCTCGCGCTGGTTGGTGATGCCGATCGCCTTGACGTCGGCGGCGGAGATGCCCGCCTTCACGATCGCCCCGGCGACGACCTCCTGGACGTTCTCCCAGATCTCGGTCGCGTCGTGCTCGACCCAGCCCGGCTTCGGGAAGATCTGCTCGTGCTCCTTCTGGTCGACCGAGACGATCCGGCCGTCCTTGTCGAAGACGATGCAGCGGCTGGAGGTGGTGCCCTGGTCGATGGCCGCGATGAACGGTCCAGTGGTGTGTGCGTCGGTCACGGTGTGCTCCTCGAAGTCTTGTGTCGTACGGCTCTGTCGCGTGCGGGCGGGGCTCAGGCGAAGGCGAGCTGGTAGATGCCGCCGGCCAGCGCGCCGCCGATCAGCGGTGCGACGACCGGGATCCAGGCGTAGCCCCAGTCGGAGCCGCCCTTGTTGGGCAGCGGGAGCAGAGCATGCACGATGCGGGGGCCGAGGTCACGGACCGGGTTGATGGCGTAACCGGTCGGACCACCGAGGGACAGGCCGATGCCGACGACGACGAACGCCGTGATCATCGCGCCCATGACGCCGGGACCCTTCGGGTCGGCGGGCAGGACGCCGCCGATGGTCGACTGGGTCAGGATGGCCAGGACCAGCACGGTGGTCGCGATGACCTCGGTGGCCACGTTCTGCACGGTGTTGCGGATCTCGGGGCCGGTGGAGAAGATGCCCAGGACCGGGCCCGCCTTCGGGGCGGCCTTCTGGTCGACCATGCCGTCCTCGGCGGGCTGCGCCGCGAGGATCTCCGGGTCCGTGAGGTGGGCGCGGAACTGGCCCGCGTACGTCGCCCAGACCAGCAGCGCACCGATCATCGCGCCGAGGATCTGGCCGGCGAAGTAGACCGGCACGTCGCTCCAGGACGTGGCGCCCTTGACCGCGAGGCCGACGGTGACCGCCGGGTTCAGGTGGGCGCCGGAGAGCCCGCCGGAGATGTACGCGGCGGTCAGTACGGCGAAGCCCCACCCGAAGGTGATGGCGAGCCAGCCGGCGTTGAACGCCTTCGAGCGCTTGAGCGTGACCGCGGCGCAGACGCCACCGCCCAGCAGGATGAGCACGGCGGTACCGATGATCTCGCCGGTGAAGATGTCGAGGCTGGACACCCGCGACTCCTTTGTCCTTCGTCCAGGTTCAGACCCTCGATGAGGGCCCAGTCGGTTCCTGGCTTGTGCCCCACCTTAACTCTTATGTCGTTAGGTGTTCGACAATGCCGACCGATGAACGGCAGTTTTCACCCCGGTTACCAGCACGTCAAGGGTTCTGTGAGGTCCGTCCCACAGAGCCGGCGCGCGGCCCGACCGCCGCTCAGAACCGTCCGGCACCCAGATCCCGCGACACCGCGCGCGCACAGTCCCGTACCGCGGCCACCAGCTCGGGCTTCAACTCCCCACCGGGGCGCACCCGTTCGACCGCACCCGTGACGCCCACCGCACCCACCGGCATCCGCCGCCGGTCATGGATGGGGGCCGCGATCGACGCCACGCCCTCCCAGGTCTCCTCCACGTCGGCGGCCCAGCCGCGCGCCCGCGTGAGATCGAGCACCTCCTCGAACTCCGCCGCCGAGGTCAGGGTGTGCGAGGTGAACGGCTCCCGGCCGGCCTCCACCGCCTCGGTGTGCGCCACCGGGTCGAACGCGGCGAGCACCTTGCCCAGCGCCGTGCTGTGCAGCGGCTGCATCGCCCCCACCTCCAGCACCTGACGGCTGTCGTCCGGCCGGAAGACGTGGTGCACGATCAGCACGCCCTGCTGGTGCAGCACCCCCAGATAGACGCTCTCGCCGCTGGAACGCGCCAGGTCGTCCGTCCACACCAGGGCGCGGGCCCGCAGCTCGTGCACGTCCAGGAAGCTGTTGCCCAGACGCAGCAGCTCCGCGCCCAGCTGGTAGCGGCCCGACGCCGGGTCCTGCTCGACGAAGCCCTCGTGCTGAAGGGTGCGCAGAATGCCGTGCGCAGTACCCTTGGCCAGTCCCAGCGCGGCCGCCACCTCCGTCAGGCCCAGCCGCCGCTCGCCGCCCGCGAGCAGCCGCAGCATCGCGGCCGCCCGCTCCAGCGACTGGATATTGCGAGCCATCGCCCGATCACCTCTCCACGGGGATCTCCACGGGGATTCGAGAAGTCCCACAGTTCAACATTTCAACGGTCCAAAAGAGCCGATGTTCGGCAATGCTGAACAGTATCGGCCGTTGCCGACCCCTGTCACCGACACGGCCCCACTCCGGGCCCCGGCTCCAGCGCGGCACCACTGTCCGCCGACCGGGACAGCTGCACACTCCCGGGATCGGCCCCGCTACCCTGACCGGGTGCGCCCGCCGCCTGGGCGGGTGCAAAGCCGACAGCCGTCGCAACCCTGGGAGCACATCCATGGCCTCGTTGCCGCACTCCACGCCCGACGCCCGCACCCGAGTCGAAGCCCTCCGCGAGGCACTCACCACCCGCGTAGTGGTGGCCGACGGCGCGATGGGCACGATGCTCCAGGCACAGGACCCCACCCTCGAAGACTTCCAGGACCTCGAAGGCTGCAACGAGATCCTGAACCTGACGCGCCCGGACATCGTGCGCAACGTGCACAAGGAGTACTTCGCGGTCGGTGTGGACTGCGTGGAGACCAACACCTTCGGTGCCAACCAGTCCGCGGCCAACGAGTACGACATCGCCGACCGCATCCACGAGCTCTCCGAGTCCGGCGCCCGGATCGCCCGCGAGGTCGCCGACGAGTTCGCCGCCCAGGACGGCCGCACCCGCTGGGTCCTCGGCTCGATCGGCCCCGGCACCAAGCTGCCCTCGCTCGGCCACATCAGCTACGACGTGATCCGCGACGGCTACCAGAAGAACGCCGAGGGCCTCCTCGCCGGCGGCGCCGACGCACTGATCGTGGAGACCACCCAGGACCTCCTGCAGACCAAGTCCAGCCTCATCGGCGCCCGCCGGGCCATGGAAGCCCTCGGCGTCGACGTGCCGCTGATCTGCTCGCTCGCCTTCGAGACGACCGGCGTCATGCTGCTCGGCTCCGAGATCGGCGCGGCACTCACCGCCCTGGAACCCCTCGGCATCGACCTCATCGGCCTCAACTGCTCGACGGGCCCCGCCGAGATGAGCGAGCACCTGCGCTACCTCGCCCGCCACTCCCGTACGCCGCTGATGTGCATGCCCAACGCCGGCCTGCCGGTCCTGACCAAGGACGGCGCGCACTTCCCGCTCGGCCCCGAGGGCCTCGCCGACGCGCAGGAAGCCTTCGTCAACGACTACGGCCTGTCCCTGATCGGCGGCTGCTGCGGTACGACGCCCGAGCACCTGCGGCAGGTCGTCGACCGGGCCCGCGGGCTGACCCCCGCGGTCCGCGAACCGCGCCCCGAGCCGGGCGCCGCCTCCCTCTACCAGACCGTCCCCTTCCGACAGGACACCTCCTACCTCGCCATCGGTGAGCGTACGAACGCCAACGGATCGAAGAAGTTCCGCGAGGCCATGCTGGAAGCCCGCTGGGACGACTGCGTGGAGATGGTCCGCGACCAGATCCGCGAGGGCGCCCACATGCTCGACCTCTGCGTCGACTACGTGGGCCGCGACGGCGTCGCCGACATGAAGGAACTCGCCGGCCGCTTCGCCACCGCCTCCACCCTCCCCATCGTCCTGGACTCCACCGAACTCCCCGTCCTGCAGGCCGGCCTGGAGATGCTCGGCGGGCGCGCCGTCATCAACTCCGTCAACTACGAGGACGGCGACGGCCCCGAGTCCCGCTTCGCGAAGGTCACCGAGCTCGCGACCGAGCACGGCGCCGCACTGATCGCCCTGACCATCGACGAGGAGGGCCAGGCCCGCACCGTCGAGCACAAGGTCGCCATCGCCGAGCGCCTCATCAACGACCTGACCGGCAACTGGGGGGTGCAGGAGTCCGACATCCTCATCGACGTCCTCACCTTCACCATCTGCACCGGCCAGGAAGAGTCCCGCAAGGACGGCATCGCCACCATCGGGGCGATCCGCGAGCTCAAGAAGCGCCACCCCGACGTCCAGACCACCCTGGGCCTCTCCAACATCTCCTTCGGCCTCAACCCGGCCGCCCGCGTCATCCTCAACTCCGTCTTCCTCGACGAGTGCGTCAAGGCCGGACTCGACTCCGCGATCGTGCACGCCTCCAAGATCCTGCCGATTGCCCGGCTGGAGGAGGAGCAGGTCAAGGTCGCCCTCGACCTGATCCACGACCGCCGCGCCGAGGGCTACGACCCCCTGCAGAAGCTCATGGAGCTCTTCGAGGGCGTCAACATGAAGTCGATGAAGGCGGGCCGCGCCGAGGAACTCATGGCGCTGCCGCTCGGCGAGCGCCTCCAGCGCCGCATCATCGACGGCGAGAAGAACGGCCTGGAGGCGGACCTCGAAGAGGCACTCCAGGACACCCCCGCCCTCGACATCGTCAACAACACGCTGCTCGAAGGCATGAAGGTGGTCGGCGAGCTCTTCGGCTCCGGCCAGATGCAGCTGCCGTTCGTGCTCCAGTCCGCCGAGGTCATGAAGACCGCGGTGGCCTACCTGGAACCGCACATGGAGAAGAGCGACGCCGACGGCAAGGGCACCATCGTGCTGGCCACCGTCCGCGGCGACGTCCACGACATCGGCAAGAACCTCGTCGACATCATCCTCTCCAACAACGGCTACAACGTCGTCAACCTGGGTATCAAGCAGCCCGTCTCCGCCATCCTGGAAGCCGCCGAGGAACACCGCGCCGACGTCATCGGCATGTCGGGCCTCCTGGTGAAGTCCACGGTGATCATGAAGGAGAACCTGGAGGAGCTCAACCAGCGCAAGATGGCCGCCGACTTCCCCGTCATCCTCGGCGGAGCAGCCCTCACCCGCGCGTACGTCGAGCAGGACCTGCACGAGATCTACGAGGGCGAAGTACGGTACGCCCGCGACGCGTTCGAGGGCCTGCGCCTGATGGACGCCCTCATCGGCGTCAAGCGCGGTGTCCCCGGCGCCGTACTCCCCGAACTCAAGCAGCGCCGCGTCCCGAAGAAGGAGAATGTCGCGGTCCTGGAGGTCGAAGAGCCCGAGGGCTCGGTCCGCTCCGACACCTCCACCGACAACAAGATCCCCGAGCCGCCCTTCTGGGGCACCCGCGTCGTCAAGGGCATCCAGCTCAAGGAGTACGCCTCCTGGCTCGACGAGGGCGCCCTCTTCAAGGGCCAATGGGGCCTCAAGGAAGCCCGCAAGGGCGGCCCCAGCTACGAGGAGCTGGTGGAGAGCGAGGGCCGCCCGCACCTGCGCGGCTGGCTCGACAAGCTGCACACCGAAGGCCTCCTCGAAGCGGCCGTCGTCTACGGCTACTTCCCCTGCGTCTCCAAGGGCGACGACCTCATCCTCCTGGGCGAGGACGGCTCCGAGCGCACCCGCTTCTCCTTCCCGCGCCAGCGCCGCGGCCGCCGCCTGTGCCTTGCGGACTTCTTCCGCCCCGAGGAGTCCGGCGAGGTCGACGTCGTCGGCCTCCAGGTCGTCACCGTCGGCTCACGCATCGGCGAGGAGACCGCCAAGCTCTTCGAGGCCAACGCCTACCGCGACTACCTCGAACTGCACGGACTCTCCGTCCAGTTGGCCGAAGCCATGGCCGAGTACTGGCACGCCAGGGTCCGCTCCGAGCTCGGCTTCGCGGGCGAGGACCCGAGCGACGTGAAGGACATGTTCGACCTCAAGTACCGCGGCGCGCGCTTCTCGCTCGGCTACGGCGCCTGCCCCAACCTGGAGGACCGCGCCAAGATCGCCGAGCTGCTCAAGCCCGAGCGGATCGGCGTCCACCTCTCCGAGGAGTTCCAGCTCCACCCCGAGCAGTCCACGGACGCGATCGTCATCCACCATCCCGAGGCGAAGTACTTCAACGCGCGCTAGCGCGGTGCAGCGCCTCCCGGGGGTTGTCCCCCGGGAGGCGCAGCAACGCGCGTTCACCGCGGCGCAGCGAGAGGCCCACGCAAACGGGAACGCGCGTTCACCGGGCCGGACGTACACTGGTCGGCCCAGTGCAGGCCGGTCGCCCTCCCCACTCGGAGGGCGGCCGGCCTTCTCGTCCCTTCAGGAGGTGTGCCCGGATGACAAGCACGGTCCCCGCACTCAGTACCCGTACAGCCGAGGACTCCGCACTCCAAGCGGTGTTCCTCGACATGGACGGCACCCTCGTCGACACCGAGGGCTTCTGGTGGGACGCCGAGAAAGAGGTCTTCGCCGGCCTCGGGCACCGACTCGACGAGGCCTGGCGGGACGTGGTCGTCGGCGGCCCGATGACCCGCAGCGCCGGCTTCCTCATCGAGTCCACCGGCGCCGACATCACCCTCCCCGAACTGACCGTGCTGCTCAACAACCGCTTCGAGGCCCGCATCGGCAACGGCGTGCCGCTGATGCCGGGCGCCGCACGACTGCTGGCCGAACTCCGGGCGTACGACATCCCCATGGCCCTCGTCTCGGCCTCGCACCGGCGCATCATCGACCGGATCCTCCAGTCGTTCGGCCCGGACACCTTCGCCCTCACCGTCGCCGGTGACGAGATCGCCCGCACCAAGCCGCACCCCGACCCCTACCTGCACGCGGCGGCCCGGCTCGGTGCCGAGCCGGCCAGATGCGCGGTCGTCGAGGACACCGCGACCGGAGTGGCCTCCGCCGAGGCGGCGGGCTGCCGGGTGGTCGCCGTACCGTCGGTGGCTCCGATCGCCCCCGCGGACGGCCGGGTCGTCGTCGGATCGCTCGAAGAGGTCGATCTCGCATTTCTCCGGACTCTGATTACGGGAATGAACTGATCCGGACACCCAGAGTGGCTCCTGTGCGACTTTCCGAATAGGCGGAAACTCAGGGCAGCGAAGCATGTGTATGGCGTGAGATTCCATATGGGGAATTCACCCCTCCTACAAGCATTCATAGGGTGAGCTTGGTCACGGAACGGTCCGTCGGCGCGGGTGCGGCAACGCAGGAACCCCGGCCGACGGGCCGTTTTGCCTACCCTTGTGTCCCGATTAGTGAAGTCCTGTACGAAAGGTTCCTTACTTCGGCGTACCACCCCGGCACAGGGGCACCGGTAGGGCCGCCCCCGCATTCCCACTAATCTCAACGCGAGAACTTCGCCCACCCCTCCGCGGTTCGGTATCCGGCCCGGACCGCCCGCCCCAACAGGCGGAAAATGGCGAAGTGTTCGTACAAAAGCTGCATTGCATTGCAGTGCCGGTCGAGGGAGAACTTCCAGGATGAACCGCAAGACTCTGGTGCTGCCGGCGATCGTCGGCCTGCTCGCGCCCGTACTCGCCGCCTGCGGCAGCTCGGACAGCGGGGACGCGGCCGGCAAGCCCATTGTCGTGGGCACCACGGACACGTTCGAGGCAACCCCGGACGCGCCCGCCCCCTTCGACCCGGCCCATGCCTACGACGTCGGCGGCTGGAACATCATGCGGCCGTCCCTGCAGACCCTGATGCGCGTCCCCCGCGGCGGCGGCGCACCCGTCCCCGAGGCCGCCGAGAGCTGCGGCTTCACGGACACCGAGAACACCAGCTACCGCTGCAAGCTGCGCCCCGGACTGCAGTTCTCCGACGGCAAGCCGCTGGACGCCACCGACGTGAAGTTCTCCATCGAGCGCTCGCTGAAGATCATGGACAAGAACGGCCCCGTCTCCCTGCTCACCAACATCGACGCCGTCGAGGCCAAGGGGGACAACGAGGTGGTCTTCCACCTCAAGACGTCCGACGCCACCTTCCCGTACAAGCTCGCCACCCCCGCCGGCTCCATCGTCGACAACCAGACCTACGCCCGGGACAAGGTCCGCGCGGGCTTCAAGGTGAGCGGCTCAGGCCCGTACACGGTCGACATCGAGACCAAGGGCAAGTCCGTCACCAAGGCCGTCTTCACCAAGAACCCCCTGTACAAGGGCAGCGTCGAGCTGAAGAACGACAAGGTCGAAATCCGCTCCTACCCCAACTCCGCAGCCATGGAGAAGGCGCTCAAGAGCGGCGAGATCGACATGATGTCGCGCACCATCACGCCCGAGCAGATCAACAAGATGTCCGTCTCCCAGGACCAGAAGATCAAGCTCGTCGAGCTCACCGGCCTCGAAATCCGCTACCTCGGCTTCAACACCACCGACCCGGTGGTCAAGAACAAGGCAGTGCGCCAGGCCATGGCCAGCATCGTCGACCGCACCCACCTCACCAGCTCCGTGTACGGCTCCGCCGCCGAACCGCTGTACTCGCTGATCCCCACGACCATCACCGGTCACAAGAACTCCTTCTTCAGCAAGTACCCCAAGGCGGACCCGAAGAAGGCGGCGGACCTGCTGCGCGGCGCGGGCATCAAAACCCCGGTCAAGCTCACCCTCACGTACACCAACGACCACTACGGCTCCGCGACGAAGAAGGAGTTCGAGGTCCTGCAGCAGCAGCTCAACGACTCCAAGCTCTTCGACGTCTCCGTCAAGGGCGTCAAGTGGAGCACCTTCAGCCCCAACCAGAAGGCCGGCAAGTACGCCGTCTACGGCATGGGCTGGTTCCCCGACTTCACGGACGGTGACAACTACGTCGCCCCGTTCCTGGACAAGGACAACTTCCTCAACAGCCCGTACGTCAACAACGAGATCCGGACCTCGCTCATCCCGCAGTCCCGCCGCGAGGCCCAGCGAGGCTCCGCCACCCCGGCCTTCGAGCGGGTCCAGGACATCGTCGCCGAGGACGTACCGATCCTCCCGCTGTGGCAGGGCAAGCAGTACATCGCCGCCCGCAGCGACATCACCGGCACCGAATGGGCGGTCAACTTCGCCGCCGACCTCCAGCTCTGGGAGCTCGGCCGCGGCGTCGCCTGACCCGGCCCCGCACCCCGGGCCCCACCCCGGGGTGCACCCCCAGGCGCCCTCCCCGGACGCACCCCCTGTACGACCAAGTCCCCCGTACGACCCATTCCCCCCACGGAAAGATCTGAGACAGCGGTGCAGATACGCAAGCCCTGGCTGACGGCCCCCCTCGCCGCCGGGCTCTCGGCAGGCCTCCTCGTCGGCTGCGGCAACGCCAGCAGTGGTAACGGCGCAGGCAACACGACCGGAACCGGCAAGCCCGTCACCATGGGCATGTCCGACGAGATCAAGGCCACCGACCCGGCATCCGGCTACGACCCCGGCTCCTGGCTCCTGTTCAACAACGTCTTCCAGTCACTGATGGCGTTCCCCAAGGGCGGCTCCGAACCCGCACCCGAAGCCGCCGAGAGCTGCGCCTTCGACGAGGGCAGCACCGTCTACCGCTGCACCCTGCGCGACGGCCTCACCTTCAGCAACGGCAACGCGCTCACCTCCAAGGACGTCAAGTACTCCTTCGAGCGCACCCTGAAGATCAACGACGACGCCGGACCGGCCGTCATGCTCTCCTCCATCAAGAGCATCGAGACCCCCGACGACCAGCACGTCGTCTTCCGCCTCAAGGTCCCCGACGCCACCTTCCCCAGCAAGATCGCCTCCGGTGCCGGTTCGATCGTCGACCACCGCGAATACCCGGCCGACGCACTGCGCTCCGACCACAAGGCCGTCGGCTCGGGACCGTACCGCCTGGACTCCTTCGACAAGGGACAGGCCGTCTTCACGGTCAACAACGGCTACCACGGCACCGCGAAGATCAAGAACACCGGCATGACCCTCAAGCTCTTCCACGACGACCAGAAGGCACTGGGGGAGTCGCTCAAGAAGGGCGAGATCGACCTCGCCTACCGAGGCCTCGACGCCAAGGAAATCGCCCGGACGGAGACCAGCGCACTCAGCGGCGACAACCCCGTCGAACCCGTCGAAGGCAGCAGCGCCGAAGTCCACCACCTGGTCTTCAACACCAAGCACCCCGTCGCGGGCAAGCTCGGCGTCCGCCGCGCCATCGCCTACCTCGTCGACCGCGACGCCCTCGTCCGGGACGTCTACCGCTCCACCGCCACCCCGCTGTACTCGATCGTCCCGGCCGGCATTTCCGGCCACAACACCGCCTTCTTCAACCGGTACGGAAGCCGCCCGCAGCCCGCGAAGGCCAAGCAGGCACTGCGCGACGAAGGCATCACCGGCAAGGTCAAGCTCACCCTCTGGGCCACCCCCAGCCGCTACGGCCCCTCCACCGTCCAGGAGTTCAAGGCCCTCGCCCAGCAGCTCAACCGCAGCGGCCTGTTCGACGCCGACGTCAAGTCCGTCGGCGAGGAGCAGTACGAGAAGGACATCGCCGCCGGAAAGTACGGCGTCTACGTCAAGGGTTGGATCCCCGACTACCCGGACGCCGACAACTTCACCCAGCCCTTCTTCGGCAAGGGCAACGTCATTTCCAGCCCGTACGAGAACACCGAGATCACCGGCCGCATCCTCCCCGGCGCGGCAGCCACCGCCGACCGCGGCAGCACCAGCGAGGAATTCGGCCGCCTCCAGAACCTTGTCGCCGAGGACGTACCGATCCTCCCGCTGTGGCAGGGCAAGCAGTACGCCGTCGCCCGCAACAGCGTCGCGGGACTGGAATGGACCCTCGACAGCTCGACCGTCTTCCGCTTCTGGGAAATCAGCAAGGTCTGACGGACACGAGGATCAGCAAGATCTGACGGTACGCGGAAGGGCCCCCGCCGGAGAATATCCGGATGCTGTTGGCGAATGTGGGCCCTGTGCGTGACGTCGGCCTTCGAGACCTGGTTGTGGTCTTGAAGGCCGACGTTGCTGTTTGGGGAGGG
>NZ_JBEZKB010000058.1:0-17419 GCF_040651475.1 Streptomyces sp. NPDC048442
CTCTCTGGGCTACGAGAGAAACCATAACCACACCACCGGCCAATGTCTACTCCCGCTGACATAGATTTCCGCGTGCTCGACGGTGAGGTAATCGAGCACGATTGGGTTGAAGCAGGGCCGGGCGGGGGACGAGGGACAGGTAGGCACGACCGGGCATTGACGATCCGGAGGACAGGGTGAACCCGATGAACATGGTGTGCCTCGACACCACGACCGTCCGCTCCCCGACCGCCGTCGCCGACGCGCGCGAGATCACCCGGGCTTTCCTCGAAGGCCTCGGGCAGCCGGTCGTCGACCCAGAAGCGGCCGACACCGTCGTCCTGGTCGTCTCCGAACTCGTCACCAACGCCCTGCGCCACGGAGGCGGCGCATCCGTCCTCCACCTCACCGCCCACCCGGACAGCGTCTAGGTGGCCGTCGACGACGTCAGCCCGCAGGCGCCACGCATGCGCACCCCCGATCTGAACGGCGGCACTGGCGGCTTCGGCTGGGGCATGGTCAACCACCTCGCCCTCGCCACCGCGGTGACCCGTCGGCCGTCCGGCGGCAAGACCGTGAGCGCCCTCTTCACCTGGTAGCACCGGGGCCACGGTGCAGACACGAAGGGTCCCTGCCCGGCCCCGACCGAGGACCCCTCCTGCCCCTAGGGACGCCGGCGGTCAACCTTCTTTCGGTACGTCGCAGTTGGGGGAGGGTGCACCCTTGGGCCAGCCCATTCCTTCGAAGCAGACGCTGCGGTCGGTCTGGTCCAGGGTGACCACCGCCACCGCCTTGTTGTACGGGTTCCCGTCGTTGTCCAGGCACAGCCAGCCGGTCGCCCCCGGAACTCCCTTGTCGGCGTAGGTGTTCCGCCACTGGCCGCGTACGTCCTCCAGGCTCGGGACGTGGTCGTCGGGGCCCGGCGGCAGCCCCTTGAGTGCGTTGGCTGCGAGCCAGACCGAGTCGAAGGCACTCATCGCGCGGGAGTCCTCCCAGCGCACGGGCTCGCCCAGACGGGCTCGCAGTTCGCCGGCCTCCTTCACCGCTTCACGCATCACGGATGCGGGCGAGTGCTGCGTATCCGTGTAGAACTTGCCTGCCGCTCCGAAGTCTCCCTTCGCCCACATCTGCGGGTGGCCCACAGCGGCGTACTGAAGGGTGAGTTGCTCGTTCCCCTTCAGGCGGTCCCAGTCCTTGCCCGTGAGGTACAGCGAGACGGTGGACGCGCCGGACCCGGTGATGACTCGCAGAGCCTGTTTTCCACACGGCCGGTCTGCCAGCTCCAGGAGGAACAGACGCAGGTGTGCCGGCCGTCCGGCGAAGTAGATGTCCTTGGCTCCGCTGTAGCAGATCGAGTCCACCATGCTGCCGAACTGGTTGGCGACGTTGCCCTCGTCCGTCGGGCTCTTGGACTCGAACTCCTTGGGCTTGGTGCGGGGCGAGACCGCCTTGCTGAATGCCGCCGCGAGGGAGGCGTTGTAGGTGTCATTGGCGCGTATGTCCACGACGAGCGCCGCGTCCTTGGGCTTGGTGTTCTTGTTGAAGTGGACGAGGGCACTGGCCTGGGCGGAGTTCGTGGGAACCGTGCGGGCCATCCCAGGGAACCGCTGAACGCCGTTCTTCCGCACGTTCTCCATCTCGTCAGCCGTCAGCGGGCCACCGACCACGGGCACACCGGCTGCTGTCAGGGTGTGCAGCGCGTCCTCGGTGTTCTTGACGCTGAGGTTGAATCCGACGACCGCCCGCAGCGGGTACTTGGAGTCCCCGGCCATGCCGCGCAGACGGTCTGTGACCGTTTCCCAGGCAGCGTAATCCTGGCCGGGGTTGGCGAGCACGAGGCGGATGTCCGGCGTGCGTTCGCCCAGCCGTCCCACCTGGTTGGCCTGCCGTTGGGCAAGGTAGGCACCCTGCACCTCGCGGAGAATCTGGCGCCTCTCGGAGTCGTTGTCGGAGGTCATCGGCAGCATGAACGCCACGGTGACCGTCGACTTCGACTTCTCCGCTGCCGCGTTCTCCTCCCCGATCAGCTGGGTGACCTTGTCCATCGCGGGGTTCTGCGCGCGGTCGAACGTATAGCTGCCGTCGCTGACACCCACGCACTGGCCGGCCTTCACTTCGAGCCGCAGGCCGTAGTGGCAGTAGTCGGGCCGGTTCCACACCACCACCATCACGGACACCGCGAAGGCAGCTCCCGCTGCGAAGCCGAGGACCACCACCGCCTTCTGCCAGGAGTGCAGGTTCGGGTCCCACAGGCGCTTCACCACAAACCCGAGCGCCAGCACCACGACAACCGCCGCAACGAACAGCAGCGGCTTGGGCCAGGTCATCAGAAAGCTCGGCACCTTGAGTCACCCTCCAGTTCGGGAACACGGCGGCCCTGGCAGAGGAGGGTCGGCCACCGTCCGGCTGCCCGCCGTACCGCATCGTCGCTGTCATCCGAACGGGAGCCGATGCTGGAGAGCAGCAGCCGCAGCGGATTGTCCTGGTCGTCCGGGTCGGCGTAGACGGAGGAGAGGCTGGAGGCCTTCTGGAGCATCTTCACCAGCTGGCCGATGCTCCGGTGCAGGGCATCGGGCTGACCACCTTCGCAGGCCGGACAAGGGCTCGGCGGGTCAGGATGCCGTTGGCCGTATCCGGGCGGCGGCTGCGGGGCCGCACACACGAACTCCACGCTGCGCAGCCAGTCTTGTCCCCCGCTGTCGAAGAAGTTCTGGTGCAGTTCAGCCACGACGGCGTCGTGCAGCCCCAACGCCAGGCAGTGGTGCAGGTACGCGCGGCGCGGCAATGCTTCTCCTTGGGCGGGCGCCCTGTCGTAGCGGCGGCGCGCCCTCTCGTGCAGAGCGGTCCAGTAGGTGTCGACCACCGCTGTGGGGGAAGCCGCGCTCAGTTGGTGCAGCAGCAGCTCCCGCAGGACGCGGTCACTGATGGTCGGGGCGAACGTGCTGAGCGCCTGCGGGTGATCCCAGTGCTCTGCGCTCAGGAATGCCCGCACCGATTCCGGGTTTTCGCCCCAGTCCTCCCCTGCCGCGGGAGGTAGGGGAAGGTAGGACACGTCGTCGGGGTGCAGTGCCACCGCTCGCCGGGGCAGCCAGGGAATCAGACGGGTGTCCGGCACCAAGTGGCGTAACAGGGCGTCCGTCACGCTCGGCCCGCCCTCGATATCGACGCCGAAGAGGATCTGCCTGAGCGGAGCCGGGCTGCCGGGCGGTATCTCTCCGGCGGAGGGAAGCGCCAGCAGCACCTCTCCCATCCGAGGCGGGGCAGCCGCAGCGAGCTCGCTGCGGCTGCCCCTGCGTAAGTCTTTCTGCGCCGCTTCCCTCAGGATCCTCGCGCTTCCCCCTCGGCCCGCACTGAGTCGCCCGATCAGATCCGGCAGCCCGCGGGGACAGTTGGGCTCCCTGAACTCACCCGCAATGCTGGCGGTGTGCAGAACAGGAGTCCGCAGCCACAGGCGCCACTCGGATTCCGCGCTGCTACGGGGAGTGGACCACAGACTGCTGTCCACTCCGGAGATCCGCGCCGGGACCTGATTCGTCGTACTGGCCGGGCGCTCCAGGACGCTGAGTTCGGTGGCGACCACGACGGGGCGCCGGAGAGCGGCGCCCTTCTCGTTGCTCGGGCCACCGGCACCGGCATAGGCGGCCACCAAAAGGTCGAGGAGCCTGCGGCCGACGCGTGTATGAGTGTCATCGAGCAGGATCAACGTGCGCGGCGGAGGGGTCCAACGCCAGTGCCCGTGGTGATGGAGATCCGCGAGGAACGCCGTGGTCAGCCGCTCCTCCAGGTCACGGTGGGCCGCCTCCAGGCCCACATACGTCAGGCTCAAGGCGTACCGCAGGAGCCTTTCCGCTCCTTCCCCGGGAAATCCGTCGAGCTGTGACTCCCACCACCCCATCACACGGGCCTGCGGGCCGCCGCCGGGCAACGGCATCCACGAGCCGAGCAGTCGGACCAACGGTTCCACGTTCGGCAGAACAGGAAAAAGCCACGGGATTACTGGAGCCGCTGCTTCCATCAGTTCTTGAAGCAGGGGTCGGAGCCTGTTCTCCGGGGTCGCTTGAGCGAGCGCGTCCCTGATCTGCCCACGCATCGTTTCTAGGGCAGTGATTTGCTGGGGCGTGGGCCCGCCGCCTCCCCTTCCGGCACCGCCCGCGTCGCTGTCGGGATTCGGGTCGGCGAAGGCCATGACCGCAACCAGGCCGTAGGTGAAACGAGGAAAGGAAATCTTGCTACCGGTCAGATCAAATACGAGCCAGTGCAGCGCGGCCATGGTGGGGGACGCAAGAAGCGCCGCATCTCCAGGCAGCGAATCTTGGTGCCGGCCAGGCGCAACAGGCCATCTCGCGACGGGCACCTTGTTGACGTACGCACGGTAAAGCGCTTCGCACAATTCAGACTTCCCCGTGCCGCGACCACCGTAGATTCCCACCACTGGGTCACCACACGGATAGGTCCGGGCCACAGCCCTCCCTTGCTGGTCTCGCCCCACAAGACCAGGCAGGAACTTTTCCTGGAATGTTCTGTACCCGTGCAGCTCCGGCACCGCTCGCCCCCGTCACGGCCAGCAAGGCACCCGCCAACCCCTCGCCACAACTACCCGTATTCGACTGGCTGTTGAGGCTCATTGTGCGTCGAAGCCACTCATACAGCTAGGGGGATGGTCTCTCATTCTCACGATGGCCGAAGAATGCCGAGGACTCCTGACGCCCTCCCCCTTCGAGGTTCCCACGCCCACATGCTGACGTGATCCACACTGGCGCAGACACCACCAAGTGGCCGCTCCCCGCAGTTGCTGCGGACGAGGATCAGACCATGAGGCAGGAAATCCCGATGGGCACCAACCCTGTCCTCGGACAGAGCCGCGCTCACGGCCGCTTGCCGCTTGAGCCCGGGGTGGGCCCATGTCTCAGGACTGCTCCGCGCACAGAGCAGGGCGCCACCCCTCCACTGGTCGACTCAGCGGATCACCCTCCGCCCGAAAGCCGACGGCCAGGGCCGGGCCGGGCCCGTGAGCATCCCCCTGCCGACCAAGTTCCTGAGCCTGGAAGTTGCCTTGCGAGCCACGGCCAGCCTCGGCCATGAACGCTCCCAGTCCCCGCCGCCAGGCGATCAGGCCACCATTGCGCCGCCCTGCGGAGCCCGGCGTCCGGACCGGAGTCGGGCCTGTCACGCCCCGGTGACACCTGATTCCGCCACACCGTGAACTTCCCTGCGGCACAAGGCCCCTCGCCCCCACATCCGAAACCCCTGTGCCGCGTGTGCCCGAAGGGCACTCACCTCAGCCCAGATGCAACGTGGCATGACCGATTCCCCACTACAGCACCTGGTATGCCTCCGACACGATGGGCTGCGCGTCCACTGACCACGGCGCGCCCACAACAAAAGGGGAAATCAGTATGTCTCTACGCAAGTTAGTGGCGGTCCTGTCCGCCATCGCGGCACTGGTCGCGGGTCTGGTTCTGGCCGGGAACGCCTCGGCCACGACCACCGGCAGCCAGCAGGCCACGTACGCACAGCAGGCGCACGACGCGGGTCTGACCAACTCGCAGGCGGCGCAGCTGCAGCGGAAGGTGGATGCCACCCTCGCCAGGCAGACCGCCTCGCGCCAGATCGGGGCCAACAAGCTCGCCATTCCCGGCGGCACCCTGACCCTCGCCGCACCGGGGAAGTTCAGCGCGGCCATCCCGTGCAGCAACGGCCATCTGTGCATCCGTGACGGCCAGGGCAGCACCTGGGACTACTACTACTGCGGCTACTACGACTTCGGGGGCATCGGCGACGGCGTCTTCAACAACAACCAGAGCTCGGGCACCAGGGCCCGCTTCTACAACTCCAACGGCAGCGAGCGCTGGTCGAACGTCGCCAAGGCCACCGGCACGGCCTCGTGGACTCCCGTCTACCACATCCGGCCCTGCTGAACTGAGGGCCTCGTAGCACGGCAGAACTGACGAGTGGTGTTCCCGGGTGGGGGCCGGGAACACCACTCCCCCAGGCCGGCCCGACTACCCAGGCCGGAGGCCCTGTGCGATCATCGCGGTCCGCGCTCCCCCACAGCTCTGGTGCCCTCTAAATAGAGAAGGCCGCCGCCTCAAAAAGCGCCCCCATAGGCGCGTGATGGCGAGATCTCGGTCGAGGAGTACATCGAGGAACACTGGTGGGCCAGGCGGCCCGGCAGTCGGCGGTGTCGCAGCTGCAGGAGGGCGTCCAGCGCGCTGTTGTGCAGCGCACCGCCCACCCCGCGCAACGGGTGCTCGTCCACTACGACCAGGGGTAATCGCCCCAGGGCCGGACATCGAAAAACGATGTGGGCAGTATCGAAGGGCCGGGACGCGGCTCCGCAGGAGAAGGCGGTGTCACCGATCGGGGTAGTGACGGTGCCGCAGCGGGACCCTGGGGCGGGGCGCCGGTGCGGCGGCCAAACCGGCGGGTTTGCCCGTCGAGGCCATTGCGTGGCGATCACGGGCAGTCTCCACCGCCGATCCACATCGCCGCCCCCCACACAGGCGGTGAGACTGACCGCACAACCCACCGCAAGAGCCGTACCTCAAGGCCTTTTGGGGTGCCCGTCGGAACGCGGGTCTTGCGGGCCGCACATCTCGTCGTCGATCGTCGTTCCCATGGGAATGCTGACGACCTGCCTGATCTCGCTGGCCAGTGTGAACATCGCATTGGGCCTGACCCGGCTGTGGCGGCGGTCGGTAGAGGCTCGGACGGTCCGGCAGGTGCGGGCCTGGACGGGGCTCGACACGTACCACACGGAGCTGTTGAGCGCCGCCGAGCCGTTGTGCTCAACCGACCACCAGCCCGACAGACTGGCGCGCAACTCCTCCCGCGCGGCCGAAGTGGCCGTCCGTCTGCTGCGCCAGGACGGCCTGCTCCACGGGCACGACCGGGAGTTAGTGGAGACCGCAGTCGAGCCGGCGCACCCGGTGACCGCGGCCGCGTTCCGAGCCATCGGCCGAAACCAGGCTGCCGTCGGCCGGCTGCACGTCGGCGACATCGGCCTCGACCCCGGGTTCCGGGCCGCTGTCCGCGCCCACCTGAACGCACTCTTCACCCACGCCCCGGCCACCCGCCGCCACTTGGGCACCACGGTCAGAAACGTGGCCCTCTGGTCCTACGCCCTCGGCGCGACAGCCCCGGCCGTCCACGCCTACCTCCTGCTGCGCCGCGCCGACCCCACCGACCCCGACGTCATGAAGGGCTCCTTCATGCTGGCCTCTCTCGTCTTCGTGGCGGCCCTGGTCGTGATCACAGCGCAGGCCGGCAACACCTGGCATCTCCTCGAAGACCCAGAGACCCCCGCCGCCCTCAAGGAACTGGCCCCGCTCCGCGAAGACCCCGTTGGCTCTGCCGACGGGGCTGGGGCCCCAGAAGGTACCGCGCAGCGTTGAGGAACGGTTCAGGTGCGGGCCAGTGCGGCCGTGATGAAGGAGGCGGCGCGGTCCAGGGCCGCGTCGGCCTCGTCCAGCAGGCCCTCGAAGGCCTGGAAGACGTGGGGGACATCGGCGGTGATGTCGAGCTGAACGTCGACTCCGGCCGCGGCCGCCCGGACGGCGAACCGGGTGGAGTCGTCCAACAGGACCTCGTTGGAGCCGGCCTGGAGCAGCAGCGGGGGCAGCCCGGTCAGGTCGGCGTGGAGGGCCGGGCTCAGCAGCGGCTGGTGGGGGTCCTGTCCGGCCAGGTAGTGGGCGAAGAGGGTGATCAGGTCCGCGCGGGTGAAGAGCGGGTCGGCGTCGTGCTTGGTGGTCATGCTCTCGCCCGAGCAGGTGGCGTCCAGGCCTGCGGAGAAGGCGACCGCGGCGGCCGGCATCGGCAGTGCGGCCTCGCGGGCGGTGAGCAGGGTGGTGAGGGTGAGACCGCCGCCGGCCGACTCCCCGGCCAGGACGATCTGCTCGGCCAAAACGCCCTGGTCCAATAGGTCGCGGTAGGCGGCAAGGCCGTCCTCGACACCCGCGGGGAAGGGGTGCTCGGGGGCGAGCCGGTAGTCGATCGAGACTGCGCGGACGCCAGTGCGGCGCACCAGCGCGGCGGTCAGTTGCAGGGCCGTGGCGGGTGAGCCGAAGACCCAGCCTCCGCCGTGGAAGTAGAGGATCGTCCCGGTGGCGGGGGCGCCCTGGGGCTCGACGGTCAGGGCGGGGCGCCCGCCGAGGGCGGAGGGGGTGACGGTCACCCCGGCCGGGGCCGGGCCCGAGGCCATCTGGGTCTCGAAGTCCTTGCGCAGTTGCTCCGGCGGGAGGCTGCCGTCGAACGGTGCCTGCCGCATCAGGGCGTCGACTGTCGCGCGCTGTGCCTTGCTCATGCGATCCTCCAGATGAAGTGCTGTTCTTCACTAGGAACTATATTCCTAGGAATATAGTTCCCGCGAAACTGGAGCAGAGTGTGACCGACCTCACGCAGGTGTTCATGGACCTCGTCCGCTACGAGACCAGGCTCTACAACGCGCTGGGCGGACAACTGCGCGCCGAACACGGCCTGACGATGGGCCAGTTCGAGTTCCTGCGCATCATCGACAGTCGGGACGGCTGCCGGGTCAACGACCTGGCCGAGGAAGCCGCCATCACCGTCGGGGCGACCAGCAAGGGGGTGGACCGTTTGGAGGCCGCCGGCTGGGTGGTCCGTCGGCCCAATCCCAGCAACCGCCGTTCATCCCTGCTGGAACTGACCCCCGAGGGAGGCAAGTTGCTGGCCGCTGCCACGCCCACGTTCGAGGACGGGCTGCACTCCTGGCTCGCCGAGCCGCTGACGGCCGGCGCACTGGAGCAGTTGGCGTCCACCGTCGCCGTGCTGCGCAAGACCCTGGAGGACGCTTCGGCGGGAATGCCTGCCGGCTAGGAAACCCATGGCCAACCGGTCGCTCGCACGTTGCTGACTCACGCTCCCAGCCGTCTCGCTCGACATCGGCGACGAGGTCGATGTCGATGTCGACGTGGCCGCGGCGGGAGCTGCTGCAGACGACTTCCGTCGTACGGCACAGGCGCAGCCACTTCAGGCGGACCACCTGGTGGTCCGGGTCGGTGCGTCGTACGCCGGGCCGGACGGCAGGCTGTTCGGGTCCGGGGTGAAGTTGCAGGGCCCATGTCCCAATGTCCCCACCCAACAGCGCACTTCGGTGGGATGGCCCGGCACCACCCCACACGTCATGGAGGCGGGTACGTCATCCCGGAACGGGCCGTGGCTGCCTTCCCGGCGTCACCGCTCCCCGGAGGCAGCCGTCCGGTTGGTGTCAGGGCTGTGCAGGATGTGTTCACACGCCGGCCCGGCCCGCGACGGCGAGCATGGCACGGCCGGTGTTCTCGGTCGTGTGCACCCTGGTCGCCATGGCGCGAAAGGTGGCCGAGCTCTCCGCAGACGAAGCGTGGACGGATGCGTCGGCTGTGGGCGGGGCCGGGTAGTTCACGAGGGATCGTGCGGCCGAAGAGCGATTCCCGCGTGCGGCAGCAGGGTTGGAGACGCGGGCCGCAAGGACGTCCCTGAGGACTGGCGGCGCAGCGTGACGTCCAGTCTTGGAGACCCGGTGGCTCTCCCGGAGGTCAGGAGCGGGAGGTCAGCGACGGCCGGTGGTCAGGATGACGAGGAACTGGCCGCCGCCCGGCTCGATGTCGGCAGTCACCGGCAGCCCCGGTACCAGGCGGGAGAACCGGTCCACCAGCCAATCCGCCGCCTCTTGGGCGTCGCGCCTGGTCGGGCAGCGGCCCACCATCTCGCGGCCCCCCTTGCGCTCCAGCCTCCCCGCAACGGTGACCAGCGGCGCGGGTTCGACCACGTACAGGTGCTCTGGCCAGGCGATGACCACCTTGACCGCGCCCTTGCGGGTATTGCACCCGCGGTGCGCGAGGCGCTCGGCGACCTTGGCCTTCCGGTCGGCGGTCCGGCTGTCGACGCTGGGCCCCCGAGGGTCGTTCACCGACTCGTCGGGATCGACTGGTTCGTCACACACCCAGCACCGCCAGCCGTCACGTTCGGCCACATCATCAAGGAGACTCACGCGAACAAACTAGCCTGCCCGGCCGCCACCCCGCGCACCAGGACCCCGGCAGACTCTCCACACCGGCCAACAATGCTGCGCCGCGCGCGCTCCGGCTCCGGGGTGCCGTGGTTCGGCCACGGCGGCGTCACAGGGTCAGTGGCCGCCGCGGGGTTCCGTACAGCCGCCTTCCATGTACGCCCCGTGGGCCTCGAACGTGGCCGGGCTCCCCAGTCGTCCGGTAACGCAGGGGCCGATATCGGGGACGAAGAAGGAGAAGCCGAGGGCGCCGCCGGTGCGGTAGACGGTGCCGGGGCCGGCCTCGTAGCCGAGCCGCGCGAGGACGGCGGCCAGGTCCGCCTCGTTCGCGGGGGCCGTAGCGCCGGGGCCGGTGAGCGCCTTCCTGATGCGCTCGGCATGGGCCTCACCGCGGCAGCGCGCCTCGGGCGCGAGAGATGCCTGCTGCTTGAAGGCGTGATTCTCGGCGTACTTGGCAGCCTCGGGATCGGTGGCCGCAGGCTCCGGTTTCCCGGCCCCGGCGGCCGGGGCGGTACCGCGGGTACCGGCGCAGCGGGCCGCGACTTCCGGGAACGCCTTGTCATGGGCAGCCCTGGCAGCAGTGGCCGCGGGGTCGGCAGCCGTCGGGGAGGAGGGGGCGGCCGGAGGTATCGGGTCGGTTCCGGCGCCCGCATGCGTGGTGCCGCACGCAGTGAGCGTGAGCAGCCCGAGGACCAGAGCGGCGGCAGCCAGGGGCGGGTACGACGTGCGTATCACGGTGGTCTTCCTCTCGCCAACGGGCTCGGCACCCGCCGATTATGCCCGGCAGCTCGGGGGCTCGGGGGCTCGGGGGCTCGCGGGCTCGGGGGCTCGGGGGCGAGGCTGTTACTGATCGATCGGGGTGACTTGTATGGGCTGTTCGAACTGCGCTCGTCCCCTCCCTCGCCCGTACTGGCTGTGCCTGGAGGCGGTCCGTGTCACCGCGCGGAGGACGGCGCGAGCTGGAGCCGTACCTGCGGGGGGAGAGATCAACTGCCGCCCTCACTCCCGGGGTTCTTCGACGCCAAGATCCTCAAGCGCTGAGGAGCGGGGCTCTCCTGACTCGGACTCATCCCCGTGCCGCGAGGTACGCGCAGGCCCAGTCGGGCGGTTCGTTCACCGTACGAGGGCGGCCGGCTCGCCCAGTCGCAGTGCCGCCGTGCGCCAGGCCGCGGTGACGGCCTGGCGGGCGGCCGCACTCGCCGTGCCGATCTCGGCCGGCAGCGCCGCGGGAGCGCCGATGTGCACGTGCAGTCTGGGACGGCGTACGGGCGCGGTCAGGAAGCCGGCCACCTGCTTGGTTCGGCTGCCCGAGGCGATCCTGCGGGCTCCGGCCTGCCCGATCGGGATGAGAGGGGCCCCCGAGGCGGCCGCCAGCCGTGCGGGGCCGCTGCGGAAGAAGTCGGGGGCCGCTTCGGCAGCGTCTCTGCGGGCGGGGAGACGGCCCTCTCCGTAGATGAGCACGTACCGGCCGGCCTTGAGCGCCGCCGCCGCCCGGTCCAGGGCGTCGGCGGCGCGGGCGGTACGGCGGTGGACGGGCACGTGCCCGTCCCGGTCGAGGAGGTCGCGCAGCACGGGGACACGCCACAGCCCGGCGGTGACGAGGACGACGGGTTCGATGTCGACGCGGCGAAGTGCTGCCAGGACGACACCGGGGTCGGCCAGGGACGTGTGGTTGGCGACGAGGATGCCGGCGCCGGGGAAGGTGGTGAGGTCGGCGGACGTCGTCAGGCGGCCGAAGGAGGGGACGAGGGCGGCGGCGATTCGGCTGAGCATGGGGCTCCTGGGACGAGGGCGACGAGGCGCCGGGGCGACGAAGCGACGAGTTGGTGTTCTTCATCGTCGCGGCGCGGCAGGCCCGGCGCCTGAGCGTGCGTACTCATCCCGGCTCTGAGCTCCTCTTGTGGTCCCGGCCGAGCTGCGGTTACGGCGACACCTCTTCCAGCTTCCGTCCCGCCGTCTCCTCCGCCCCCACCACGTACCCCACCAGCGCCACGGCCCCGAGCATCACGAACACCGTCGACACGTTCCCGCCCGCATGGACGACGCCTACCGCGATCGGCCCGAGAATGACCGGTCCGGCCCGCACGGACCGGGCTTTCGACGTGACCCTGGCCGCGTTCCTGACCCACTGCCGGGGGCTGCTCCACGAACCGAGTAGTGGCGAGGGGGCCTCGCCCTCCGGAGCGCGCGAGCGTCTCGATGTTCCCGGCTCCGCTGGCTCCCCCGGCTCCGCCGACACCGCCGACACCGGCGAGCGAGGCGCGGCCTGCGGCCCGGCTCAGCCCGGCAGAGCGTTCTCGAGCCGCGCCAGCTCTTCGCTGCTCAGCGTGAGCTCCGCCGCCCTCGCGGAGTCGGTGATGGAGGCCGGGCGGCCGGATCCCGGTACCGGGATCACCGCCGGGGAGCGGGCGAGCAGCCAGGCCAGGGCGATCTGCTGCGGGCCGACGCCGCGTTCTGCGGCGATGCGGTGGAAGGCGGTGCCCTGGGAGGTGGGGCCGGAGGGGCCTTCGAGGGAGCTGCGCGAGATGCCGCCGAGCGGGCTCCAGGGCAGGAAGGCCAGCCCCAGTTCGGTGCTCAGCCGCAGCTCGGGCTCGTGGTCCCGGACGGCGGGCGAGTACTGGTTCTGTACGGATGCGAGTCCGCCGCCGAGGATCTGATGCGCCTGGCGGATCTGGTCGGTGGTGACGTTGGAGATGCCCGCGGCGCGGATCGTGCCGGCGTCGAGCAGCTCGCGGAGCGCGCCGACGGATTCCGCCCAGGGCACGGCCGGGTCCGGCTTGTGCAGTTGGTACAGGCCGATGGCGTCGACGCCGAGGCGCTTGGCGGAGGCTTCGGCGGCTTCCTTGAGGTGTGCGGGGGTGGCGTTGACGGTCCAGCTGCCGTCGCCGGGGCGGCCGCGGCCACCCTTGGTGGCCACCAGGACGTCGGAGGTGTCGCCGCCGTAGCAGGCCAGGGCGCGGGCGATCAGCAGTTCGTTGTGGCCTGCCTCGCCGGCGTGCCAGTGGTAGCTGTCGGCGGTGTCGATGAGCGTGACGCCGGCGTCGAGGGCGGCGTGGACGGTGGCGAGGGCCTGTGTCTCGTCCGGGCGGTGCTCGATGGAGAGCGGCATCGCGCCGAGGCCGATGGCGCTGACGGTGGTGTGGGCGAGGGTGCGGTACTGCATGGTGACTTGAGCTCCTCAGGCGGTGGGTGACGGCTCGGTGGTGAGGGCTTCGGCGACGGCGCCGGGCAGCCAGTCGGCGGTGTGGGAGAAGACGAAGCCCAGCTCCTTCGCGCGGGCGTTGCTCATGGCGTAGTGGCGGTCGAAGGAGAAGGGCGAAACCTCCCCGCCCGCCGGGACTGTCCGGTGAACGGCCTCGCGGCCCACCTGCGCGGCGATGATCGCGGTGAGGTCGTGCACGTCGAGCGGGCCGTCGGAGCAGGCGTTGAGCGGGCCGGTGAAGTCGGCTCCTGCCGCCCACAGCAGCAGTTCGGCCAGTTCCTCGTAGTGGATGAAGACCGTGGGCAGCGCCTTCGGGTGCACCGCGACCTCTTCGCCCCCGGTGATGCGTTCGACGTAGTGCGCCAGTCGACCGGTGAACTCCTGGGTGCCGCCGCCGAGTACGTGCGCGCTGCGCACGCTCGCGAACGCGAAGCCGTCGGCGCGGGCGAGGACGGCCTCCGCCTGGCGCTTGCCCTCGGCGTAGTGCGCCTCCAGATACGCGTCGTCGTGCCAGGGCAGGTCCGTGGCCACGAGCCACGTGGCAGGGTCCGCGTTCTCCTCCGGCACCGGCGTGCCGGCCGGCACGGCGGGCAGCGCGGCGGTCGCGGGGTCGTAGACCTCGATGGTGGAGGTCATGACGTAGCGCCGGGTGCGGCCGGCGAAGACGCGGGCGGCGATGGCGGCCTGCACGGGCGTGTAGCAGACCTGGTCCACCACGACGTCGAAGGTGCGCCGGCCGAGCACGGCCGTCAGGGCGGCCTCGTCGTTCCGATCGACGACGAGGTGCTCGACGCCGGCGGGCGGCGGGACGGAGCCGCGGTTGATCACAGTGACCTGGTGACCTGCCGCCTGCAGGCGTTGCACCAGGAGCTTTCCGAAGTACCGGCTTCCGCCGATGACGAGGATCTTTTGCATGCCCCCATCCTGGAGAACTACCGTCGCCACCAGAAGTGTTGACTTACTGGGTACGCATTAAGGAAAACTGTTGATCGATGTACAGCGGCTGCGCGTTCTGCGGGCGGTGGCGGAACACGGCAGCTTCAACCGGGCGGCCACCGCTCTCCTCCTCACCCCCTCGGCCGTCTCCCAGCACGTGGCAGCCCTGGAACGGAGCCTCGGCGCCCAGGTCGTCGCCCGGAGCACCCGCGGCGTCACCCTCACCCGGGCCGGCCGGATCATGGTCGCCGCCGCCGAGTCCGTCGCCGCGGAGCTCCAACACGCCAAACAGCAGGTCGAAGAGCTCGGCACGGACCGCGTGCAGCTCACCGTCGCCACCTTCACCAGCGGCGGCAGGCTCCTGCTGCCCGGCGCTCTCACCCGGCTCATGCCCGCCCATCCGCACGTCGTGCTCCACGTACGGGAAAGCGAACCCGAGGACTCCCTGCCGCTTGTCCGCCAGGGCGCCGTGGACCTCGCACTCGCCTACCACTTCGACGGCCCGCTGCCCGCGGGGCCGGGCCCCAGATCCGGCTCCGGCCTGGAGTGGATCCCTCTCCTGGAGGACCCCCTGCACGTCGTCCTCCCGCAAGGGCACCGGCTCGCCGAGAGGCTCGCCGAGCACGACACGCTCGACCTCGCCGAGCTCGCGGCCGAACCCTGGGTGCTCGGCTGCCTGAAGACCGAGGCGTATCTGCGGCGCTACGCCGAGCGCGCCGGCTTCGTCCCGGACGTACGCGGCACCACCACCGACTACTTCTTCGCCCGCTCCCTCGTCGCCGCCGGCATGGGAATCTCCCTGATCCCCTCCATCGCGCTCACCCCGGAGATCCCGGGCCTGTGCACCGTCCCGATCACGCCACCGGGGCCGGTCCGCCACATCGGCGTCGCCACGATCCGCCGTGGCGATCGACCCCACATCAGGACCCTCGTCCAAGCCCTTCGCCGGGAGGCGATGCCGTAGTACGAGGGGCGTTGGTCCGGCGGTACGGGGGCGTTGACGCCGCCGCCGTGCCGGGGCCCCGCTGGGGCGCAGCCACGACGGCGCGTCCCGCAGCCTGCGCAACCGGTCCCACTTGGAGACGCTGCTGCCGCACGAGCACCCCTGCGCCGAGATCAAGTGCCGTGAACGGCTCATCGCTTCCACGCCAACCGAATCAAGGCGGGCCTGCGATCAAGACTCATCCGGGCTCGCCCTGGCCGGGCCACTCCACGGTGGACTTCCGGAATCGCTCGTCGATCCCGTCGAGTTCGGGTTGCCGGACGGCGCGTACCCGTGGCGGTAGGAGAGGCCAGATCCTGGCAAATGTGGTGCGGCATTCCAGATCGTTGGAGAGCTCCGGAGCCGACCACTCGTAGCCCCCTTCGACCTCAACCACCAGCGCGTCCCGCTCCTCGAAGAGTGAGTTGAGTGTCCAGGGAGGACTGAGCACAGAGTGAACCGCCATGTGGACCGCCTCGTACTCACCAGTTGTCAGGCGCGCTTCGTCAGCCAGTTCCGGAGGCGTGGGATCCATGTGTCGACTATCCCAGGCTGCCTGGCGGCGGGCGATGGCTCCTCGACCATGGCAGGTGCGACGCCTCATTCGTTGGCCTCACCCTGGTTGGTCGGAGGCTTCACGGATGAGCGGTGAGAATCGTTGAATTCGCGGTTCTTTCTGAAGGACCCCGGCGCTTTGGCACGGGTACGGTCAGCGGCGAGATAACCGTCGAGGTAGCCAGTCCGTACGAATGGAACTGTTCGGTGACGGCTCCTAACTCACCGACGGAGGCCGCCACCCTGCCCGCCGTCTGAGCTGCTCAGACCCGCCAAGTCAGTTGCTCAGCCCGCCAGATCGGCTGTGGTCGCCGGCCAGCAGCGAATACATGAACATGTCCCGCCGGTCCGCCCCCACCTGCTGCCAGCCCCGCAGCAGCCCCTCACGTTGGAACCCGGCGCGCTCGGCAGTGCGTACGGAACCTGTGTTCCACGGCTCGACATACAACTCAAGCCGAGGAACCCGCAGTTCACTCAAGGCCCAGTCGGCGACGGCGCCGACCGAGACCGCAGCCGCCCCCTGCCCCCGCGCGGATCCGGCGACCCAGTAGCCCAGTGATGCCCGACCCTGCCCCAGGTCCTTCAGCCACAGCCCCACATGGCCGACCGGCCGACCATCAGCGCTCACGATCACGAACGGATACCCGGTCCTCGCGCTCGCCCGACTCCACTGACGCTCGATGAACGCGACACCTGCCGACTCCGAATACGGCGAGGGCACCGTCGTGATCAACGGGATGTAATCGTCCTCCGACGCCTCGCGGACAAGCTGAAGATCCGAAAGGCGCCACGGCCGAAGCCTGATCCCACCAGCAGCAGCGAGTTCGGGCACGTCAAGTGGTTGTTCCATCTGCCCATCCTGCCCTGCCACAGGAGCGGCCGCCCACGGGTATTCGCCTATGTTCTGTGCTCTGCTCCCAGCTGTAGCGGCGAGCAACGCTCGCCCCGGTGACGTGTAGGCACTGTTGGCCGATTCAGGGGGCTCGCGTGACGTGACGTCGGTCTGCTGGCGTGATGTCGGTCTCCAGGGCCCGGTGGGGGTCGCGGAGACCGACGCTGCCGTTCGGGGTGAGTGCGGGGCCGATACGAGTGAGCCAAGCAGCAAGCCGGGTGGTGTCCCGGCGGGGACGGCGCGGGCCACGTTCCGACGCCTGTGTCTGCCACCTCACCGGGCACCTCCACAGCCTCCGCTGCGGCACCGCCCTCGGGGATCGGGTTCAGCGGCAGAGCTCCGTGATGGTGCCGTCGAAGTCAGGAAACTCCTTGGCCGCCTGCTCAATCAGCGCGGCTGCCGGCGCGCGGTGGTCCGGAGCGAAGTGTTCCGCGATGGCTGCCAGGTCGCGATGGGCCTGGGGAGCCCCATCGGGCTCGGGCTCGGATTCAAGCTCGGACGACGTGGCTGCTTCCCACGGGCCGATGCCGTCTGCCAGCAGCCACAGGAAAGCGCCCAGGCTGCAGGCGACCACCCCGGTCTCTCCTTCGGAGCCCAGAAAGATGACCGGCTGCTCCAGCAGTACTTGGCCTGGGCGGACCAGCCAGACTGCGGCGTATCCCCGGTGCCGTCCTGACCGAACACACGGAAGTCGTCGTCGTTCAATGCGGCGTTGCCGGTCCACGCCCGGAGCCAGTCGGTTGTCTGATCGGCAGTCAGGAAGGGCTCGAAGCTAAGAGATCGTCTCATTTGGTCGATTGGGTAGTCTGGGCGCGTGATGATGGTCGAGCGTCTGGTCCCGGACGGGTTGTGGGAGTTGTTCCAGCG
>NZ_JBEZKB010000059.1:0-17324 GCF_040651475.1 Streptomyces sp. NPDC048442
TCCTCCATGCTCACCGGCCGGACGAACACTCCCGGACGACGCCCCACAACCACCTCCAAGATCAGATCCTAGAGACAGCCTGCCCGGAGACCGACAGCCGATCAATTACCCGGTCAACGATCCGAGCCGAGCCACTAGAAGTACTTCCATCCGCCGCAGTTCGAGATATCAGCGCCGTTGTAATCGCATATTCGTGCCTTGGCGACAGCGGACCCGAAATACTCTTCGACGATTGAATGCCCCTGAGTCTTGACCCCGGTGGGGCCCCGTCAGTGGTCCTCAGGTCGAGAGCGGCTCCTACGCTGTCGTATTGAACCAGCGCTTCCGAAACGGACCGTCCCCTGACGGCTGCGAACTCTCCTCGTAGCCCTTGTAAGGGGTGGGCGTCTGATTCGTGGAAGTGGCTCCTGGTGTTGTTCCGGTCCGGGATCTCGGCCTATGAGGACCGCACGTACGAAGGTATCCAGGGGGCCGGCGGCGACGAGGATGAAATGGCAGCCCGCCCGGCTGCCGGTGGAGAAGCCCGAGGACGGCCCCACTCGGCGCAGGCACGTGAAGATGCTGCGCGAGCTCAGGGCGGAGGTCGAGGGCGAGCTGGGCGGCTTCGGCTGGGCTCCACCCCGTCGAGGCTGCCTGATCTGCGGCTACGGGCTAAGGGGGGCGGGGTTTTCGGATGAGGCGTTGCGCTGGTCGTGGGTGTTCCGGCGGAGTTGGTCGGTGTGGCGGGCCAGCTCGTGGAGGCGTTCGGCGAGCTCGGTGTTGTCCGGCCCGAGGTGTGGCTGGGCGGCGGTCAGGGGGCTGACGAGGCGGGCGGCGTCGTCGTGTGCGAGTGCCTGGTTCAGGTCGCCGACGGCATTGCCGGCGCTGTCGGGCAGGTTGGTGAGGGAGGTGACCTGGCCGGCGAGTCGGCGCAGGTGTGCGGCGTTGTCGCGGGCCCAGGCGGTCACGGTGCGGTCGGCTGCGCGGGTGTCGCGGGTGGCCTGGACGCGTTCCTCGCCGGTGCTTCCTGTGGTGCCGGGGCGCAGGCGCAGGTAGCGGCGTTCGGCGGCCTGGCGGCTGGCGACACCGAGGGGCGCGGCGAGGTCGGCCCAGCTCGCGCCGTGCCCACGGGCGGTTTCGATGAGTCCGCTTTCCCAGCCCGCGAGTTGTTCGCGGACTTCGCGCAGCATCAGCAGCGCGGTCAGAGCCGGGTGCGGGCCGTTGCCGCCCGTGGGCGGGGCCAGGGTCGTCGATGTGTGCGCGGCAGGGGAGTGCTGGGCGTGCTGGACAGACCGGTTGATGGCTTCCAGCGCCGCGACGGCGGCGGAGAGGGGAACCGCTGTGGTCGGCTGGGTGGCTTCCTTCATGGGACTCTCCGTCCTTTCGTCATCTTCTCGATGACGCTGTGGTTGTCATCGTTTCGATGACATGTTACAACGGATGCACGTTGAAGCGCATTGGCAGTTTCTGCCTGAATCGACTGGAGGTGTTTCGCGATGTTGATGCGCACTGACCCGTTCCGCGAGATGGACCGGATTGTCCAGCAGCTGTCGGGTGCTACCGGCACGTGGACGAAGCCGTCCGTGATGCCGATGGACGCCTACCGCGAGGGCGACGCCTACGTGATCGCCTTCGACCTTCCCGGCGTGAGCACCGAGGCAATCGACATCGACGTGGAGCGCAACATGCTGACCGTGAAGGCGGAGCGCCGTCCGGTCGCGCAGGCCGAGGCCGTGAAGGTGGAGCTCTCCGAGCGGCCGCTGGGTGTCTTCTCCCGGCAGGTCGTCCTGGCCGACACCCTCGACACCGAGCGCATCCAGGCCGATTACGACGCGGGTGTACTGACCCTGCGCATCCCGATCGCCGAGCGCGCCAAGCCCCGCAAGATCAGCATCAGCGGCCGGACGGGCCCCCAGCAGATCTCCACCTGACCCCGCCCGAACCAGTCGGCGGCGGAGGGCGGCACGACTCGTTCCCTGGTGCACGCCCCGATCCCTGGTGTCCGCCCTCCGTTCCTGGCCTCGGCCGCCGCCAGCCATGTCTTCACCTGCGACGTCAAGCTTTGGCTCCCGCAGCCTTCTGCCGGCCTGGTGCTTACGGGCGTGCATCGGGAGGAACGCGTGCATCGGGAGGAACCGTGCACGCGGGCCCGGCGCGCACGGCCTGGAATTGTTCTCGACCCTCGGATGTGCCCCCCTTTCCCAACCCCCGGCCCACCTGAGCTCCGCCGCACCGATCCCGAACCCTCCGCAGAGAAAGGCAACCGCAGTCATGTACGACCAGCCCCGAGCGCACCTGTCCCAGGTGGCCATGACGTTCGGTCAGATGCTGGAACGTGTGCGCTACGAAGGCGCCTACCCCACTCGCGAACGCGCAGAAGAGGCCGTTCACGAGGTTCTGGCTGCCCTCGGGCGGCAGCTCACCGGTGAGGAACGCGTCGACCTCGCACAGTGTCTGCCGGTCGAAGCCGCTCTCACCCTGACCGCCCAAATCCCCGCCGCCGAACAGCTCACCGGCTGGGGCTTCGTCAAAGACCTGGCCGACCGCACCGGCGCAACCCCGGCCACGGTCCGCTGGGACACCGGCGCCGTCCTCACCGTCGTCGCCCGCCTCACAGGCCCCGGCCTCCTCGCCCGGATCCTGCACCAGCTCCCCGGCGGCTACGCCCTCCTGTTCGGTCAGGCAGAACTGCGTCGCCCCCAGCCCGCCGCCTGAAACAACCCAACCCCGGCTGCCTGGGAGTCCCCGCGCGCTGCGCCGGCCTCCCGGGCCGCCGCGATTCTGGGAGTGGGAGGGCTGGCGGCCCGGCCCGCAGTCCCGTACCTGCGGGGCTGGTTGGGCCGTCCGCCCCGTGTGGAGCTTCACACGGGCGGGTTGCCAAGGCCCACGACGAACTTGCCTCTCTCACCCGCTCCGTCAACACCATGGCCGCGACGCTGGAGAGGGACGACGCCGAACTGCGCCGCATGGAGGCGGGCGCCCGCCGGTTCGCCTCCGACGTCGCCCACGAACTGCGTACCCCCCTGGCCGCAATGGCCGCCTTCACCGAAGCCTTGGACGAGGACGCCGACTCGGGCATCCTGCCCGAGGACACCGCCGACGCCGTACGCCTGATCCGCAGGAGACCCGCACCCTGGCCCGCATGGTCGAGGACCTCATGGACGGAGTCGAGATCGTCGTGGTCGGCGGTCAAGTGCCGCAGCAGCCCGGTCCGTTGCGCTGCGGCCCGCCAGGCAGGGCTGGTCGGCAGGCTCCCGTCGTACCAGGCTGCCTGGTCGGGCTGGGTCACCGTGAAGCGCTCACCGGCGAGCACGGCGTCCCAGCCGGGGCGGGGCGCCGACCATTGGGCGACTTCCGACACGGGTCCTCATCTCCACCAGATCGAACGTTGCCGGTCCCGCGTATCCCGGATACCGGTGAGGACGACTCGTGCGAGTACCTCGTGCAAGGGGAACCGCCTGTATCCCGCACTACGGCCGCCGCCCGCCGCGCCCCCGGCGAGGGGGTGAGATCTCACCCGTGCCGTGGGCCGTACGCCACGCTCAGGAAGGCCGCCACCCGGCAGCGGGCATGAGAACGGCGGTTGCGGTTAACAGATCAGCCATGAAGCGTTTCGGGGCCGTGGGCCTCCTGGTTCTGTGCGCGGTCGCGGGGGTGACGGCGGCGGTCATCCTGTCGCCCTGGTGGTGGACGGCCGCCGCGCCACTGGCTGTCGCCGCGCTCGTGGGGCTCTACGACCTGACGCAGCGACGTCACTCGGTGCTGCGGAACTACCCCGTGCTCGGACACGCGCGCTTCCTGCTCGAGGCGATCCGGCCTGAGCTTCAGCAGTACTTCGTCGAGCGGAGCTTCGACGGCCGCCCCTACGACCGGGACACCCGGAACATCGTTTACGAGCGGGCCAAGGGCGTGGACGCCGAGGAGCCCTTCGGCAGTGAGCGGGACATGTACGGCCACGGCTACGAGTTCCTGGTGCCGTCCATGCACCCGGTCGACGTGCCCAAGAGCCCACCACGGATCCGGGTCGGCGGGCCGGACTGCACGCAGCCCTACGACATGGCGCTCCTGAACGTCTCCGCCATGAGTTTCGGGTCGCTGTCCGCCAACGCCGTCCTCGCGCTCAACACGGGTGCGGCCCGCGGCGGCTTCGCCCACGACACGGGGGAGGGCGGCCTCTCCGAGTACCACCTGGGGCCCGGTGGCGACATCATCTGGGAAATCGGCACTGGCTACTTCGGCTGCCGTACGAAGGACGGCGACTTCGACCCCGAGCAGTTCCGTGAGAAGGCCGCGCACCCCGCGGTGAAGTGTGTTTCCCTCAAGCTGTCCCAAGGGGCCAAGCCTGGCATCGGCGGTGTGCTTCCCGGCGGCAAGGTCAACGCCGAGATCGCCCGGGTCCGTGGCGTCCCGCAGGGACAGACGGTCATCTCGCCGCCCTTCCACCGGGTGTTCTCGACCCCGCGTGAGCTGGTGCGGTTCGTGGCGCGGATGCGCGAGCTCGCGGACGGCAAACCGGTGGGCCTCAAACTCTGCCCCGGTTCGAGAGTGCAGTTTCTCGCCGTCTGCAAGGCGATGCTCGCCGAGAACACCACCCCGGACTTCATCGTCGTGGACGGCGCCGAGGGCGGCACCGGCGCGGCCCCACTGGAGTTCGCCGACCATCTCGGCATGCCCCTGACCGAAGGGCTGATCACCGTGCACAACTCCCTGGTGGGGGCCGGGTTGCGGGACCGGGTCCGGATCGGTGCGAGTGGCAAGGTGGCCACCGGGTCCGACATCGTCAAACGCCTGGCCATGGGCGCCGACTGGACCAACGCGGCCCGCGCCATGATGTTCGCCGTCGGATGCATCCAGGCCCAGCGGTGCCACACCAACCGCTGCCCCACCGGCGTCACCACGCAGGATCCGCGCCGCGCCCGCGCCCTGGTCGTTGCAGACAAGTCGGAACGGGTCCACCGGTTCCAGGAGGCGACCGTCGCCAGCGCGCTGCAGATCATGGCAGCCATGGGCGTCACCGGCCCCGGCGGCCTCAACCCGCACCTGCTGCGCCGGCGCGCCACCGACGCCGACGACTTCCGCTCCTACGCGGAGCTGTACGAGTGGCTGACCCCCGGCCAACTGACCGACGCCCCGCCACCCGGCCGACTGTCCGACGCCCCGCCCCCCGGCCGACTGTCCGACGCCCCGCCCCCCGGCTGGGCGGCGGACTGGAAGGCCGCGGACCCGGACACCTTCACCCCCTGACCGTCCGGGTCCCCGCACGAGCCCCCTACCAGGGCGACAACGCGGGCCCCGTCACTCACGGACCGCCCTCGCACACCGAAAGGAACGCCCCATGACCCGCACTGTCGGCCGCCTCTTCGCGGACACCCTCGAAGAGCTCGGCGTCCAGCACGTCTTCGGCGTCGTCGGCGACGCGCTCAACCCGCTGACCGACGCGATCCGCTCCTCGAAGTCACTCTCCTGGGTGGGCTGCCGGCACGAGGAGGCAGCGGCCTTCGCCGCCGGCGCGCAATCGCAGCTCACCGACACGATCGGCGTGTGCATGGGCACAGTGGGGCCCGGCGCCGTCCACCTCCTCAACGGTCTGTACGACGCGGCCAAGAGCGGCACCCCGGTGCTGGCGGTCGCCGGGCAGGTCCCGCTGTCGGAGGTCGGCACCGACTACTTCCAGGAGGTCGACAACGACCTGCTCTTCAAGGACGTGGCGGTCTTCCGGGCCACCGTCACCTCGCCCGAGCAACTGCCGGGCCTGCTGGAGGTCGCCGTCCGCACCGCGATCGGACGCCGCGGCGTGGCCGTCCTGAGCGTGCCCGGTGACATCGGTGACCAGGAGCTCCCCGCCGACCGGCCCGTTCGTTTGTCTGTGGCACGCTCCGCCAACCGCCCCGACGACCCGGCCCTCGACGAAGCAGCGCAGCTGATCAACGACGGTGGCGATGTCACGCTGCTGGTGGGCCGCGGCGCGCGCGAGTCCCGTGAGGACGTACTGACTCTCGCCGAACGTCTAGGCGCGCCGATGGTCCTCACGCTCAAGGCGAAGGAGGGCTTCGAGGGCGAGAACCCCTACCAGGTCGGTCAGACCGGGCTCATCGGCAACCCGGCCGCCGCCTGGGCGATGGACCACGCGGACACACTGCTGCTGCTCGGGACCGACTTCCCGTACCGCGACTGGTACCCGGAGGGCAAAAAGGTCGTCCAGGTCGACCGGGTGGCCGAGCACATCGGGCGGCGGGTACCGGTGGACGTCGGGCTCGCCGCGGACGTGGGCCCGACCGTGCGGGGGCTGCTGGAGCGCATCGAAGCCCGCAAGGACCACGGACACCTGGAGTCCGCGCGGAAGAAGTTCACACAGTGGCGGGAGGGACAGCGCCGCCTCGGTGAACCGGGGCACGACCACAAACTGCTCGGCCGGGTGCGCTCGGCTCTGGACAACCGTTCCCACCTCGTACGGCCGGAGGCGCTCGCCGCCGCGATCGACAGCGCCGCGGCCGACGACGCCGTGTTCACCTCGGACACCGGTATGGCCACGGTCTGGCTGTCCAGGTTCGTCGAGATGCGGGGCGGGCGCAGGCTGCTCGGCTCGTACAACCTCGGTTCGATGGCCAACGCCATGCCCCAGGCGATCGGCGCGCAGTTGCTGGACAGGGACCGTCAGGTCGTGGCGTTCTGCGGCGACGGCGGTCTGTCGATGCTCCTCGGGGACCTCATGACGATCCGGTCCGAGCGATTGCCGGTCAAGCTCGTCGTCTTCGACAACCAGCGCCTGGGAATGGTGAAGCTGGAACAGGAGCAGGCGGGTCTGCCGGAGTTCGGCACGGTCCTGGACAACCCGGACTTCGCCGCCGTCGCCCAGGCGCTCGGAATCACCGGCATCCGCGTCACGCGGGCCGAGGACCTCGCCGACGGGGTACGACACGCCTTCGAGGAGCCAGGGCCCGTGCTCCTCGACGTGCTCACCAATCCGGACGAGATTGCCGTGCCCGCCAAGCCGACGGTGCAGCAGGGCTGGGGTTTCGCCATCGCCAAGGTACGGGAGAACCTGCGCAGCACCGGCAGCTGAGCACCCGGGAACCGTGGTCGCGCGGCGGCACGGTCAGGCACGGTGGCGTCCGCGAGGGCCAGGGCGCTTCCAGAGGTCGCTGCGGCAGACACACGCCTTGCCGTACTTGGCCGGAGCGCGTGAGCCTGCGGTGCCGCAGAACGCGCCGGGCGTGATGTCGCCGAGACTCGGCGAGACTCGGCAGGCCCGCACGCCGGCATCGCGCGCGTCGTTGCGGACGCCGACGGAGTGGGGCTCGGGGCCCACCCGGCCGACGGCGCGCTGCGCACGCTTGAGCTGATCTCGACCGTGGTCAGCAGCACGGGCGTGCACGTGTGCACCTACCGACCGGCGTGCACGTGTGTACCTACCGACCGGTCGCCGCGAGGGTAGCCCCGCGCCCGGGATGGGGTTCTCACAGTGCGGCAGGGAAGGCACCCGGCCACACTGTGGCCCACCCGAGCGGCCTTGTGGGCATCAACTCTCTTCATCGAAGCGGCCGTGAGACACCGCAGGCCAGGGGAATCGTGGGCGGGCTGTAATCGCCTGCCGGTCGAGCTCGCCACCTGCGTGCCCATGCGACACCGTCACCAAGGACCGCACGTCCAGCTCGCTTTGCGAACATCGACGTGCGCATCGCCCGCAAAGACATCGAGTCCGGCGAACGCCTCGGCCGACGCAGGTGGGTGATCGAGCGCACGATGCCCTGGCTGACCGTCTCGTGAGACACCACACAGTCTGGAGAAGGACGGCCGGGACCGGAAGCACACTACGGGGACGGGGACTGGGTGAAATACCACCCGGCACCACCACACGTTGAAGAGCACCCGCAAGGCTACGCCCCCAGGCACGTGCGGGAGCGACAGGCAGGTAATGCGCCAAGCGGGCGGCCAGCCTGGTGTTGTTCGCCTTGCGCGCGGGTTCCGGGCGCATCCCACGTACGCGAAGAACCTCAGCTCAGTGCGCCGCCCGGCCCCTTCACACCGTCCCTCGACGCGGACCGTCGGGGCGGGCGAAGGAGGACTAGCCGGGGGTGTCGCGTTCTTCTTCAAGGCGTAGCCGCCTGGCGAGGATGTCGTGAGCGACATCGTTGAGGAGTTGTTGGTGTCTGAAGGCGTGGGCGCGCATGCGTGCCAGGGCCTCGGAAACGGTGACGTTGCTGGCTTCGGCGGCGGTGCCTGCCGCCTGGTGCACGACGGGCGGATAGCCCACCGGGCCTGTCGCCGGAGCTGCTTGCTCCCAGCCGATCAGTGCGGGGTGGGAGTCCAGAGTGAGGAGAGCGAGGATCCGGGCGTAGGCCTGGAGCTTGTCTCGATCCGCTGGGCCGAGGGGACCGGGGGTGGTGTGGTAAACGTCCATGGCACCGACCGGGACACCGCCGCCGACCAGCAGCGGCAGGGCCACCACACGACGAATGCCGAGTTCACCGGCCAGCCGCATGAAGACCGGCCACTGTTCAGAAACAGACTGCACGTCTACGTCCACGATCCTGCGCAGCCGGTATGCCTCCGTACACGGGCCTTCCCCCGCCACCAGTTGCGCGTCCTCCAGCCGGTGGCTGCGCTCATCGGCGGCATAGACCACGGTGCGGATCTCACCCGAGGTGATAACGCTGACTCCCAGGCCATCTGCACCCGCAGCTTCCACGCACGCCGTCGCAGCCGACGGCAACGCCACCACGCGGCCGGAAGCACTCGAGACCTCAACAACGCGTTCCCAGGCTGCAATGCTCTGCCGTACATCCATACCCAGTCCCATGCCCTCCTGAAGTACGGTCAAGCCATCGCTCCCTCACTGACCAGTACAAACAAGTATCCTCCACGTCAATCACGCCCGGGAGGCTCCGCACGCCTGCAGGCCCCGGAGGTTCTGGTACGGAGCGGCACGGCGACTCACTGGCCCTCCAGCAAGGCACCGACACCTTGCAAGCACTTCTTTTGGGACAGGGGTGGGGTCCGACCCAGCCGGGCCGGGAGGGGATGGGTGGGGGAGCTCCGCGCAGACGTCTGTGGGTGTCCGCGGCCGTGGCCCCGCAGTGGTGCTCGTGGGAGCGGGGTCCACGATCGGTGTACGGACGCCCGGCAGCACCTCGGCAGCACCCCGGCCGATCCCGCGCCCGCAGCCGACCGCACCGCGGCACAGAACACTCCCGCTCCCTCGCCCGGCCGAGCCGGAGCCCACGCCCAGTGCGAGCACGCCGGACTCGGCGCCCTCGGACACACTCGAGCAGATCGCCGGGGCCGTTCCAGGCGCGGACCAGGCTTCCCTCACCACCTTCGAGTCCCTCGCGGACGGGCAAGGGGGATGGCTGGAGATCGGCACCCGCACTCTCAGCGGCAAGCGCTATACCACCGCCCTGGTCCTCGACGGCCACAATCCCTCCTGCAGCGGGTCCGCGGCATACCACCTCAGCCGCGAATGGAGCACCCTCACCCTGACCGCGGGTGTCAGCGATGAATCGAAGGACAAGGGATCTGGCCTCGGCGTTTGTAGTGGGATCGGAGGGCTCGGGCCTGGCTTCGTCGTCAGCGTCGCCCCTTTTGCGGCCTCACGGGCGCGAAGGGCGGCCAGGTAGGCGAGAGCGGCCGTGGCCAGGGTGGCGTGCCGGTACCAGGCGCGGTAGAGGCGGACATGGTAGTGGTCCAGGCCGCACTCCCTCTTCGCCGCCTGGAACGACTCCTCGATAGCCCACCGCGCGGCGGCCACCTTGACCAGGTCCTTCAGCCGGGTGCCGGCGGGGCCGTAGCAGAGGTAGTGGGCGATCTTGCTCGGGTCGCTGACGGAGCGGCGTGCGAGGACCGGACCCAGTGTCCGAAGCCGTTCTCCCACACGGGCTGGGTCGCTATTTGGGCCCAGGCGTAGATGCGCTCGCCGTGGGAGCCCTGGCCTCCGGAGATGCGCTTCCCGGCCTGCCGCGGAAGTGTCGCGATCAGCTCGTTCATCCGGACCTCGGCCCAGCCCGCGGTGATCACGGTGTCGTTGACCTTGGTGGCGAGCACGTGCGCGATGCGGCGTTCCTCCGGCAGCATCCATTTTGAAGTGCTCGTTCTTCGTCGCGCACGGCACCTCGTCCCCGATGCCGGCGGTTCGGCAGCGTTCCCGGTCATCGGTTCGAGGACATGGGCAGAAAGAGCTCGCAGTCGATACAACGCGCGCCCGTGGAGGAGGCGTAGGCCAAGGACGTGCCGATCTGACAGTTCTCGGTGCGGCCGGCGGTACCGCGGTATCGGCGTTGGACACCGGCCGACCGGGTGCCCTTCTTCAGGAAGCCGGTGTCGTCGCCGATCAGGATCCCGTCCCTGGCGCCGATGGTCTCCACCATGAAATCGCGCACGTCGTCGCGGACCGCGTCCTCATCCCAGTCGGAAAGGTTCAGCAGGCGCTGAACCCCGTCCGGACGGAGCTGCCGGACCTGCCCGGCCAGCGCTCAGCCGTTCTTCCGCTCCAACGGAGCCAGCATCCCGGCCAGGTAGTAGTCCAGCGCCCGATCGTGGGGCTCCGACCTGCCAAAACGATGCGCGATGCGGGCATGGAACCCGGCTATCCCCTCGAACCACGACTCGACCTGGTCAACCGCCAGCTCATCGCACAGATACACCAACGAGCCCCACACCGCGTCCGTCATACAGATGCAGGATTAGGCTGACCGGATGACGGCTGATCGCACAGCAGCCCGGCATCGCCGCATCCTCGCCCTGGCCGGCGCGGCCGGGATCGCCCTTGCCGGGGAGCGCCTGTTCCTCGTCCGGGAGTTCCAGCGGGGCCGCCTCGGGCGGTGAGAGGCTGTCCTACGACCGGGTCGCCTCGACGGCGAAGCAGCTGACGGGTACGTCGGCCTGCCCGTTCGGCCTCGACCCGGCGGCGGCGCTGAAGGCGGCCGGTGCCGAACGGGCCGTCACCCCGGCGGCGTCCGGCGGCGACCCCGCGGCTCAAGGGTCCGTCGCCCCGGGCCGCCCGGCCCAGGCCTGGCCCAGCGGGCTGCCCACACCGTCCGGTCGCCCCTCCGCCCCCGCCGTCCCGCCGAACGCATCCGTTGTCTGCAACTTCACGGCTTCGGGAGCCCCGATGGAGATCGACCTCGTGGCCGTGTCCGAGGGCGAGGTTGCGGTGAACCTGGCGCTGCCGCAGATCGCCACCCTCGGCAATCTCCGCGCCGACGAGGTGATGGCGTTCTCCAAGGACGAGCCCGGGATCGGCCAGACCAGGGTCACCCCGGGCCGAGGCACGGCCGCCGTTGCACGGGTGGCGGTAGCGGGCAAGGGCGATTTGGTGCTCGTGGTCTCCCAGGGATCGACCGTCACCAAGGCGGATCCGGCCCTGGCCGGCGAGTCGCTCAGGAAGATCGCCGAGGCACTCGCGGCCCAGCTGCGGCCGTAGGCGGCGCCGGCGACCCGCCGCGCACTCGCCGCCTGACCGGAGCGAGCCGGTGCGCTCAGTACGCACCACACTGCTGCTCAACGCCGCATACTCAGCCGCCACCGGCAAGGACCGCACGACCGAACTGGCCCTGCTCGACGAAGCCGAGAACCATGCCGGACATCCGAGCGAAGTGCCGGGGCTGTTCACCGTGGAAGCCACCCAAGCCCGGGTCGACGTCTACCGCATCAGCGCCCTCAACGCCCTCGGCACACCGTGCGAGGGCGTGAAAATCGCGGCCGGGCTGAACATCGACCACATGCCCACCCCGGAGCGCAGGGCACGGGCCTGGACGGACACCGCCTGTATGTGGCACGTCCTGGGCGACGGACCGCAGACCTTCGCAGCTCTGCGACGAGTGGAGCAGGAAGCACCCCAGGAAGTGCGACGCCCCGCACTGCGGACGCTTACATCCGACCTGCTGTACGGGCCCGCACGGGTGCAGGGACTGCGGGAGTTCGCCGTCCGCACCGGGGCACTGGCCGCCTGAGCAGCCGAGAACGTCGACCAACGGCTGCTGGCGGCTCGACGGTCGTCCCCCTCCACCGCTGCGCTTCGCCGGCTCATCAGGGGTGTTGCGGCACGTGACGGACACCTGCGCGAGGGCGCTCGCCTCGGCCGCGTCGACGCTCAGCTGCCAGCGCATCTTGACCGCCGCCCAATTCGCCAAGTGCGCGCACTGCACGGCCTCAAAGGGCGGCATCGTCGGGTCCCGAGGCACCCGGGTGGTCACGGGCTGGGGCACAGGAACGCACCCCGCCCGTCCACGGCGTACCCGTACGTTGCCGGTTCAGTTCTCGGGAGGGATCCGGCCGTGGAGCTGCTGGGCGAACCAGCGGGCTTCCTCGGCGAGTTCGTCGTCCTCGCCCGCAACGAGCTGGAGCAAGCGCAGGAGGTCTTGAGCCTCGGTGAGGCTGAACAGAGGGAGCCGGGGACCGGACTCCTGGGCAGGGGCGCCGGGCGCCGGGAGCGAGGTCTCAGGGAGCGTCACGCCCCGTCCAACGCGCGCCGCCCACACAGGGATACGCCCTCCTCGCCCGAATGCACCCTTGTGGCCCTGGACGAAACGATTCACCGCAACCACCCCGGGAAACCAAGAAGCCGGAACCCGGCTACGTTTCTTCACTCCCTCAGCGGATGCCCGGCGCCCGACGGCAGCATGAATTTCAACGACGCTGATCAGCCGTGATGACGCTGCACGGCATGAACCTGAGCATCACCGAGCAGACCCTGCTGCACGCCGTTGGACAGTCCCCCGGCCCGGTAGCCATGTTCTCCCTCTTTCCGGGCCTCAGCTCTGCGCCCCCGCCGCAATCCGACTCGCCGGAGAACGACCCGGTGCGTGTCCGCTGGCACGAAGAACGATTCGGGTTGTTCGAAGCGTCGGTGACGTTGTGGCAGAAGGGGTTGGTGGCGGTGGCCCACCCGGCCAACGGCGAACCCCGACCTCGTAGAAGCCTCAGCCCGGGGCCACGCCGCTCTCGCCTGACGCTGCGGGTGCAGCTTCGCTTTTGCGCCCGTTACAGCCGGGCCGGACGTCCGCCTCCGCGGTGACCGCTTCCTGCGCCGCTCGGGACGCCGCAAGCCGTGCTGTTCCGCCCGTAGTGCGGGAGGCGGCCCGTACTCGTACCTGCCCGGACTGCGGCGCCGCACCAGGCGAGAAGTGCACCCCCGACCGGGCGGGCCGCTCGCAGTTCCACTCCAGCCGGCTGGACGCAGCACGCCGGTCGCTGGAGCCACTGGAGCGGGACGGGGGCAGTGCGGGACCGGGGACTTACTGATCGTTTCAGAATGAGAGCTGAGGAGGTCGTCAGGCGGCGTCAGTCTTCAAGCCGGTTCAGGATCTGGGTGAACTCACCGTTGTCGATCAGGTCCGCGAGTACCTTGACCGTGTTGCTGATGCTGGCATCGCGGACGATGAGACCGTCCGAGCACCAGGAGTAGCGCCCGCCGAGAGCTTCGCCGCTCGTCGCCCACCGCTCCATCAGCGTCCGAACGCGGCCAACAGTGCAGATGGTTGCGCTCCAGCGGGACCCGCCCCGCAGCTGTACTTCGACGTCGATGGTATTCACAGCGTCCACTTCAAACGCGTTGTTCTGGCACGCTGCCAGGCGTGAACAGTGATTTTGTGCCTGACGATCTGTGGACGCGAATGGCTCCCCTGCTTTCGCTCTGTCCAGAGCGGAGACACCGGTACACGGGACGGCGCCGGATTCCAGACCGCGTTGCGCTGGCGGGCATCCTCTATGTGCTGCGTACTGGAGTGGCCTGGCGTGATGTGCCACGTCAGGTGGTGGGTTGCTCTGGGGTGACCGCTTGGCGCCATCTGCGGGGCTGGACTCAAGCGGGCGTGTGGCCCCAACTTCACGCCGCGTTGCTTGCTGAGCTCCGGGCCGCCGGCCTGCTGGAGATGACGACTGTGCCGTCGACGGCTTGCACGTCCGCGCGCTCAAAGGGGGCTTCATACCGGGCCATCGCCCGTAGGTCGGGGCCGTCCCGGCAGCAAGCATCACCTGATCGTCGACCAGCGTGGCACTCCGCTCGTGGTGTCGCTGACCGGCGGGAACCGACACGATGTCGCCCAGCTGATCCCCCTTCTTGATGCCATTCCCCGCATCCGCATCCGCATCCGCATCCGACGCGGGCGTCCCCGTCACCAGCCCAAGCGTCCGTTCGCCGACCGCGGCTAGGACTTCGACAAGTACCGACGGCTCCTCCGCAGCCGAGGGATCACCCCGAAGATTGCCCGCCGAGGCACCCCACACGGCTCTGGCTGGGCAAGACACGATGGGTGGTAGAGCGGAGTTTCGCCTGGCTCCAGCAGTTCAAACGCCTACGCACCCGCTACGAGATACGCGCCGACCTCCACCGGGGCCTCCTCGAACTTGCCTGCAGCTTCATCTGCTTGAGGCGACTGCGCACCGCGTTCTGAAACGATCAGTCAGCCCCGCAAGTCCTGTCGGCGGCCGTACTCAACGGCCTGACGAACGCTCATTCAAGGCTCCTGAGCTGCGACTTTGCATGAATGCGCAGAAGGCGGGCGCGCCGAAGATCTGCTGGCTGTGGGGCAGGGCGCGTGCTGCTGCGGCCTGGCAGGCGGTGGTCGGCATCAACCGTCTCAAGAGGAACCGCGCTGTCGCCACGCGGTATGACAAGCTCGCGGTCCGCTACGAGGCGACTGTGCTGGTTGCAGCCATCAACGAATGGCTATGACCGGCACGTGATCACGCGTCAAGCCCACACCGCTTTGACCACGGCGTGGCCTGCCGAAGCCGCCTGCCCGTAGAACTCCCGCAGGCCCCGTTGATGTTCGAGGTGCTCGTGCCTGGTCCAGCCGAGGGCAGTGAACCTGGCAGCGACAACGTTCCACAGATCGTCGAAAGAGACATTCAAAAGGAAACGCGCGGCCTGTGACACTCCAGACGGCTCTAGAAGCATCAGCGGAGGATTGGAGGGGTCCGCATCAGTGCTGTGGGGCACGGGGCGGCCGCCGTAGATCGGCAGTGTCCAAGGCTCGTCGGCGTCTGCGCAGAGGGCATCGGCCGCGGCATAGAGGTCGTTGACAGCGTCCCAGCTCTTGTTGATCGAGTAGGCAATGCCTGCTGCGTACTCAGCTTCGTCGTTTTCCCAAGCCTCAGACATGAACGCAGCGAGCCAGGTGTGGTCGTCCCGAATCTCGGACTCCGCCACGGCACGAAAGTGCAGGTAGATGCTCACGACGATAAATCCCTCAGCTCGACGACCCACCCGTCGGGTCGAACGGCCAGAATCTACTTGAGGGCGCTGACAGCCATGTGTCATCAAGATCGACTCGCGCCATCTGGCAGGACTTTCGGTACTCGGCCCAGCTTGATCTTTAACCTGTTGGAGGTCCCGCGTCCCAGCGGAAACAGGCACGGTTCTGGTCGATGTGGAGGAGGAAATCGGCCACAGGACCTGTCGGCGACACCAGGGTCAGGGCACCTTCGATGAGATCGTATGCGTCGTCGAAACGCTCGAACTCGTCAGCCTCGAGAATGGCGTTGAGCTCGTCGAACCAGGGCCTGAACTCGCTGAAGGCAGGCTCGGGGGAAAAGCGTCCACGCTGCCACGGCATGCCTGCCTCATCGACGGTGATCGTGCCGAGGAGAGTGTCGCCGTTCAGGAGTTGCCACTCGCTGTCTGGGCCAGTCATCCTGCCCTCCCTCGATCATTGTTCTTGGAGTCCGAACGGTCCGTCGTACTTGATCACCCGGATTGGTAACTACGGTACGTGGAGGCGGCCTTCGGCTGAGCATGTGATCCGACCAAGGAACACACAACGCTCAGCGCGAAGGCCGTGGGGGTGAGTCTGTCGCATCATGCTGTCCGGCAGGATCCGATCGCGAGGTTGTCATTCTTCGTTGTCATTCTTCCGGTGTGAGTTCTACTCCTATCTGACCCGGCGTGCGGGTGGGTTGTTCGAACTCGCGGATGCGGTGTTGTGCGCGGATGGGCCCGGTACAGTCGCTGGTCGGCGGACATCGACGTGGGCACGGCGGGCGCTACGACTCCCTGACCGCGGGCCGGTTCGACGTCGCCCGGTTGCGACGGGCCGGATCGCACGGATCGTGGGCGGCTCAACGCCGTATCCGGGCGCCACACTGACCGAACCCGCCGCGCTGGAAGGGCCGCTCGGCGATTTCCCGGCGACGTGCATCAAGTGCACGCTCGGTGACCCCGAGCCGAGCGACGACGTGGCCAAGCTGCTGACCAGCGAGCATTGGCAGCTGATCGAGATGGACACGGGCCACTGGCCGATGCTCTCTCAGCCACGCGAGCTGGCACAGATCCTCCTCGACATCGCGGGGAAGTGACCGCCGTTTCTTGCTGGCGTGCATCACGTGCGCTGGTCACTACCACTCGTTGATGACTGCGACGAGGACGGTCGCCTCATAGCGGACCGCGAGTTTGTCGTACCGCGTGGCCACAGCCCGGTGCCTCTTGAGGCGGTTGATGCCGCACTCAACTGCATGCCGCGCCTTGTAGTCTTCCGCGTCGAACTTCGGCGGACGGCCGCCGCGAGAGCCGAGCTTCTTCCGGTTGCCCGCCTGGTCGGTCTTGTCCGGGATGGTGCAGCGGATCCCGCGTCTGCGCAGGTAGGACCTGTTCTTGCGGGAGGCGTACGCCTTGTCGCCCGCACGCGGTCGGGACGGGTGTGGGGCCTGCCTGATCCGAGACGCGGAACCCGGGCTCTCTCCAACGGGCTCGAACTGCGGCGAGTCCCCACGCTGCCCGGCCGTGACCACGATCGACATGAGCTTCTGGCCCTGGTCGACGGCCAGATGCAGCTTGGTGGTGAACCCGCCGCGCGAGCGTCCCAGCCCGTGGTCTCCGGGTTCGGTGACCACACACACCACCTGGCGGTTCCTTCTGAGCGTCACTCTGCTTCCGAGCACCAGCCGCGTGCTGATGAGCGCGGCAGACCGTGGAGCCGACGCTCAGGTCCCACGCGATCGCACCCTTTGCGTCGGCCAACGACTGGAACCGGGTGAGGACTCGGTGCCAGGTCCCGTTCCGCTGCCAGCGCCGGAACAGGTCGTAGACCCGGCCTCACGGCCCGTACTCCACGGGCAAGTCCCGCCACGGAACACCGGTCCGGGCCCGGAACCGTATGCCGTCGATCAATTGCCGCCGAGGCCAGACGGGTGGTCGCCCCGCCTTCGCGTCCTTCGGCAACAACGGCTCCCACACCACCCACTGCTCGTCTGTGAGATCTCCCCGCCCCATGAACCGAGATCATTCATCGCTCAGGATTCACTTTCGATAATGGCCTAGGGCGTTTCTGACGGCTCTTGGTGAGCTGGGTGGATCTTTCGGTCGGGTGGGAAGTGGCTTCGTATGGTGCGACGACATGAACTCACCGACG
>NZ_JBEZKB010000060.1:0-16502 GCF_040651475.1 Streptomyces sp. NPDC048442
CGAGCCGCGTACGCCACACCCAGATCACGGGCCAGAGGCGCCAACGACCAGCCGTCACCCGCGATGTGATGCACCACCACGAGCAGGACGTGCTCGGTGTCCGAGACCCTGAACAGCTGTGCGCGCAGGGGGATCTCCTCGGCGAGATCGAACCCGGCGGCGACCGCTTCCGCCAGCGCTCCCCCGTCGAAGTCGACGATCTCCAGCGACGGCCGTGCCTCCTGGGCCGGGAGAATCAGCTGGTGCGGCCTTCCGTCGGCGTCGGGGAAGACGGTGCGCAGGCTCTCGTGCCGAGCTGTCACGTCGCCGAGCGCCGCCTCCAGCGCGGCGGCGTCCAGGGCGCCCGTGAGACGGACGGCCAGCGGCATGTTGTAGGTGCCGCTGCGCCCCTCGAAGCGGTTGAGGAACCACAGCCGCCGCTGCGCGGACGACAGCGGGATCTCCTGCGGCCGCCGCCGCACGGTCAACGCCGTGCGGGCCCGTCCGGCATCACCGAGCCGCTCGGCGAGCGCCGCTGCGGTCGGCGCCTCGAAGAGCGTACGGACGGCGAGTTCGGCGCCGAGCACCGAGCGGACGCGGCTCACCACCCGGGTGGCGAGGAGCGAGTGGCCCCCGAGGTCGAAGAAGCCGTCGTCGATGGAGACCTGTTCCAGACCGAGGACTTCCGCGTAGATGTCGCACAGCGCCTTTTCCTGGGCGGTGCGGGGCGCCCGGCCGTCGGCTCCGGTGCGCGGTCCTGGCACCGGCAGGGCCTTGCGGTCCAGCTTGCCGTTGACGGTGACCGGGAGCCGGTCGAGAGCGACGAAGGCGGCCGGGACCATGTAGGCGGGAAGCCGTCCGCCCAGGCGCAGCCGCAGTTCGTCGGCATCGGGCATCCGGTGTCCGGCTGCCGGTACGGCGTAGGCGACGAGTTCCCTGATGCCGGGGCGGTCCTCGCGGACGATCACGACGGCCTGGGCGATCTCGTCCTGAGTCACCAACGCGCTCTCGATCTCGCCGAGTTCCACCCGGAAGCCGCGGATCTTCACCTGGTCGTCCACCCGGCCGATGCAGTCGATCCGGCCGTCCCTCGTCCAGCGGGCCAGGTCACCGGTGCGGTACATCCGGGTGCCCGCCGGGCCGTACGGATCGGCGACGAACCGTTGCGCGCTGAGCCCCGGCCGGTTCAGATAGCCGCGGGCCAGACCGGCTCCGGCGAGATACAGCTCTCCCGCCACACCGGGGGCCACCGGCTGCAGACCCGGGTCGAGAACGTACGCCCGGTAGTTGTCCAGGGGCCGTCCCACGAGCACCCGGCCGGCCTCTGTGACGCGCTGGCCGAGAGCGTCGACGGTGGCTTCGGTGGGTCCGTACAGGTTGTGGGCGACGAGCCCCGGGGTGTTCGCGAGCTCCGCGCGCAGGGTTTCGCCGAGCGCCTCGCCGCCCAGGCTCACGATCGACGGACGGATCGACTCGTCGGCGGTCAGCCCGAGTTCGTGGAGCTGCAGGTAGTGCCCGGGCGTGGTGTCGAAGTGGTCGATTCCGCCGATCCGCCGGGCGTAGGCGTGCAGGGCGGCGGCATCGTGCCGGGTCTCCTCGTCGATGAGGTGCAGTTCGTGTCCGGCCATCATCCACAGCAGCGGGTCGAAGGAGGCGTCGAAGGAGAGCGATGCGACCAGCGCGACGCTCAACCGGCGGTCGCCCGCGCTCGCGATCTCCGGTGCGTACAGCCGCCCGAAGTGGTCGTGGAAGAGGTTCACGATGCTGTGGTGCTGAACGGTCACGCCCTTGGGCCTGCCGGTGGAGCCCGAGGTGTAGATGATGTACGCGGCGTTGTCCGGGCGCGGCCGATCACCCGGGTCGGCGTCCGTGAGGTTCTCGGTGGACAACCCGGCGTCGAGGGCGTGCAGTTCGGCCGGGTCGCGGAGCACCGCCACCGGACGGGCGTCGTCGAGCATGTGAGCGATGCGGTCGGCCGGATAGCCCGCGTCGACGGGTACGTAGACCGCGCCCGCCTTCATCACGGCGAGAAGCGCCACGATGTACTCGGCCGAACGGGGCAGCTGGACCACGACGGGCTGTTCGGCCCGCACCCCGAGCCGGGTGAGGTGCCGGGCCAGCCGGTTGGCCCAGGCGTTGACTTCGGCGTAGCTGAGGCGGGTGTCCTGGAACACCAGGGCGACGGCGTCGGGGGTGCGGGCGGCTTGCTGCTCGAAGAGGCCGGAGAGGGTGCCGGTGGGGAACGTGCGGGCGGTGTCGTTCCAGTCGACCAGGATCCGCCTGCGCTCCTCGGCCGTCAGGACGTCGCAGGAGGACAGCTTCCGGTCCGGGTCGCTCACCAGCTCCCGGACCAGCCGCACGAACCGGGTCGCGAGGTCCTGCGCCGTCGAGCGGTCGAAGAGGTCCGTGGCGAACTCGATGCCGCCGCCGATGCCCACCGGGGCTCCAGCCTCGTCGAACCGCTCCGCCAGGACCATGGACAGGTCGAAGTGGGAGGTCTTGAGGCCCACGGCCCGGCCGGTGGCGCTCAGGCCGCCCAGGTCGAGGGTCGCCTCCGCGTTGTTCTGGAAGGAGAGCATCACCTGGAACAGGGGGTGGCGGGCCAGCGAGCGCTCGGGGTTGAGCGTCTCGACGAGCTGCTCGAAGGGCACGTCCTGGTTCGCGTACGCCGCCAGGTCCGTCTCCCGGACCCGCTCCACCAGCTCACGGAAGGTCGGATCACCCGACAGATCCGTACGCAGCACCAGCGTGTTCACGAAGAACCCGACCAGATCGTCCAACGCCTCATCCGTACGCCCCGCGATGACCGTACCCACGGGAATGTCCTCACCCCCGCCGAGCCGGCCGAGCAGCGCCGCGAGCGCGGCCTGCGCCACCATGAACACACTGGCACCGCTCTCCCGGGAGAGGGCGGCCAGCCGCCGGTGCACACCTGCGGGGATGTCCAGGTCGACGGTGTCGCCGCGGTAGCTCGTCTCCGGCGGCCGCGGGCGGTCGGTGGGCAGGGCGAGTTCTTCGGGGATCCCGGCGAGCGCGGTGCGCCAGAAGTCGATCTGCCGGGACAGTTCGGTGCCGGGCTCGCCCTCGTCGCCGAGCACCTCGCGCTGCCACAGGGTGTAGTCGGCGTACTGGACCGGCAGCGGCTGCCAGCCGGGGGCCACGCCCGCGCACCTGGCCCGGTACGCGTCGCCGAGGTCGCGGGCGAGCGGGGCCATGGACCAGCCGTCGGCCGCGATGTGATGCACGACGATCATCAGCACGTACTGGCTGCCATTGAGCGCGAACAGGCGTGCCCTGAGCGGGGGTTCACGCGTGAGGTCGAACTCCTTGCCGGCGAATGCCGCCAGAGTCAGCTCCAGATCGTCCGCGTCGACGCCGATCACCGGGAGCGTGGGGGTGGCCTGCTCCGGGTCCAGGATCAGCTGGCGGGGACGCCCGTCGCTCTCGGGGAAGACCGTGCGCAGACTCTCGTGGCGGGCCACCACGTCGGCGAGCGCCGCACGCAGCGGCCCCACCCGGAGTTCACCGGAGAGCTGTACGGCCAGCGGCAGGTTGTAGCTGCCGCCCGCGTCCTCGAACCTGCCGAGGAACCAGAGGCGTCGCTGTGCGGGTGACAGCGGTATCGCCTCGGGGCGCGGCCCCGCGGAGAGCGCCTTGCGGGCCCGCCCCGCGGTGGCGATCCGGTCGGCGAGGGCGGCCACTGTGGGAGCCTCGAACAGGGCCCGCACCGCGAGCTCCACACCGAAGGCGGTACGGACCTGGCTGACCAGGCGGGTGGCGAGCAGGGAGTGCCCGCCGAGATCGAAGAAGCCGTCGTCGATGGAGACCTTCTCCAGGCCGAGGACGCCTGCGAAGAGGCCGCACAGCTGGGCCTCGCCGGCGGTGCGCGGCTCCCGCCCCGCGGTGACGGTGACGTCCGGGACGGGGAGGGCCCGGAGGTCGAGCTTGCGGTTGAGGGTGAGCGGGAGCGCGGCGAGGGGCACGAAGGCGGTCGGCACCATGTAGTCGGGCAGGATGCCGTCGAGATGGGCCCGCAGAGCGTCGGCGCCCGGCACATGGCATCCGGGCACCGGTACGAGGTAGGCGGCGAGGATCGTGATCCCGGGCCGGTCCTCCCGCACGACGACGGCTGCCCGCCCGACCGAGGCGTGCGTGGTGAGCGCCGCCTCGACCTCGCCGAGCTCGATGCGGAAACCGCGGATCTTGACCTGGTGGTCGCTGCGTCCCAGGTAGTCCAGTTCACCGTCCAAGGTCCAGCGCACCACGTCGCCGGTGCGGTACATGCGGGTGCCCGCGGGGCCGTACGGATCGGCGACGAACCGTTCCGCGCTGAGCCCCGGCCGGTTCAGATAGCCGCGGGCCAGCCCCGCTCCGGCGAGGTACAGCTCACCGGGGGCGCCGGGCGGCACCGGTCGCAGCGCGCCGTCGAGCACGTACGTCCGGGTGTTGCGGACGGGGCGGCCGATGGTCGGCCGGTCGGGCCAGTCGTCGGGGTCCGCGGGCAGGGTCGTCGCGGTGACGACATGGGTCTCGGTCGGTCCGTAGTGGTTGTGCAGGACCCGGCCGTTGCCTCGGTGGAAGTCGCGTATCCGCTTGCTCAGTACGAGCGCCTCGCCCGCCTGGGCGAGATGTCCGAGCGCGGGCAGCTCCAGGCCCTGACCGCTCGCCTCCTCGCAGAGCGCGTCGATGATCAGGTTGGGTGCGTACACCTCGTCGACCCGCTGCTCGTCGAGCCAGCGCACGAAGGCGGCCGGGTCGCGCCGGGTCTCCTCGTCGGGGACGACGAGGGCGCGCCCCGAGAGGGTGGTGGAGAGGATCTCCTGTGCGGACACGTCGAAGCTGATGGCGGTGAACTGGGCGGTGCGCACGCCCGGTCCGCCCGGCAGGGCATCCTCGTGCCAGGCGACGAGGTTGGCGAGGGCACCGCCCGGCATCACCACGCCCTTGGGCCGCCCGGTGGAGCCCGAGGTGTAGATGACGTAGGCGGGGGTCTGGGCCGAGAGCGGCGCGGTGCGGTCCTCGTCGGTGAGGTCGGATTCCTTCTCGGCGGCGAGCAGCCGGGCCGTTTGGGGAGTGTCGAGCACCAGGTGCGGTACGTCGCCGCCGGGGACGGCCGCGGTGATCTGCGCCGAGGTGGTGCTGTCGGTGAGGACGAGGACGGGCCGGGCGTCGGCCAGTACGTGGGCGATGCGCTCGGCCGGGTATTCAGGGTCGATGGGCAGATACGCGGCGCCCGCCTTGAGCACCGCCCAGAGGGCCACGATCTGCTCGGCCGAGCGGGCGACGGCGAGCGCCACGGTCCGTTCGGGTCCGACACCGCTGCCGATCAGGACGCGGGCGAGACGGTTCGCACGGGCGTCGAGTTCGGCGTACGAGAGGCAGGTGTCGCCGTGCTGGACGGCCGTCGCGTCGGGGTGGCGGTCGGCGGTCCGGCGGAACAGGGCGGGCAGGGTGACCGGTTCGGCGGCGTGCGCGGTGTCGTTCCAGCGGTCGAGGACCAGGGCGCGGTCCTCGGCGGTGAGGAACTCCAGCCTGCCGACGGGGGTGTTCTCGGCTCCGTCCAGGGCTGCGAGCAGGCGCAGCACCCGGTTTCCGACGGCGGTGACCTCGGCGGCGTCCAGCACATCGGCGCGGTAGCTCAGATCCACGGCGAGAGTGGTCCCCACGTGAACCATGAGGCTGAGCGGGTAGTGGGTGCCCTCGTGGCTGCGGCCGTCGACGACACCGAGGCCGCCGGCCGACTTTCGCAGGCCGTCGGTGTCCACCGGGTAGTTCTCGAACACGAGCAGGGTGTCGAAGAGTTCCCCTCCCACGGAGGTCATCCGCTGGAGGTCGGAGAGGCCGAGATACTGGTGGTCCATGAGGCCGGCCTGCTGGTCCTGGAGCCGCTCCAGGAGAGCGCCCACCGTCTCGGCCGGATCCAGCCGGACCCGTACGGGAAGAGTGTTGATGAAGAGCCCGACCATCGACTCGATGCCCGGTATCTGCGGGGGACGGCCCGAGACCGTACCGCCGAACACCACGTCCTGACGGCCGGTCAGCTGACCGACCACCATCGCCCACACCGCCTGCACCACGGTATTGACCGTCACTCCGCGCGAACGCGCCCACCCGGCCAGCGCCGCCGTCCGCTCCTGCGAAAGCTCCAGCCGCGTCTGTACCGGCGTGACCGGCTCGCGGGAGGAATCGGGGGCGACCAGCAGCGTCGGCTCCTCCAACCCGTCCAGCACCTGCCGCCACGCGACCTCGGCCGCCCCACGGTCCTGTGCGGCCACCCAGCCGAGATACTCCCGGTAGGGAGCGACCGGGGGCAGCGCGCTCTCGTCGGAGCCCTCGCGGAACAGCCCGTACAGCTGGAACAGTTCACCGACCAGCAGCGCCCTCGACCAGCCGTCGAGCAGGATGTGATGGGTGGTCAGCAGGAACTGGAAGCGTCCTTCCCCGAGGGTGAGGAGCGTGAACCGGACCAGCGGCGGGCGTGCCGGGTCGAACCGGCGTGTCCGGTCCTCGGCCGCCAGCCGGTCGGCCTCGGCCGCGCGGTCGGCCGTCGGAAGTCCCGACAGGTCGGTGCAGGTCCAGTTCGGTGCCACCTCGAACGGGATGAGCTGCACCGGCTCGCCGTTCTTGCGGTAGCGGAAGGCGGCGCGCAGCCCCGAGTGCCGGCGCAGCACGGCGGCACAGGCGGAGCGCAGCGCCTCGGGATCGAGTCCGCCCTCGATGTCCAGGACGAACTGCATGGTGTAGACGTCCGGGCCCTGCGCGTCGTACTGCGCATGGAACAGCAGGCCCTGCTGGAGCGGGGAGAGCGGGAGGATGCCCTCGAGCCGCGGCTTCGACGTAGTCATTTCGCTTTTCTCCACTCAGAGCCCGAAGTCTTCTTCGAATGCGTCGATCTCGTCCTGGTCCAGGTCGAGGAGCGGTGCCAGAGGCGCCGCGGTGTGCTGGGGTGCCGCCGGGATCACCGCGGAGGCGTCGGGATGGCCGGCCCGGGTCACCACGGAGCGCAGGGCCCGGAACCAGCCCTCGGCGAGCGCGGCCACCTCGTCCTCGGTGAACAGCTCGCCCGGCCAGGTCCAGGTGGCCACCAGGCGGGGGCCGTCCGGGCGGTCCTGGGTGAGCGCGTTCAGTTCCAGTGCGTGCGCGGCGGGCATGTCGGCGTCACTGCCGCCGAGACCGCCCGTGTCGTCGCCGCCGTTGTCTTCTGCCGTGGAGGCGAACCGGCCGAGGTAGTTGAAGCCGATCTGCGGTGCGGGGAAGGCCGCCAGGGCCGGTGCGGTCTCGGCGTTGAGGTAGCGCAACAGGCCGTATCCGGCGCCGTTGTCGGGCAGTTCGGCGAGGCGGCCCGCGACCTTGGCGAGGGCGCGGCCGACGGCGGGTCCGCCGGAGTGGATGTCCGCCCAGTCGCCGTCGGGGACGCCGGGGTCGAGCAGGACCGGGAAGAGGCTGGTGAACCAGCCGACCGTACGGGAGATGTCCGTTTCCGAAACGGTGCCCGTCAGCAGCTCCTCCCTGCCGTGGCCCTCCAGGTCGAGCAGCACGCCGCCGCCGTCCTGACGACCCCGGTCGCGGTTCCACTCGGTCGCCGCCAGTGCGAAGGCGGTGAGCAGTACGTCGTTCACGCCGACCCGGAAAACAGCGGGCACGGTGGTCAGCAGCGGCTTCGTCATCTCGGGCGGCAGGGTCACGGTGAGCTGGCGCACGGTCTTGGCCATGTCCCGGGCGGGATCCAGTGCCCGCGTTCCGAGCGGCGGTTCCACCCGGCCCGCCAGCATGCCTGTCCAGAGCGGCAGTTCGGCAGTGCGCTCCGGGTCTGCGGCAGCTGCCACCAGGCTCCGGGCCCACTGTCGGAAGGAGGTCCACACCGGCTCCAGTACGGGCTCCCGTCCGGCCGCGACCGCTTCGTAGGCGGCCATCAGATCAGGCGTCAGGATCCGCCAGGACACTCCGTCGACCACGAGGTGGTGCACGATCAGCAGCAACTCGCCGAATGCGGTGGGTCCCGCGTCGAACCAGACGACCTGCACCATCAGCCCGGCGTCGGGGTCCAGCCGGTTCTGCGCGGCGAGGCCCTCCGCCTCGAATCGCGCCGTCGCCCGGTGCTTGTCGAGCCCCGTGACGTCGACCCGGTGGATCACGTCCTGGGCCCGGACGTCTCCCTTCGGCGGTATGTGCAACGTCCAGTCGGTGTCCGTCCGCACCAGCTTGGCGCGCAGTGCGTCGTGGTGGTCGAGCACGGCCTGGATGACCGCGGTGAGCCGGTCCCCGGTGAGGTCTCCGGGAACGGGTGAGGTCACGGACTGGTTGAACCCCTCGATACGGCCGCCCAGTTCCCTCAGCCACCGGATGATCGGGGTCGCCGGCACAGCGCCGACTGCGGGGTCCGCGCCCTGTGGGTCGGGGGCCAGTGCCTGTTCGGCCGGGCTCTCGGGCAGGGCCGCCGCGAGCGCCTCGGGGGTCTTGTGCCGGAACACCTCGCGGGGGGTCAGCACCAGACCCGCCTGGCGGGCCCTGCCGACCAGCTGGATGGAGCTGATGCTGTCGCCGCCGAGGGTGAAGAAGCTGTCCTCGGCACCGGCCGTGGGCAGACCGAGCACCTCGGCGAAGAGCCGGCAGAGCAGTTCCTCGCGCGGGCCGACCGGTGCCCGGCCGGCCGGCAGCGCGCCGAAGCCCGGTGCGGGCAGCGCCTTGCGGTCCAGCTTGCCGTTGGTGTTCAACGGCAGCGCGTCGAGGGTGACGAACGCGGCCGGGACCATGTAGCCGGGCAGTTCCGCGGCGGCGTACGCCCGCAGTTCCGCCGTGTTGCACCCGGCACTCGCCGGGACGACATAGGCCACCAGGAGTTTGCTGCCCGGCCGGTCCTCGCGGACCACCACGGCGACCCGGGCCACCTGCGCGTGCCGTGCCAGGACCGACTCGATCTCGCCCAGCTCGATGCGGAAGCCGCGGACCTTGACCTGGAAGTCGGTGCGCCCGAGGTACTCCAGCTCGCCCTCCGCGCCCCAGCGGGCCACGTCGCCGGTGCGGTACATCCGCGTCCCCGGCAAGCCGTACGGGGAGGCGACGAACCGTTCCGCGGTCTGCCCCGGCCTGCCGAGGTAGCCCCGGGCCAGGCCCGCGCCCGCGATGTACAGCTCTCCCGGGACGCCCGGCGCCACCGGGCGCAGCGCGCCGTCGAGCACATGGACCCGGGTGTTGAGGAGGGGCCGCCCGATGGGCGGTGCCGAGGTGGTGCCGTCCAGTTCGGCGGCGGTGGACCAGATCGTCGTCTCCGTGGGCCCGTACACGTTGATCACCCGCCGGCCGGCCGCGGCCATCGCCCCGGCGAGGGCTCCGGGTACGGCCTCGCCGCCGACGAGCATCCGCAGCCCGGCGAGGGCCGCGGGAACGTCGCCGAGCAGTGTCTGCCACAGCGAGGGCGTGGCCTGCATGACCGTGCCGCCGTGGGTGCCGATCAGAGCCGCCAGCGCCCTCGGGTCGAGAACTTCGTCCTTGCTCGCGACGACCACCCCCGCCCCGGCGAGCAGCGGCAGGTAGAGCTCCAGGGCCGCGATGTCGAAGGAGACGGTGGTGACGGCGACGAGCCGGTCCGTGCCGTCCATGGGCACCCGCGCCGACATGTCGGCGAGGAAGTTGTCCAGGGCGGCCCGGGAGATCACGACGCCCTTGGGCCGGCCGGTCGACCCGGAGGTGTAGATCGCGTACGCCGGATTCCGGCCGTCGGCCGGTGCGCCGTCCAGGGCTTCGGCCGGGTGTTCCGCCAGCTCCTGGGCCGTCTCCGGGGTGTCGAGCAGCAGCGGTGGGACGTCCGTCGTGGGCAGCATGGCCGCGGCGGCAGCGGTGGTGAGCAGCAGCGAAGGACGGGCGTCCGCCAGGATGTGACCGAGCCGCTCGGCGGGATGCTCCGGGTCCAGCGGCACGTAGGCGGCGCCGGACTTGAGGACGGCGAGCAGCGCGACCAGCAGCTCCGCCGACCGGGGCAGGGCCACGGCGACGTACCGCTCGGGCCCTGCTCCGCGGGAGACGAGGAGGTGGGCCAGGCGGTTGGCACGGGCGTCGAGTTCGGCGTAGCCGATCCGCTCGGCCCCGGAGATCACCGCCGTCGCGCCGGGGGTCGCGGTGGCCCGCTGCGCGAACAGTTCGGTCAGCGGTGGGACGCCGTGCCCGGCGTCGACCGTGCCCGCCCAGTCGCCGAGCACGAGCTTCTCGTGCTGGGGTGCCAGCAGCCGCAGCCGGCCCACCGGTTCCTCGGCGTGGTCGGCGGCCTCGCCGAGGAGCCTCAGCAGGCAGGCTCCGAGCGCCTCGACGTGGCTCCGGTCGAGCAGGTCGGGCCGGTGGGCGAGATCCAGGCCCAGCGAGCGGCCCAGGCTGACGGTGAGGCTGAGTGGATAGTGGGTGCTCTCGTGGTTGTCACCTCCGACGATCCCGAGGCCGCCTGCGGACTTGCGCAGGTCGGCGGCGTCGAGCGGGTAGTTCTCGAAGATGACGAGGGAGTCGAAGAGTTCGCCCTGTCCCGCGATCCGCTGGATGTCGGCGAGCGGCAGGTACTGGTGGTCCATGAGGCCGGCCTGCTGGTCCTGGAGCCGCTCCAGGAGAGCGCCGACCGTCTCGGCGGGGTCCAGCCGGACCCGTACGGGAAGGGTGTTGATGAAGAGCCCGACCATCGACTCGATGCCGGGGACCTGCGGGGGCCGGCCGGAGACCGTACCGCCGAACACGACGTCCTGACGGCCGGTGAGCTGACCCACCACCATCGCCCACACCGCCTGGACCACGGTATTGACGGTCACCCCGTGCGACCGCGCCCAGCGCGCCAGCGCGGCGGTCTGCTCCTCCGGGAGTTCGAGTCGGGTTCGCACCGGGAGTACGGGGGCCCGGGACGGGTCGGGGGCGGCAAGGAGGGTGGGCTCGTCGAGCCCGTCCAGGACCTGCTGCCACGCGTGCTCGGCAGCCCCACGGTCCTGTGCGGCCACCCAGCCGAGATAGTCGCGGTAGGGGGTGACGCGCGGCAGCGCGGCGCCGGTGCCCTGTGCGTACAGCGTGAACAGCTCGCCCAGGAAGACCGGCATGGACCAGCCGTCGAGGAGCAGGTGGTGGTGGCTGACGACGAACCTGTGCCGGTCCTGGCCGGTCGTGATGAGGGTGAACCGCATCAACGGGGGCGCCGCGAGGTCAAAGCGCTGTGTCTGGTCCTCGGTCACGAGGCGGTCGGCCTCGGCGTCGCGCTCGGGCTCCGGAAGGGGCGTCAGGTCGATTTCCCTCCAGGGGAGTTCGAAGTCGGTGGGGATGACCTGGACGGGTGTGTCGAGTCCCTCGTGCCGGAAACCGGCCCGGAGGTTGGCGTGCCGGGTCAGGAGTGTGTGCACGGCGGCTCGGAGCGCCGCCCGGTCCACGGGACCTTCAATGTCGAAGGAGAGCTGGACGGTGTAGACGTCCGAGGCGTCCTCGTCGAAGACGGCGTGGAAGAGGAGGCCCTGCTGGAGGGGGGAGAGCGGAAGTATGTCGGTGAGGCGGCCGTGTTCGGTCTCCAGGCGGTCGATCTGCTGCTGGGTGACCGACACCAGGGGCCGCAGGTCGGCGGGTGTGAGCCCGCCGGCGTCGGGTTCGGCCGCGTGCGCGGCGATGGCCCGGAGGGCACGGAACCAGCCCTCGGCGAGGGTACGTATCTCGTCCTGGGTGAACAGCGCGGCCGGCCAGGACCAGTCGGCGACCAGCTGCGGCCCGTCGGCATGGTCGAGGGTGACGGCATTGACATCCAGGGCATGCGCGGTGCGGCCTTCGGGGTCGCGGCCGTCACCGAGGTCGGCGTCGGAGCACAGGGCCCAGTCGGCGCCCGCCCCGGTCGGGTCGCCGCCGTCGGCGTCGAAGCGGCCCAGGTAGTTGAACCCGAGCTGCGGAGAGGGAAGTTGAGCGAGGACGCCGGATGTGTCCGGGTTGAGACGGCGCAGGAGGCCGTAGCCGATGCCGTTGTCGGGGAGGGCGTGCAGCTGCTCCTTGACCGTCTTGAGGGCGCGGCCCGGGTCGCCCGTGTTCCCCGCCTCCCCTGCGTCGAGCCGGACCGGGAACATGCTCGTGAACCAGCCGACGGTCCGAGAGGTGTCCACTCCCTCGACGACGTCCTCACGGCCGTGGCCTTCGAGGTCGACGAGGACACTGCTGGATTCCGTACCCCGCCACTCGGCGACTGCGAGCGCAAAGCCGGTCAGGAGCACGTCGTTCACCCCTGCGTGGAACTTTGCCGCGACGTCGGTCAGGAGCGGGCCGGTGATGTCGGCGGGGAGGGTGAGGGAGAGGTGCTGCACGGTGGAGGCGGTGTCGGTCTCCGGGTCGAGCGGACGGGCACCGATCAGCGGATCGTCTCCGGCCAGTACGGCTTCCCAGAGCGGGAGTTCGGCCGCGCGCTGTGCAGCCAGGGCGTGCAGCTCCTGCGCCCAGCGCCGGAACGAGGTACCGGTCGGCTCCAGATCAGCACCCGCGTACGCCTGCGCCAGATCCGGCAGCAGGATCCGCCAGGACACCCCGTCCACCACCAAGTGATGGACCATGAGCAGCAGTCGGCCCGCATCCTCGAACCACACCGCCTGCAGCATCGATCCTGCCTCGGGAGACAGACGCCGCTGCGCGGCACGCGCCCCGGCGCTGATGGCGCCCTCGCCCCGGCACAGTACGTCCGCCGCCCGTACGGAACCGGACTCGGCAACCTCCAGGCTCCAGGCGTCGTCGGTGCGGACAAGGCGCGAGCGGAGAACATCGTGGTGGTTCAGCAGCACTTGAAGCGCCGACTCCAGCCGCTCGTACGACACGTCGGCGGGCGTCTGCAGCAGCATCGCCTGGTTGAATCCGTCCACCGGGCCGCTCAGCTCACGCAGCCACCCGACGATCGGCGTCTCGGGAACCCGCCCCAGACCGGCCGTCGGGTCCTCGGCCCGCACCGCCGACACACTCCCGGCAACCGCAGCCAGCGCCTCGGGCGTCCGGTGCTGGAACACCTCGCGTGCCGTGAGCACCAGCCCTGCCTTCCGCGCACGGCTCACCAGCTGAATCGACACGATGCTGTCGCCGCCCAGCTCGAAGAAGCTGTCGTCGACCGACACCTGTTCCACACCGAGGAGTTCGCCGTACAGACGGCACAGCACCTCCTCGCGCCGGTTGCCCGGGGCCCGCCCGGTGCCGGCGCCCGTGAGCACCGGCGCCGGCAGCGCGCGGCGGTCCAGCTTGCCGTTGACGGTCAGCGGCAGTGCGGCCAGCTCCACGAACGCGGACGGCACCATGTACTCGGGCAGCACCCCGGCCACGTGTGCCCGTACTGCCGCCCGGTCCAGCTCACCGGTACGCGGCACCACGTACGCCACCAGCCGCTTGATGCCGGGCTGGTCCTCCCGCACCACCACCACGGCCTGAGCGGCGCCTTCGTAGCGGGACAGAACGGTCTCGATCTCACCGGGCTCGATACGGAACCCGCGGATCTTGACCTGGTCGTCGGTGCGGCCCACGTAGGCCAGCTCGCCGGTCCGGGTCCACCGGACCACATCACCCGTGCGGTACATCCGCGCACCGGCAGGGCCGTACGGGTCGGCGACGAACCGCTCCGCCGTCAGCGCGGACCTGCCGAGGTAGCCGCGGGCCAGACCCGCACCCGCGATGTACAACTCGCCCGCCACCCCCGGCGCGACCGGGCGCAGCGACGCGTCGAGCACCTGCACGCGGCTGTTGGTGACGGGCCGGCCGACGAGCGGCCGTGCCGTGTCCGTGGTCCGCGCGGTCAGGGTGTCGACGGTGGCCTCGGTGGGGCCGTACAGGTTGTAGCCGGTGACGCCCGGTGTCCGAGCGAGCTCCTGCCACAGGGCCGGGCTCACGGCCTCACCGCCCAGGGCCAGGATCCGCGGGCGGGCCTGCGGGTCGCGCACGAGCCCTTCCTCCAGGAGCTGTTCCGCGTACGACGGTGTGAGCTCCATGAAGTCGATGCCCGCTGCGCGTACGTACGCGATGAGTTCCGCCGGATCGCGCCGGACGTCGTCGTCGATCAGATGGAGTTCGTGTCCGGCCACCATCCACAGGAGGGGGTCGATCGAGGCGTCGAAGGAGACGGCCGCGGTGAGAGCTGCGCGCAGCGGACGGCCGGCGCTCTGCGCCTCGGCCGCGTACAGCTCCTGGAAGTGGTGGTGGTACAGATTGCCGAGGCTGCGGTGGGCGACCACGACACCCTTGGGGCGGCCGGTGGAACCGGACGTGTGGATCACGTACGCCGGGTGGTCGGGCCGCAGCGGGGCGCTCCGTACGGCATCGCCGGGGGCGGTGCCGGGCAGCTCGCGCAGTGCTTCGACGACGGCCGGGTCGTCCAGGTCGATACGGAGACCGCCCCGGTCCCCGGGGACGGTGTCCCGGGTGCCTGCCGCGGTCAGAACGGCGGCGGCGCCCACGTCCTGGAGGAGCAGGGCGATCCGGTCCGAGGGGTGTGCCGGGTCGACGGGGACGTAGGCGGCGCCCGCCTTGGTGACGGCGAGCACGGCCACCACCAGGTCCGTGGTCCGGGGCAGGGCCACGGCGACGTACTGCTCGGGGCCGACGCCGTGCCGGACGAGCAGCCGGGCGATGCGGTTGGCGCGGTCGTCGAGTTCGGCGAAGGTGAGGCGGCCGTCCGTGGCGACCAGGGCGGTGGCGTCGGGGGTCAGCGCCGCCTGCCGTTCGAAGAGCTCGGGCAGGGTGACGGCCGGGACGTCGCGGGCGGTGTCGTTCCAGCCGGTGAGCACCTGGTGCCGTTCGCCGGCCGTCAGGACGTCCACCGAGGACACCTTCTCGTCCGGGCCGCTCACCAACGCACCGATCAGGTGCACCAGGCGGGCGGCCAGGTGCTGGACGGTCTCGCGGTCGAAGAGGTCCGTCGCGTACTCGATGCGTCCGCCGATTCCGGCCGGGGAGCCGTCCGCCGCGAACGACTCGGCGAGCTGGAAGGAGAGGTCGAACTTGGCCCCGTCCACGGTGACCTGCTCGGGCTCGATCCGCAGGCCGTCCAGGTGAAGGGTCGCCTCCGCGTTGTTCTGGAGGGAGAGCATGACCTGGAACAGGGGGTGGCGGGCCAGCGAGCGCTCGGGGTTGAGCACTTCGACGAGCTGCTCGAAGGGGACGTCCTGGTGGGCGTAGGCGGCGAGGTCGCTCTCCCTGACCCGTTCCACCAGCTCGCGGAAGGTCGGGTCGCCCGACAGGTCCGTGCGCAGCACCAGCGTGTTCACGAAGAACCCGACCAGGTCGTCGAGGGCTTCGTCGGTACGGCCCGCGATCGGCGAGCCGATCGGGATGTCGTCACCGGCGCCGAGGCGTCCGAGCAGCGCGGCGAGCGCGGCCTGCACGACCATGAAGACGCTCGCACGGCTCTCCCGGGCCAGCTCCGCCAGCGGTGCGTGCGCCGAGGCCGGAATCTCGCACGGCACCGTGTCGCCGCGGAAACTCATCTCGGCGGGGCGGGGCCGATCCACGGGGAGTTCGAGCTCCTCGGGCAGTGCGCCGAGGGCGTGCTGCCAGAAGTCGATCTGCCGGGCGAGGCCGCTGCCCGGGTCGCTCTCGTCGCCGAGCACCTCGCGCTGCCACAGGGTGTAGTCGGCGTACTGGACCGGCAGCGGCTCCCAGGCCGGTGCCGCGCCCGAGCGGCGGGCGTCGTAGGCCTCACCGATGTCACGGGCGAGGGGTGCCATGGACCAGCCGTCGCCCGCGATGTGGTGCACCACGACGAGCAGCAGGTGTTCGGTCGCCGAGATCTCGAACAACTGGGCGCGCAGCGGGATCTCGGTGGCCAGATCGAAGTCCTCGGCCGCGGCTTCGGCAAGCGCGGTGGCATCGAGGCCCGGGGTGCGCAGCAGCTCGGGCCGGGCCTGCTCGGGCGGCAGGACCAGCTGACGCGGCCTTCCCTCGGTGTCGGGGAAAACGGTGCGCAGGCTCTCGTGGCGCACGACCACGTCGGCCAGCGCTTCGCGCAGGGCGTCCGGGTCGAGAGCGCCGGTGAGGCGCACGGCCAGGGGCAGGTTGTAGGTGCCGTTGCGCTCCTCGAATCGGTTGAGGAACCACAGTCGGCGCTGGGCCGGTGAGAGCGGGACCGCTTCCGGGCGGACCCGGGCCACCAGGGCCTGGCGGGCGTCGGCGGCATCGCCGATGCGTTCGGTGAGCGCCGCCACGGTCGGGGTCTCGAAGAGGGTGCGGACGGCGAGTTCGGCGCCGAACAGCGAACGGATGCGGCTGACCACGCGGGTGGCGAGCAGGGAATGTCCGCCGAGGTCGAAGAAGCTGTCGTCGATGAAGACCTGCTCCACACCGAGCACTTCCGCGAAGACCGCGCAGAGCGATTCCTCCTGCTCGGTGCGCGGCGCCCGGCCCGTGCCGGCCGCGGAGCCGAAGTCGGGTGCGGGGAGGGCACGGCGGTCCAGCTTGCCGTTCGGGTTGAGCGGCAGCGCGTCCAGGGTCACGAAGGCTGACGGCACCATGTACGCGGGCAGAGCGGCCGCCACATGCGCACGCAACTCCGCCGGGTCGACGGC
>NZ_JBEZKB010000061.1:0-16039 GCF_040651475.1 Streptomyces sp. NPDC048442
CCACCGCCGCTACGAACGCAAGGCCGCCCATTTCCTCGCCTTCGCCAGCATCGCCTGCACCCTCATCTGCTACCGCCGAGTCGCCAAATGAGATGGCTTCTAAGCAGGATCCGCGTGACGCACTAAGCAGGATCCGCGTGACCGACTGAGCGGGACGGCGTGGCCCGCTGCGTGATACGCAGCGGGCCACGCCCCTTTTGTCCCTTCCGGTCGGCTTCCCCACGGCGTGCTGCCGGGGGGCTGCGGACCGGCGTGGGACGTGCTCGACGAGTGGGCCGTCAGCGGGCTGCGGCCCGCGGTGGTGACCGCCGACGCAGGCCAGGGCGCCGACGCGTCCTTCCGGGCCGGCCTCGACGAGCGAGCGGGCTGTGGCCTGCATACGGCAGGGCGAGGGCGACGCCCGGATGTTCGGCTTCCACGTGGCCTCGTGCGGCGGAGCGCCACAAGCCGATCACCTTCCGGCCAGAGGCCGCGCAGCCATACCCCGCCCGCGAGCAGGGTGCTGACGTGGGCAAGAGGATCGTCGCCCGCAAGCGGAGCATTAACATCGACACGACCGGTCTGATGCCGACGGTGCTGGTCACCGCCGCCAGTACCCAGGACTCCGTCGCCGGCGAACATCTCCTCCACCGCATCGCCGCCGACCACCCCGGCATCCGCAAGGGCTGGGCCGACCGCAGCTACCGCGAATACCTCGTCGGCCACGCGCCGCCCGCCTCGGTATCGACCTCGAAGTCGCCCGACGCACCCCCGGCACCAAGGGGTTCATCATCCTTCCCCGGAGGTGGGTGGTCGAGCACACGCTGGGCCGGCTCATGCACCACCGCCGCCTGGCCCGCGATGGCGAAGCCCTCCCCGCCCGCTCCACCGCCATGATCTGCATCGCGATGATCGCCCTCATGACCCGCCGCCCCACCCACGAATCCACACCAACCTGGCGAGGAGCCTGAAGCACCCTCACATGCCCACCCCGGAGCCGGCCGAAGGATGCCCGCTGGTGCCGATTCTCGTGTGGTTGTGGGAGGCGCTGCGCGGTACTCGCTCTGTGGAATGGCGTGAGCAGGCGACTCCCGAACAGCCTCAGGCGGTACGCGGTAGCTCTCCGCCGCGGACCGCCGTACGCCCGTGAAACGATGCCAATTCCGGGCGAAGCAGTGGGTCGCCGGTTCTCCGAGCCAAGTGGTCGTCCTGGGCGGGGTGTTGATGGTTTGGGTGCACGGGCCGGACTGCGCAGGTGAGGGCGGAGGTTTCTGAACCCCCGGCGGACGAGGGCCGGGGCGGGCTCGGTGGGCTTCTCCCACGGGCGGCGGAGGTCGGCGGCGGCCTCGCGGGTGAGACGGAGCTGGGTATGCGCCGCGATCACTGGCCGCCGCGTCGTGTCCCTGGGCATGCCTCACGTCCGGCAGACTTCCCCCGACCTTCGACGGGAACGACCGTGACCGCGCAAACCGCGGGAATCGTGCAGGCCCGCCGCACGGTCACCGCCCGCCGCCGAGAACGCGCACTCAAGGCCCTGGATGCCGCGGTCCAGGCACAGGACGAGATCAACGTCTCCGGCATCGCCCGGCGAGCAGGCGTCGACCGCACCTCATCCACCGTCACCGTCACCGCCACCGCGACCTCCTCGGCATTATCCAGAAACGGGCGGCGGAGCCGCTTCCTCCCGGCCCGGAGACCGTGAGCCGCCCCCGCCGATGGCCGACCTCGTCAACGCGCAGGATCGAAACACCCGCTTGGCGGAGGAGAACCGTCTGCTGCGTGAACGGCTGTCCGCAGTCCTCGGCGAGAAGATCTGACGCGAGGCCGGACTGGGTAGTTCGGCGCCAAGTATCGACCAACTCCATTCCCACACAACTGAGTTGGAGCAAGAGACGGTCGAACTGTGCTGCCACCTCGAAGAGTGCCAGGAAGACCTCGACGCTGCCCGGTCTGTCAACCGTGAGTACATGGCTCGACCCAACGGTCCGGCTGAGCCTCCGAATGAGAGATCAGTGTGCAACTGACTTCGCGGGCCGGTGGAGCTTCGTTGAGGCCCGAGAAATCGTTGAGGCCCGGAGAAATCACGGTGTGGCGTTCACTCCACCCCGAGCCTGCCTCAGGAGTCGCCCGTGAGGCCGATCCGGCCTCGTGATGCGGTGGGCGACGGCAGGTAGTCGTCGACGGTCATGGAGTTGTAGAGGCGTGTGCTCTTGGTGGTGAGGCGGAGGAGGGCTCGGCTGGGCCCCGCGGGCAGGGCGGAGATCAGGCGAGCACCGTGGGTCAGTCCCCGCACACCGAGGTGTGAGGTGGGGATCAGGGTCTTCGCCGCGCTGAGCGCGGCCGTGCGGCTGCCGCGCACGTGCTCCGCCATCGCGCGCTCGTAGGCGGGGAAGGCGCGCTCGTGGTCACCGCCCGCCCGTGCCAGCTCCCCGGCGAGGACGTACGCGCCGACGACTGCCAGGCTGGTGCTGCCGCCGACGGCCGGGCCGGGGCAGTAGCCCGCGTCGCCGACGAGCGTTACCCGTCCCCGCGACCAGGTGTCCATGCGGATCTGGGTGATCGAGTCGAAGTAGAACGCCGGGGTGCGGTCGAGCTCGCCGAGCCAGCGGTCCACGTCAGGGTGCATGCCGCCGAACGCACCGCGCAGCAGCTCCTTCTGCCGGGGCACTTCGTGGTGGTGGTAGTCGAGCTCGCGCTCACTGCGGAACAGGAACAACGCCCGCGCGTCCCCGAGGTGCCGCGCGCCGTAGATGCCGGCAGTGCGGCCGACGCCGACATGGATGACGAGCTCGCCATCGAGCCCGGAGAAGTTCGGCAGGGTCAGCACCCCGAAGTACGCCCCGGCGAAGGCGCTGAAGCGGGACTCCTCTCCGAAGACGAGGCGGCGCACGTGGGAGTGCAGCCCGTCCGCGCCGACGACGAGGTCGAAGCGGCGCGGCGCGGTGTTCTCGAACCGCACCTCGCCATCAGGTGAGATCGCGGTGATCGAGTCGTCGAAGATGTACTCGACGTCGTCGCGCGCGGCGTCGTAGTAGATCTCGCTCAGGTCGTCACGCATGACCTCGACGTGCCGGTCGGAAGCGGCACTGAAGATCTTGGAGAGGCCCACGCGGACGGGACGCCGTGCCTGTTCCCGGTGGACGGTCATCCGGTTGGTGCCGGTGGCCCGCTCCTCGATGCGCGGTAGCACACCCATCTTCTCCGAGATGTTCATCGCGGGCCGGAACAGGTCGACCGCGTGGCCGCCGGTCTTGCGCAGAGGCGGCGCGCGCTCAACCACCGTGACGCAGAAGCCGTGTTGGGTGAGCCAGTACGCCAGCACCGGGCCGGCGACACTGGCGCCGGAGACGAGAATCCGCATGACACCCCTCCTTGTCATTCAGTCCACCCGCACGGCGTGGATCGTGGTGAAGGCCGGCAGGGGAGTTGCGGACCGTGGGGGATCCTCGAGTACGGGTGTGTGTCCGAGACTGGGCAGTAACTCGACTTTCGAGCCCGGACCGACGCGGTAGTCGGCGCGGCAGAAACCGGTGCTCGCGAACCGGCGGATCTCCTTGTCGGCGGCAGCCACTGCGAAGGTCCGATGGGGGCGGACTGCGGTGCGATGAAGGCGTCCAGGCTGGGGCCGGTGTTGATGAGCGCGAGCGCGGTCACCAGGTCGGGTCGCTGTTCGGCAAGGGCGGTGGTGACCACGCCGCCGCTGGAATGGCCCACGACCACGGCATGCTCGACGCCGAGTCGGTCCAGTGCCACGTTGACCCGGTGTGCCTGGCCCGGGAGCGCATAGCTGCGATCGGCCGGTTTGGCCGACCGGCCGTGCCCGAGCAGGTCGATCCGGATGACGCAGTGAGATCCGGTCAGCATCGGAACCAGTGAGTCCCACGAGCGGGTCGAGGATGCGGACCCGTGGATGAGCAGGAGTGCGGGGCGTCGCAGGGGCCGTCCTGACACACGTGGATGTCCCGTCGTCCAGTGGCAGGGTCGAACTCTTGGTGGCCTCGGCGCCGCCGTTCACGTGCGGTCCGCCGTCAGAAACAGTCATGAACCCACTGTCGCCGCCGGGCCCCGCCAGCGGATTGGATAAATGTTCCCCTCAGCCGACCCGACTGGCACGGGACGGTGCAGACTCTCCTACATGGTGCGGCTGCGTGGGACGTCGCATGCCCAGACGCTCAACGGTGGTGACCGCGCACGGTCTCGTGGGCGGGGTGGCGGCCAGCTCGTCGGTCTCGTCGCGCCCACGCCGTGATTGAGTCGGTACGCGAGGTCTCGGGTTCCCCTGCCCCAGCGCGGGTTCCCCTGCCCCAGCGACAGCGGGTACTCGCCCGTACCAGGCGAGCGTGACCGCCCTGCCCGGCACCCACACCACCAGGACCGCGACCACCCCCACCTCCGGGGCACCCGGACGCCGGGCTTCGCCCGCGCACAACCAGTGCAAAGCCCGCAGAGCGCGTCGTACGCCTCCCCGTGGTCGAGACCGCCGGCCGCCAGCAACCGGGCCTGGGCCCGCGTCCACTCCCGCACCCGCCCGGTATCGCCGATCCCGTCCAGCAAAGCGAACGCCCGCCCCCGCCCCCGGGAGCGCACCGCGACCGCATCGCACGGGAACTGACGCCCACCCAGCCGCTGCCCTCGCGCGTACGGCAACACCGCCTTCACCGGACAATGCCGCAACGGTGCGGACAGCGAGGGCTATGCCGAGGAGCCGCTGTTCTCACAGCCCGTCAGCAGCGTCCGATGCCCGCCTCCGCTCCTCCTGTCCGTCGGTGTCCGTCAGACCTTTGTTCGGCCGCGGCGTTGACGGAGGATGGCGCAAGAGAGTGGGTCCGCGGCGAAGCGGGCCCCGGAAACGTACCGACAGCAGGAGCGCCTTTTCCGATGCCCGCACATCCCCTACGCCCCGCGCACACCGGTTCCACGTCCGCCGCGGGCCTGGACGTTCCCTCGTTCAAGCCTTCTCTCGTCAAGGCGGTGTTCAGGGATGTCACCCCGCTGCACGTCTCGCGGTCGGCCGCGCGGGCTGCCGCGTCCGTGACGCGGACAGTGCTGACGGACATCATTGACGGCGCGCGGCGCGCGGCGGAGGAGGAGGCCCGAAAGAAGCTGCTGCCCAGGGACCTCGTGACAGCCATCGACCGGGACGTCGAACTGGAGGTGGGAGGCGGGTGGTACGACCACAGCCCTACGTTCAAGGGGCTGACCGGCAACGTGTACGGCGCCGAGGGCGTCGCCGTACACGCTCCCAAGCGCAGCAGGTCGCGCAAGCCGAGTGCCGTGGTGGGCGCGCACAGGTTCGAGGGCGGGGTCAGGAAGCTGCTGCGCAACCGGGGCGTGACAGCTGTCCCGGCGATGGTCCGCGAATTGGACGGGCTCGCGAGCGTGTTCCTGACGGACCTCGCGCGGGACGCGGCCATGGTCGTGCGGGAGGGCGGGATCAAGCGGTTCGGCACGGTCACCCTGATGATGCCGGGCGTTCCCGCTGACACGCGCCCGTCCGTGCCGGAGTCTGTCCTGGCCCTGTCCACCCGCACGGGCGACGGGCGGACCATCGGCAGGGATGACGTCCTGGCCGCCACCACGATCCAGTTGTTCGGCGAAGTCCGGCAGCGAGCCCTTGTTGCGGCACACGGAGCGACAGAGACCGGTTCGGAAGGCTGAGCGGGGGACTACAGGGATCGCCACGGGGCCTGGACGCCGGCATTTGCGCCATACCGAAGCCCACGTAGGACATCGTCGTCTCCCCGACCAGGGGAGACACACAAGACCCCAGCGGACATTCGCCTCAACCCCCTGTTCTCTGTGGCCACTCCAGGATTTCTGCAGCGCCCTGACGAACGGCTGCTTCCGTGGCTTGGAGCAGCCCTTCGCACAAGGCCAGGAAGTCCGGCATCCCGGCACTCCCCGCGAGCGCATCGGGCACCCCTGCCGGCATCCAGTCGCCGAGACTGCCGCCGGCCCCGGCCACCGCCCGCGCAAGCACCTCTACCGAGGCTGCCGGCCCCACCTCCACCAGCGCCTCCGCAGCCTCAAGAACCCCGGCGAACGAAGCGAACGCACTCCCGGCCTGCGCACGCCCTACCCACGAAGCCGACGATGCCTCCGCCAACGCCTTCAGCAATCCGTCCACTACGTGGTGGTCTGCGGGGGGGGGGGGGGGGTCAGTTGGGCATCGTTCATTCGAGCGTCAGTGGCGCAAGCCCGGTGGCCTGGCGGTTGGTACTGCAAGTGGTGCTCGTCTGCTGCTGACGTGACTGACGAAGGGCCGTGTCGTCCTCGTGCAGACCGCTATGGCGGACGCTGGGATTGCGGGCCCGCTCACCTCGCGCACCTGCGTCGGCAGGCGGCGGCGCTCCCCGCCGAGCAGGCGGCCCGCTCCTACCTCACCGACTTCATGGCTGCCGAACTGCCCGACGTGCTTGCCCTGGCGCCCTTGCTCACCGACGCGGAGCGGCGTCAGCGCATCGCGGAGCGGGCCCGCACCCACGGCGGAGCGGCTGGTGGACGTGGTGCTGTCGGCTGTCGCTCCGTAGCGGGCGGGCCTCGTCCGTACGGCGAAGGACAGGTGACAGGTCGGGAACACCGGCCATGTGTCCTAGGGGAGCCCGCGGTGGTGTTCAATGACGGTCCGCTACGGTGAATCGCCTTGTGGAACAGGCGAGTTCGAGGGGGAGAGGACCCGATGCCCACGCTGCTCTACTATCCGCTGGTTCAGCCTCCCCAGGAGATCGTCCACCAGGCGCTGCTGTATTGGGACGGCCTTGCCTCCGTGGTGCCGCGATCGCCCGACGTCTACGCGGGGGCGGTGTCGCCGGAGTTGCATGAACTCCAGGACAAGGGCCTCTACCACCCGCTCTCGCTCGGTTCTTCGTGGGACGCACGCTGGGCGGACCGCCACTTCGGCGCCGCTGGCAGCGCGGCGTTCCGGGTCCTGATGGAGGAGCTCCGCGAGTTGGCCGCTGGGCCGCCTCGCCCGCGAGAATCCTTCCTGGACGCTTCCCTGTACCGCTCGAAGTTCGGCGACGCTAAAGGACCACCCGTACAGCTACCTCCACCACGTGGAGCGAGAACTCGTGTGAGGTGTGCTGCTGATCCGCGCTCGGGTGGCGGTCTGCGCCGCCCTCGATAATCCTGACGCACTCTTAGGGTTGGGCTGACCTGTGAACACCTCGGTGAGCCCCGTTCAGTGGCTGTCTCCACCATGACCGGGTGCGTGGGTTAGGGCTCGTCCGGCGGAACAGCGCTCAGGGGGCGGAGATCCAAGCCCGCGACGGATGTCGAGGGCGCAGCCCCCTCGGCCAGTAGCAGCGTGGTGATCGCGTCGGCTGGGCCGGGCGTGAAGTGCACTTCCCCGCCAGGCAACGGCACCACGTTCCTCGCCCGGTCGGCCGGGATGCCGAGGATCTCGCCCAACCACGCGGCGGATGCTGCCGGTTCAGGTGTTTCGATGACGAAACCGGCCAGGTCGTGCGGCCCGCGCGCGACCCGCCCCGCGCTGTACCGGTCGAGTACGACCTGTCGGTCCGGGGTGTACGTGATGAAGAAGGGGGCCCATGCGGGGGCACCCTGCAGCACGGCTTCGGTGAACGACACCGGTGAGCCTTCACGGGCGAATACATGCAGGTCCACCTTGTGCCCGGCGCGGCGGAGCCGTTCCGTGGTGGCGTTCACGTCCGTCACGTGCGTGGCGAAATTGAGTGCGCCTCCGCCCGCGGCGAGCAGCGCGTCGACGTGCGGCATCCAGGCGGTCATGGCCTGGCCGAAGGGCGAGTTGGTGAACTCGGCGCGGTCCACCACGGTGAGGATCTCGACATAGCGGGCGTCGAGCCGCCAGGCGCCGTTCCGGAAGCCCAGATACGGCGGGTTGGCGTGCGCTGGAAGGCCGGCCGCCGTGTACGCCTCGGTGGCCGACTCAACATCGGGGACGCAGTGCAGAAGGTGGTCGAACTCCGGTGATTCGGGCTGCATTTCACGCTCCTGGAGAGTTCCTTGGGCGGGGATCACGCCACCGACAGTGTGCCTCGCCGCAGTGTCGGAAGCCGGTAGCAGAAGGCCCAGGAGGAGGCCGACGAAACCTGGCGTTGTGGTGATGGGTTGGGGTGGAGACTGGCATCTGGCTTGACCCATCGGACAGTCCCTGGCCCGCGCACTTGTCGCGGACTCCCGCCGACCTGGCGTCCGCGGAAGTACCCAACTGCGCGAGGAATGCGGCGAGCGCGGAGCGGTAGTAGTTCCCCAGACAGGCCGTCAAGATGCGCCTAGCCAACGCCACTTGGGACATCAGGACGCCCTTTCCGTAGATGTCTGGTGCAGGTGTCCGGTGCAGGGGACGCCAGTGCCTCGTCGAACCGTCCGGCGACGTGGCGCACGTCGGCGTTGGTGAGGGCAGGGTGGAACGGCAGGCTCAGGATTTCCCGCCCGATCCGCTCGGTGACGGGCAGACTCCGGTGCCAGGGGGCGAAGGCGGGCTGGAGGTGGTTCGGCGGGTAGTGCACGCCGACTCCGATCCCCTGGTCGCGGAGTATCCGATGGGCCGTGTCGCGGGACGGCACCCGCACGACGCAGGTGAAGGCACCGAGCGCTCCACATCGACGTCCGTCAGGGGCGACGCCGTCGAGCCCGCGCAGGGCGGCAGAATACGTCCGCCACAGTTCTTGGCGCCGTGCGGCGAGGGCGGGGGAACTGTGCCAACTGGGCGGTGCCGACCGCCGCATGGACGGATGACAGGGTGGCGCGGAGGCCGAAACCGCCGACGGTGCAGGTCGTGGTGGTCTGGCCGCCTGCGACAGGGCGATGCCCAGGGTGCGCATCTACCAGAGTGTGCAGGCCTCGTCGGTGGTGCGCGGGGCGAGCGCCCCGCCCTCGATGCATGTCAGGTTCTTGATGGGGCCGAAGCCGAAGCAGGTGAGGATACCTGTCCCGCCGTTCCGCCGTTCCGCCGGCTCCCGGTGTAGGAGCCAAAGGCGCGCGCGGCGTCTTCGTACACGGTGATGTCCCGCGCGTTCAGGACGTCCTGAGTGCCCGTCAGGTCGACGGCCCGGCCTCCGAACAGCCGTTCTGCGCGGACGGTGCGTGCGCAGGACGGCCTCGTTGGTATCAGCTACCTCTGGAGATGTTGTTCGCTACCGTGGTCTACGCAGGAGAATGCCATCCCGGCCTGGGGTACGAACCGCTTGCCCCCAACCCAACGGTGGAGGCAGCGTCGGAGACTGATGGACGAGATCGCTTGGCGCGAACGCTTCGCTGTCGAAGGGGAGTTGTAACAGTACCTCCGCTCCTCGGCACACGAAGTCTCAGTAGCGCGTGCCGATGCCCTGCGCGATGCGTCGCCGGACCGGGAACCGTTGCAGCCGCCGCCCACGCGCTGGGCCGCACCGAGAACACGATCCAGAACACGCTCCACCCTCATCCGGCGAGTCCAGGTGGGAGACGACGGTAACTGCATCACCTTCACGCGAGCGGGAGTGTGTACCCGACCACGGTGACGGCAGCGGGCATTGCGGCGTGTTTCCACAACGGCTTCATGGCTGTGAGTCGGCTTCGGTATCTGGTGCTGAGGCGATTAGGGAATCCTGTTAGGAATGTCCGCGTGTATCGCAGATGGAGCGCAGCACGGAACCTGAAATCCTCTTCTGAGAACGCTGGTTGGAGGTGTCCCCGAAGGGGTGCGCGGACAAGATGCGCAACATGAAGCCGACGATGAAGAGGACGCTCCTCGGCGTAGCACTCGCGCTGGTGATCGTCGGGTACGCGCTACTGCTGTGGCGGGGCCCATGGTGGATTGACGGAGCGCACCTGCGCACGACGAACTTGCAGCCGGCGGATGGCGTGGTCATTACCGGCTTCCGCACGATGCTGGTGGCTGTCGGCGCGGGCGTCGTAGCTGGGCTGGGCCTGTACTACACACACCGCAGCCACCGGCATGCCGAGAAGCTGTACGCGCACAGTCAGGAGCAGTTTGCACACGTCCGGGAGAAGGACCGCGAACTGGCGGAGCTGGCACGCGAGGCGCAGGTCACCGAGCGGTACGTCGAGGCGATCAAGCTGCTGGGTTCGGCGAGCATGACCGAACGGCTCGGCGGGATCTACTCGCTGGAACGCATCATGCGCGACTCGGAGAAGGACCACCAGACCGTCGTCGAAGTCCTTGCCGCTCACATCAGGGACTTCGCGGAGTCGCAGGCGGCAGGTGCGGATTCCGTTGAGGGAGTGGGTTCTGCGAAGCGACCACCGCACGACGTCACGGCGGCCTTCGTGGCGATCGGTAGACGACCCGAGCGGCCTGAGGCGTTCCGCACGGACCTGCGCGTCTCGGACTTGCGGGAGGTCAATTTGAGTGAGGCGAACCTTCACCGTGCTGAACTTGGTGAGGCGCGGCTTCAGGGGGCCGTGCTGAGGGGTGCGAACCTGCACCGGGCGAACCTCAGCGGCGCTCGCTTGGAGGAGGCCGACCTGAGCGACGCGAACCTACACGATGCTGACCTCACCATGGCGTTCTTGACAGGGGCGAATCTCCGCGGCGCGAATCTGCACCAGGCCTGTCTACGGCAGGTGAAGCTGAAAGGTGCGGACTTGAGCGGGGGCAACCTTCATGGCGCGGACTTGAGCGGCGCTGTACTCACCGGCGTGGATCTCAGGGGAGCCAATCTGGCGGAGACGCGGCTCTGGGCAGCTTTTGGGTTGACCCCGGAACAACTGGCCGCAGCCCGGATCTTCTCAACGACGGAGCTTCCGCGCGAGTTGGCCGACACCCCCGTCGTCCAAGCGCGCATCAGAGAGTGCGACGCGGAAAGCCAGGGAAATAGGGGGCACTGAGGTCCCCGTGGTTGCCTGTCGGGCCCCCTTCCGTGAAACGGGTGATCAGCCAAGTACTCCTTGACCGGTGGCCACGGCATTACCCTCGCGTTGCCGACATTCATCCACTGCTCGCGCGGCACCGGCCAGGCGGGGTCGGTGTCCGCGAGGTGCGGGGCTCCCTGACGCGTCAGAGACCTGGCGTAGCCCAGTTCGACGGCGAGCCGGGCGATTGTCGGTGAAGGTGACGAACTGCGGCTCCTTCTGCGGGCCTGCCGTGGGTGCATCTTCCCGGAGTACTTGTCAATGCGCCAGTACTCTCCGTTGTCTCAACCCAGCACGAGGCCCCGGCTGTTGGCGTCGCCACAGACCGGGGCTGGAGAAGGCGCGACCCGGTGGTGAGACACCGGGCGTGCCTCAACCCCGGTCCGGTGGTGACACATCGGGCCGGGACATCCGGGCCGGCCTGAGCGAAGCAGGGGCGGGCGAGCAGCCGTGCGGTCGGCGGGCTGATTTCCGAGGCGACCTGACGACTGCTTGCTGTGGGAGTGGCGTCACCAGCGAGGAATCCGTGATGCGCCCCTCGACGTGGCTCCTCCTGGCCGTGCTCGCCCTCATCGTCGGCCACGAACCATGGCTGCTGGACGTCGTATTCGCGATCGGGGCGTGGGGTGGTCGGGCAGCCTGCTGTGTGGGCCGTCGTCCTGGTCGTCCTGGTCGTGTGGTGGGCCCGGAGGCTCATGTGTGGTACGCAATTCGGCGTCGCACCGCGAAGCGGACTGCATCGATCAGTACCACGATCGAGCGATCACGAACCAAGGAAGATCGGACTTGACGTCCACTCAAAGGCGAGTGAGTTCGGCGTATGGACAGCCCGGTTCGGCCGGTTGATGCTGTGGGCCAGGAGCCGCTCCGAGAACCGCTCGGGCAGTTCGGATCGCTTATGGACACAGCTCCGCGTCCCCGGCCGGTGGGCCGTGGTAGTTATGGCGGTAGCGCTCGTGCTGGGCATCTGGCAGACGAGCACCAGGCAGTTGAGCGAGCCACGTGATTCGGCCCCGGCTGCTTCGACCGCGGTTCCCGTGGCTCAACCCACCGCAGCGGCACGCATCACCTTGTGGGCGGTAGTCAGGCAGGACGGTGGTGTGGCGCGGACCCCGGCGTCGTCGGTGTACTGCGAATCGTTCCAGGACGGTACGAGGTGCGCTTCGCCGGTCACCCTGCCCCGGCCACCGGGCACATCGGTCAGCCCCTCTCACTCCTCCTGGCAGCGCCCTTCGTCCACCGCGTCCCGAGCTTGTCCAGCTCGGCCCGGCGTTCGTCGGTGAGCTTGTCGGCCCGCTTGCGGAAGTTCTCCACGATCATGCTCAGCTTCACACTCACCACTTTCACGCCGTCAGCGCCGCTCTGAGCGTCTCCCGGCCCACCGTGCGACTCCCAGGTTGCTCCTCGTGCTTCCTGGGCACGTTCAGGTGCCCCTCACGGGTGTGGAAGGCTTTTGCCGCCCGTAGGTTGAGCCGCCATGTGTCGTCCTGCGTCCGCCGTTTCACTGGCCGTTCCTCCTCCCCGGCCGGTTCGAGTCCGAGGGCGTGTTCCAGGAGGTACTGCTGAACCAGTGCCAGCTGTTCCCAGTCGTACCGGCAGGTCTGCACCTACTTCCCCAAGCCCTCACCCTGGAGCACGAGTTCACCCGAAGCCGCAGGGATCGGTGTCGTCCAGGGCATCGCGCCGTCCCTCGGTCGGGGCTCCGGCCTCCGAGCCCACGGGGAGGCCGGCCTCACGGCGCTCGGCGATCACCTCCGCGACCTTGGCGGCCTTCCTCATGTTCTTCACCCCACCCTGCGACTTCGGCCCGACGCCACCACCGCGGTCCAAGACTCGCGGCCGACCAGTGTTTCGTCTCCACAGCCCTGCACCGGGTATTTGCGTAGCCCAGAACTCACCGGCATGCCCGAACCTGCACTGGACGAACTGGTCGGCCAACTGTCGCAGTCACTTGAGGAGTTACATGAGCGGGCCCGGTTTCAACAGCGAGGGGGTGAGCGAATCCGTGCTCCGAGGGACAAGGACAAGCTGACGACCTTGGGCACGGTGCTGGTCACCGTGCTCTACCTACGCGAAATCGACGGCCGAGACCTTCGTGCCCTCTTCGGAGTCAACGGCAGCACCCTCACGCGGAACCATTGACCAAGTCCAGCCCCTCCTGGCCCGGCACGTCAATTTCCGGCAGGCCCTTAGTAGCCCCGCTCGACCCGCCGCTGCCATTCGGCGCGGGCCGGTGCGAGTTCCTCGGCGAGTGCCGCGCACTCGGCCGCGTCCCGGACCACCCGTGCCGGGAACTGCTCGCCCTCGACGAGGCGCCTCCGGCGCAGATGTGTCGGCGGGTGGGTGGAGTCGGCGCTGTGCCCGCGCAGTTCGGCGAGGCGGCGCAACCGCTGGTACTCCCGGTCGGGCACCGCGAGCATCCGGTCCGCGACCCGCGCCCAGAGGTCCTCGTCCCCGTCTGGCACGGCTCGCTCGCGCCGTCGGCCGCCCAGCTTGGCGGATTGCGCGCGGACGGCGGCACGCTGCACCTCGCCGTCGGCCACCTCGGCCATCAGCAGGAGGTCCATCAGTTCGGCTGCAGCCGCGCCGGAGCCGGCGCGGGCGGCGAACACGTCCGCCAGATACTCGGCGCGCTGGGAGCTGCGCAGGGTGAGCTGGTCGAGTACGACGAGCAGCCCCAGGGCGGCCTTGCGGGGCAGGAAGGTGAGCGCGTTGGCGGCCATCTCGAAGAGGTCGGGCTCGTCGGTCCGGTCGAGCATGGTGAGCCAGGTGGACAGGGAGCGCAGTGCGTTGACGAAGACGATGGAGGAGCGGGTGTCACCGTTGGCGTAGTGGCCCAGCTCGTGGCCCAGGAGCGCGATGCGCTGCTGCGGGGTGGCGGACTCCCAGAGGGCGAGGCCCAGAGTCAGCATTCGTCGCTGCTTGAGGCCGTACGTGGTCACGCTGGCGTTGGCGCGGGCCTCGACCACCACCACGTCCACACTGCGGGTGCCGACGACCTCGGCCACCTCGTCGATCAGCCCGAACAGCCGTGGTGCGTCCGCACGGTGGAGCAGGGGGACGTCCTTGGGCAGCCGGGCCACCCTGGGCCGCAGCACATAGGCGACCGCCAGCACCACCACGCCGACCACGGGCTGCACCACCGTGCTCCAGCCGAGCACCACCAGCAGCAGCCCGCCGACGGCCAGGGCGAGGGTGAGGGCGTGGACCGCCGAGGCGATCAGCAGCGCGAGCGTGGCGTCGCGGCCGCGCCCGGGCCGCGCCCCGGAGCCGTCGCCGGGCAGCGGCTCGCGGAAGAGTTCCTCGCCGTAGTCGTGTGCGAGCCTGCGGCGCAGTGCTTCGATCCGGCCGGGCGCGGACTCGTCCCGCTGCCCGTCGGCGGGGTCCACGTTCCAGCCGCAGGCGGCGCACCAGTCGACGTAGAGCGGGTCCACCGGCACAGTGGACCCGCAGTCCGGGCAGGGCTTAGTAACTGAGTGCGGGTCCACGGCCGCGACGGCCCTCGGCTCGGCGTCGTCCCTGGCTTGGGCGATCGCATCCCCGGCTGCCGGCTCGGCGGCGTCCGTGGCCTGCGCGCCCGCCTCCGCCGCCGTACCGCCACCGGTTCTCGCCCCGTCGTACAACGCTTCCATGTGCCCCTCCTCAGGCAGTCCCTCCCCAGGGCTGCCCCGTGCGTCCGGTGCACTGATGTACATCGGACCGGCAGGTTACGGCACGGGCCGGAAACTGGCTGCGGGATTGGGCACAGGCTCCAGTCGCGCTCGCCACCGTCACGTCCCCCTTACCTGTGGAGCTCCGCTCCTGTACCAGGCCCGGGTGCACAGCACTTCGCAGCCTCCCCAGGGGGAGCTGATGTCGTTGAGCCACCGGTCGGGCAGGTGCCCGTCCCACCGTGCGACCAGAGCGAAGTGTGAGCGGGTGGCAGGCAGTCACAGATCGCCTGTGGTTTTGCGCAAGAGGTGGGAGTAGGAGTTCTTCCGGTACAGAGCTGTCGTGCTGACTTTCCTGGAGCAGGTGGTTGAGGCTGTGAACGGGATCGAAGTCGAAGGGACCGCCGAGAGCGACCGGTGCGGGCGGTTGTGGCAGCAGCTCCCACTCTTCTTCCTTGAGCGGGGCAGGCGGTGAGGTCCGCAGGACGGTGAGGAGCGAATCGGGGCGCGTGATGTTCAGGAGCAGGCGGACTTCCCAGGCAAGCCCACCGCGTCCGCACGGGAACGGGAGAGCGAGCTTGACGAGCCCCCCAGCCGCCACCGCGTGGTGGCCATGCCCTAGACATGGTCGCCCATCCGGTATGCCTTGACGTCACTTGCCGAGACGAACTGCACGGCCGGCCCGGAGCGCCAGCTGACTGCACGCACCGTCGTGGGCGCCGCGAGGGCGGCACCCTCGTGGTCAAGAGGGACGGCCGAGCACAAGAAAGTCCGAGGACAGGTCCGCGAGGGCCCGGAAGACTACTTCCCCGAAGACACGTTGCTGCCGCACGGCCGTCAAGACTGCATCGGCTTCGGCACGCTCGGCGAACCGCTCGACGATGTCGCAGACGGAGGTCAGCAGCACGAATCGGTCCTCCAGCCTCCGCAGGTCCTCATCCATGGGGTAAGGGAAAGCAGCCCCCTCGCCGAAGTCCTTGGTGCTGGTGGAGGTGAAGTACACCGTCTCCTCGGGGTGCGCCCACGCGTACTCGACGGCTGTCAGCCAGATCGGAGTGTCCCGGCCGCCGACTTTCAGCGTGCGTTTTCGAGGAACTGCCCACCAGCGAGAAGTCCCTGGGGCTGGGGATGCAGCGGGAGATGAACGGTTTGCCGGCGTGCCGGCACCTCGTGAAGGAGAACGGGTAGGCGGCGGGCCATCAGGTCGTCATCGCGAAGTGAATCAGGGCTTCTGAGCGGGTCCGCCCGCGCTGCCCTGCGGCACTGGCGAAGCGAATAGCTCCTGGCGCGACCCCGCGAATCGACATCAACCGCATGTGCTGGGATGAAACAACGGGAGAAAGCGACCTCTTACCGAGCAGCACCGACAGCCCGAACAACGGAAACGGCCCGCCGGGGAACGACGGGCCGTCACGAGCGGCGATCGAGGCTAGGGCGTTTCTGATGGCTCTTGGACGGTGTCGCGGAGCCAGATGACGATCGCTGCGACGGTGAGGGTGCCGTTGAAGATGTAGTCGCGTTTGTCGTACCGGCTGGCGACCGCGCGGAACTGCTTCCACTTGCTGATGCACCGC
>NZ_JBEZKB010000062.1:0-13966 GCF_040651475.1 Streptomyces sp. NPDC048442
GGTCGGCGTCGTTCTCCAGCTTCATGATGCCGAGCCCGTAGCCGATGCCCATGGGCAGGTTCTCGATCATCTCGGGCGGCAGCGGGTCGGTCATCCGCACGAATCCGGTCCGCTACGCGGCCCGGGGCCGGCGCTTCGCTCCGGCGGACCCGATCGCTCCGCGATCCGGCCTTGCGGCCTCTGCTTCGCAGTGGCCTTGGCTGGCTAGAGAGTTGGGTAGGGGCGGTCGTGACCTGCGGACTGAGAGGGGGTCAGGAGGAGTGGACCGGTGTCGATTCTGGTCCGTAGTGCCGTTCGAACAAGGCCCGGAAATCGGTTGCTGCTCGGTGGGTGAGGTTTTACCGTAGCAGACTCGAACCCTTCCGTACTAGCCTTGCGAGGTGGTGGGTCAAACTGCTCTGTCGGGGTAGGCTATGGGATGAGCGACCACCCCCGGTATGTCGGTGGGGTCTGGAGAAAGAGACTCGGTCAGTGGCTTGTTAATCGCCCGGATAAAAGCCTCTTCACGATCTCTGTGGTTGCCACCATAACCGAATTCTGTACGACCCGGGATGCCGTTCCGGTTAATCCGTCGAATGCAGGTCGTGAAAGGGGTGGTCATGTCAGGGAATCCGTTGTTCCCCCACCAGAAGGAAGCGGTCGACGCCGTACTGCGGGCGCTCCAGGTGCCTGCCGGCGGGTCGTTGCCGCCGGAGGGGCTGCGGACGCAGGTGATCGCGGCGACTGCGACCGGCAAGACCCGCATCGCCGCCGCAGTCGCCCAACAGCTTCGCGCGCGGCGGGTGTTGGTCTTGGTGCCCTCGCTCGATCTGCTGGTGCAGACGGCGAAGGCGTGGCGGGCCGCGGGGCGTACGGGGGCGATGGTGGGCGCGTGCTCGCTGCCGGCCTCGAAGTCCGAGGGTGTGCCGTGCACGACCGATGCCGCTGAGCTGGCGGGGTGGGTGAAGTCGCTGGATCAGGTGACGGTGTTGGCCACGTACCACTCGCTGGGCAACGGGGTCCTGGAGGACGCACACGAGCTCGGCATGGGGCCTTGGAGCTTGGTCATTGTGGACGAGGCGCACCGCACCAGCGGGGACGGTCTGAAGCCGTGGGCGGCCGTGCACGACCAGTCCCGGATCCCGGCGGAGCGCCGGGTGTACATGACGGCGACCCCTCGGGTCTGGGAGACCGCCCAGGATGCGCAGCGGGCCGGACGGTGGGCTCCGCGTTTGATCGCGAGTATGGAGCCGGACTCCCCGATCTTCGGTCCTGTGTGCTTCGAGCTACCGCTCTCGGAGGCGGTGAGCAAGGGGCTGGTGGCACCTTTCCAGGTGGTGGTGGTCAACGTGGACGACCCGGAATTGCGCATCGCGCTGGAGGAGGCCGAGAACGGGTCGGATGCCCTGCGTGGGGCGCGTCTGGCGGCGTTGCAGACGGGGCTGGTGAAGGCCGCCGCCAAGCATCAGATGCGGAAGGTGCTGACCTTCCACAGCCGCACGGCGGACGCCGAGGCTATGGCGGGCGGGCTCGTGGATGTCGCGCGGAGGCTCTGGGAGGACGACCCGGAGACGTTCCACGCGCCGGAGCGGGTGTGGGCGGACTGGCTGTACGGCGACCACGATCCCGCACACCGGCGCGAGGTCCTGGAGGAGTTCGGGGCCGACGTCATCGAGGACGAGGCTGGAGTTCGTCCGGCGGCATTGCGGGTGATCAGCTCCGTTCGCGTTATTGCGGAAGGAGTCGACACAGTCAATTGCGATTCTGTCGCCTTCTGTGACACGCGGGGCTCGATGGTCGACATCGTTCAAATGGTAGGACGTGCCCTGCGTCTCCGTCCGGGGAAGGAGAAGCTAGCGAGTTTGGTGGTCTTTGTATTCACTCCGCTGGGTGAAGAATCCGAGGGAAAGCTGTCCTCGAAGGGCCACGAGCCCCTCGCGAAGATCCTGACCGCGCTCCGTGCGTACGACTCGCGTGTGGTGGAGGCGCTCGCCGATCCCCGTGTGCGCAGCGGGAGTTGGAAGGACGAAGAGGCTGCTGAGGTGGACGGTACCGACGCCGAGGGCGAGGGCCAGGAGCAGCAGGAGGGTGTCGAAGGCGCCGTCAGTGCGCCGGCGCGGGAGGTGCTGCGGTTCGCCGAGCCGTGGGACCCGGCCGAGCTCGCCAGGTTCGTGCGGCTGCGGGTGATCGAGCCGGAGAACGAGTACTGGCGGCGTGGGATCGAGGCGTCAGTGCAGTACCGGGCCCAGGTCGGTGGTGACGGGCTCCTCGTGCCGCAGGCGTTCGTCACCCCGGCCGACTGGAAGCCTGCCGGGTATCCGCTGGGGGTCTGGCTTGCCGATCAGCGCCGGTACTACCGGGCGGGGAAGCTCGATCCCGCCCGGGTGACCGATCTGAATGATCTGGGGATGGTCTGGAACCCCTTGGAGTGGGAGGAGGCGTTCGAGGGGTGGTTGGAGTGCGCGCGCAGCTGGACGGAAACGCACGGGCACCTGCTGCCGCCGGTGACGGCGGTCTGGGAGGGGCGGAAGCTCGGGGAGTGGGCGAAGAACATGCGGAAGGCCGCCAAGATGGCGGACACGATCGCCCAGCGCCGTGAGGCCGGCCTTCCTGTCGAGTCGGAGGCCGGGGCGCTGACCGAGAAGCGGCGTGACGCCCTGGACGAGATCGATCCTGGCTGGTGCCCGGCATGGGATACCTCCTGGCAGCGGCGCCTGCGCCTCACCCAGCAGCACCTGAAGGACGGCGGCGCGGTCCCCACAGCTTCCGGTGAACTCGTGGTCCAGGGTGAGGACTTGGGGAAGTGGGTGCAAGCGTGCCGGTACGGGTGGGAGCAGCTGGCGCCCGTGCAGCAGTACCTCCTGGAGCACTCCCTCAGTGTCGATGCGGCCGGGGAGGAGGAGCGGCCGGTGAAACGGCGGACGCAGGACGACAAGTGGAAGCTCAACCTGCGGGCAGCGCAGGCGTTCCACGCCCGTGAGGGGCACCTGAACGTGCCGAGGAAGCATGTGGAGCAGCTGGAGTCGTATGACGGGCCGGGAGGCGCTCAGAGGGGCGCTGACGGCGTCGAGGTGGTGAGTGTGAAGCTGGGCATGATCGTGGAGAACTTCCGCAAGCGGGCCGGCAAGCTCACAGACGAACGATGGGCCGCGCTGGACAAGCTGGGGATGCGGTGGGCGGCAGGCACGGCCAGGAGGAGCACGGCATGAGCTTGGGCGCGGATGCGTACACCAGCGGTCCGGTGGACCGGGCGGCAGAAGACGTACGTAAAGGCGACGCGGACGCGGTGCTGGCAGTCGCAGTGCGATCGTACGCCGCGTTCGCGGTGCACGTTCGTTTCGACGACGGGATGACCGAGGAGGTCCTGCCCGTCCTGTGGTCGGTGATCACTGAAGAGGAACGGGAGACATACCCGCAGCGGCTGGAGGAGTTCGTGAGCCGGTACCAGGAGCGGCTGGTGCGGCTGTACGCGGAGTACGGGCCCCAGTCACCGACGGCCAAGTACGGGCAGCGTGAGCTGCTCGCGCACCCGGTGTCGCTGATCGCGCTGGAGCGGCTGTCGGCTGTCCGCTCCCGGTACGCGCTGGCGGCGCGGTGGAACGGGGAATTGCCCGACCGGTGGCTCAACGACGTCAGCACCACCTGGGGCGTCGGTGGGCTGCTGTGACCGGTGCATTCGTGGGTGACGTGCAAAACGCGGAGCCCAGAAGCGGCCGGGTTCCCCGTATGCATCTGACTTGGCTTCTGACCGACTTTAAATCTATGGCCCCGCCGTAGAGGCCGGAGGGGCGCGCGGCGTACGAGGACCGCTCCCGGCAACGCCGGGACCAAATCGTCGAGCTGCACCGCCAGGGGCTGAAGGGATACGAGATCGCACGCGAGCTGTCAGTTTCCGCCGGCCTGGTGTCCATCCGGCTCAAGGAAGCCCGCTCAACCGGTGCCGATCTCACCCGCTACGCCGCTGCCGGTGAAGAGGAGACACCTGACGTCGGCGGGAGAGCAACGCGCAGGTAGAAGGACCTGATCGGTGGGTGAACCGTGTTTATCTCGGTGCGAAATGAGTGTCAGGCAAGTGGGTCAAGTGGCCTTGGGAGCCCGTGCCTTACGGATATCCGAGGGGTGTTCAGGCATGTTCGGCACGTACGTGATGTTGCTGCGGCGCCAACCTTCTTTCGGTTCGAAAAAAGTTCAGTGCCCTCGTTCCGCCCGGAACGAGGGCACAAACCGGGCACATCCATCCCTCCTCAGGCAGGCACTCGGAGGCACCGCCTACCCGGCCGTCCTGTTGCTGCCCTCCAAGCCGGAGCCCCGAGCCGCCGCACTCGGCGACGGTGCCCGGCGGCTGGGCTGAGGCACTCGAAGCCACTTTCTGTCGCTTCGAGTGCCCGCTGGCTCGTTGTGGTCAGGGGTTGTAGACCCAGTTCCCGCAGCCTGTGCGGTCTTCACAGACCCGGAACTTGGTGATCTTCGAGCCGTTTCCGGACCAGGGGCCCCAGGTCCCGTCCGAGCCGTTCCCGTCCCACACCGAGTAGTGCCCGCCGTTCTGGGTGTAGACGTCGACGAAGGCGCCGTTGCCGTCGCGCTCCCCGTCGTAGGCGTGGGCCTGTGTGGAGGTTGCCTCTCCCTTGTTGGCTCCGTAATTGGTGACGGCCGCGCTCGCTGAGGTGGTCGTGGCGACGCCGATCAGTACTGCGGCTCCCAGTACCGTCGTTGCCCTGATCAGGGCGCTCGGGGACTTCGCGAATCGCATTTTCTCTCCTTATTCCTTGGCCTGGTCTCGTTTTGCGCTTCGTGGCCGACGGATCTCCCCAGCCGTGGCGGCGGTCCGGTCAGCTCGGCGCGACACAGGCTGCTGGCCGTTGGCGGGCCGAGGCAAGGGCAACCGGCTGTCCCGGACACAGTCGAAGACTGTTCGCGCTGGTCAGGGGCCCTGTCTGGGGTATGTCCCGGACAGGGGCTGAACCCTTGCTTCAGGCCGAACTGCGACTTCGACGTGAGGATGCCGTCGGTGTAGATCAGGACGGCACGGACACCGTCTCACCCGAGACGGTGTCCGTGCCGCGCCGTAATGGGAGTCCGGGAAACGTTTCGACCGAAACAGCTCTGCGTTTGCCGCGCAGGCTCAGCCGAAGGCCGACACCATCACGGTGCCGGCCTTCGCCCCTGTTCACTTCGCGCGCACCTACCAGGAGCTCAGCACGCCCACGGGTCCACGACCCCGTGGTTCTCCTGACCGTGGTAGACCCCGGGGAACACGCGGATCTGACGGCCGTCTCCCTGGGAGGTGGGCACTGTCTCCCAGACCCCCCCACGGCGCATCGGGCAGGGTGACCGTCTGCAGGTACTCGTTGCAGCCGAAGCTGCAGCGGAAGGTGTCCTGCCACTCCGTCACCTCCACGCCGTCCCCGATCCGCATGGTGTGGATGAGGACCGCGCCTTCCTCGCAGTCGCACTCCTCGCCGTGCAGGCCGTCGGTTTCGCCGCACGGGCACGGCTGTCCCGGCTGGGCCGGTTCTTCCTCGAACAGCTGCGCCTTGAGTGCCCGCGCCGCCGCGGCGGAGTCGGCCGCCGCGCCCTCCCCTTGATGCATCGTCATGTCCTCGACGCTACCGGCGCTCCCGGCGGCCGGTCGTCGACTTGGGGGAAGGATTTCGTGCGCGCCGGCACGGGGCCCGGGAGCGTCGCCATGACAGCTTCCCGGGCCCCTCCGTGCACCGCACGTGAACACCCGGACCAACGAGGTGCGGTCCGGCCGGGCCACGCCTCGCCGAGGGGCGGCGAAGTACGGGCGGCGCGAGCTGCTCGCCCACCCGGTGTCGCTGATCGTCCTGGAGCAGCTGTCCGTGGTGCGGTCCCAGTACCGCTCGCCGCACGGTGGAACGGGGCCCCGACCGGTGGCCCAACGACGTCAGCGCCACCTGGGGCGTCAGCGAACTCCTGTGACCGGCAGCCCTCTCTGAGGCACGCCCCCCATACCCCCAATCCCCCAATCCCCTCGATGCAACGCGACTACCAGGGGAAACGGCCCTTCGACCCCCCAATCCCCCAATAGAAATGACCGTATTGGGGATGGTGCAGTGTCCCCGCACCGGCCGCAGTAGGGGCCAGCAGTTCATCCGGCACCGTGGTGCCGACCGCACGCTCGGCGGCGGACATACGTCTGGTCAGTACGCGTGGTGGCTGCAGGTGGTGGGCGAAGAGCTGTCCATCGCCAGACTGATCAGTCCCTGTTCGGTGATGCTGAGCAGACCGCCGGCATGAAGATGGTGATGGTGCAGGCGGAGCTCCTCGACGCTGATACCGACCTTCTGCGCGAACTCTGCGACCGGGATGAGGCTGCCGGTTTCGCCGTCGGGGTTGAGCAGTCCGATCTGGTCGCCTCGCATCACCTCGTCCAGCAGAGCAGCCGATTCGGGCACCCTTCCCCCGTACAGGGGCACGAGCTCTTCCATCTGCTCGAAGAAGAGGACCGTCTCCGGTGGAGCGGACGCCTTGAGGTCGAACCGCCCCGTCTGCGGATGCGGAACCAACGGCTCGCCCCACCACACCTTCTGGCCGCCACCGTTCCCTTCGCGGCGAGCGCGCTTGGACTTGCCGGGCTTACGTCGTCCCATAACCGCAGTTCTTTCCTTCTTCGTCGCTGAGAACGCCGGGTGACAACGACGGGATCGGCTCCCGAGCGGCCCCGTCCGTTCCTCCCGGCCACGCCCACCCACAATGTGGCGCAGACCCTCAACAGACCAGAACCACCCCAGGCAACGGACGGACACCGCGACAGACCCCAGACGGCCCACTACGCCGCCCGCCTCGCTCTGCGGTGGGCCGTACGGGCGTGCGGCAGGGTGCGGAGTGCTACCCACGGGTTTCGGGCCCGGCCCTCGGTCGCGATCGGGGCGAGTATGGAGTGTGCGGACGGGCGAGCTGATCGGACGCAGTCGGCAGCTGCGGCTTTTACCCGCCGAAGACCGTGCTGTACGCCTGCTGACCTTGCTGGATGGTCGTGGTCAGGGCGGCCGACGCGGCGCCGATCTGGGTCAGCCGGCCCATGACGGAGTCGTACACGGACCGGAGGCGACCGGGCTGGGCAGTCTCGCTGTCGGCTTCCTCACCGAGGAGTTCGGCGTCGTGGATGAGTTCGGCCTGCTGTGCAGGTTCGAGGCCGTAGGTCGGAGCGAGCTGCTGGACCAGAGCCGCGAACTCGCGCATGGCACTGGGGTCGAAGGCGTTGTTGTGGTTGTGCTGCTCGACCTTGGCCTGGGAACCGGCAACCACGTTGGTGCCGGTGATGCTGTAGTAGTCGCCAGGGCGGGTGCGGTTGAGATAGTCGCTCACGGTCGCTCCAGAAAGTACGCAGTCGATACCGTCGAGGGTGATGGCGACGGTCTTGGGCTGGGTGCCGGCGTCGGCGACGAGCCCGGAGTTCGTCAGGCGCGCCAGCGCGTAATCGAGCTCGGTTTCCGACAAAGTGCTGCCGGCGAAGTACGACTCGGTGGTGCCCAGGAAGGCGGCCGGGTTGGTGGGGCGCCGGTCGTGTGCGGTGGCATAGAGCCAGCGCAGGAAACCGTCGGTGGCGTAGCGGTGCCGGGCGGCGGGTGCGCTGCGCAGTTGGGAGAGCCGCCGCAGTTCTACGCGTCCGTCGTTGGTCACCCTGTGGGAGTCGGGTCCGCCAAAGGCGCCCATGGAGTCGATCAGGCCGTCCCGCTCCAGCTCTACGGAAAGTACCGCAACGTCTTCCACAGACGTGCCGGAGTGCTCGGCGTAGTCGGCTTGTTCTCCGAATCCGCCTTCGGGCAGCTGGCCGAGCCAAATCAGGTAGCGGACCAGCTGCGGGTCCTGTTCGATGCCCACGCCCAGGCCGGTGGCTCCAGCGGAGGCGGTGAAACTCCTGCCGCCCAGGGGCACAGTGATCGGGTACTTCATGAAGGCCCGCTCGTAGGCCTTGTTGATGTCCTTCACGTGCTTCTCGATCGCGCGCTGATCGATCTTGGTGCCAGCCATTTTGTCCCCTTCACGACGTACTGGCACAAGCGTAATGAGGGGTACTGACACCGAGCGGTCCGATCTGAGCACTGGCCCGGCCACGTGAACAGGGGCAGCCGCTGCCGGATTCTGTACCGACCCGCATGAGGGTGGCGGTTGGGTATCGGCGCGTTCGGTTCGGGGCGGCTTTCGGGGTCAGTAGGCGTGCACCCCGGTGAACTACGGGGCGGCCGGGGCGGGTTCGGTGAGACGGTCCATCCGGGTGTAGAGGACACGTACGGGGTGGGTGATGAGCCGGGGTGTGGCGGCGAGCTCGGTGTCGGCGGAGTCGAGGCGGAGCGATAGGACGACAGTCCCGTACCTGTTGGCGTTGCCGGGGGTGAAACGGCTGAATGGGATGCCGTCCGCACTGATCACCATTCGGCAACTGCGCGGCCAAGGTGGCGGACGGGGATACGGGCGCCGACGAGGCGCCCGCCGGCGGCGGCGTCGCGCAGCAGGCGGGTCCGGCCCCGCTGGTCGTCCAGTGGCATCCCGGCCAGCCCGATCTTCCCCACGTACAGCACCGCCCATCCGTACAGCCCGATCCCGGTCACCCAGGGATCCGGGGGGACGATCGTGCCGGTGTAGAAGAGGGTTCCGTCGGGTTCGGTAACGGTGAGCTGCGCGATGCCGTCGGCATCCGGGGTGGTGTAGGTGGCTGCCCACTGCTTCGCGTGGGTGGGGGCCTGGCGGAGTCGGCCGACGGGTGAGAACCCTTGGGCCAGGACGTGGGAGGCGAGGACGTCGACGAGGTCGCGGGCGTCTGTGGCGACGAGGAAGACCGGGGCTTCGAGCTCCGCGATCAGGGTCGGCAGGATGGCCCGCCATGGTCGACCGTGGCGGCGGTCACGCGCATCGCCACTCCCTGGTCCGGTGCGGCCGGCGGCCCGGCGGGCGTTCGGGGTTCGGGGATTTCCACGATGATCGACGGGTGGCAGGCGGCATGGGCGTAGCGGATGTGGGCGACCCGGCCGCCGATCCTGACGACGACGCGCATCGGCTCGTCGGGGTCGATCTTCTTCTCGCAGCCGAGGCACACTGCGTGGTGCAGGGTGACGGCTTCCGGCCCTGTCGGCACCGTCCTCGCCCAGGACGGTACGGACGTCCTCGCTCATACGGATATCGGTTCCCACCGCCAAGCCCTCACCCATGAGGTGGCGCGGCAGGAGCCCTGGCGTCGATCCGGGCAGTGAGGCCCCAGCGAACCCGTAGTGAGCCGTAGTGACCGGGTAGTGAGCCGCGGCCCGGTAGCGACCCCGGTGCGGACAGCGGACGTTAGTGGCGCGTTAGCTGCACCTGCCTATGATCCCGGCGGCATGCGGTCTCGGGGGAGGGCTGAATGTGCGCAGACCCGGCTGGTTTCTTCGGGAACGCTCCATCGCCTGATCCGGCGGCCGGTATGCCGCTGTTCAGGTTTTCGATGAGGGGATTGACCCATGCCAGCCACACCATTCGCTGCCGTACGCCGCGGACGGCCCGCGCGTCCACGAAGACCGGGAGCGGTGCCGTTCGGGCGGACCGGACATGTGCCGGGAGAGCGTGGCCCGTTCTGGCGTACCGCCTGGGTCTGCGTCCTGGCTGTCTTGAGCAGCGTGGTCGTGGTGGTGTCAGGGGCCTCGGGGGCGGTGGCTTTGCCGGCGCCGCAGAACACCTGGGTGGCCACCCAGAACATGCAGCAGAGGACCGGGGTCTGGAGCCGTGTGGAGGCCCTGGCCAGGCCCAATCACGTGGTGGCGCTCCAGGAAGTCCCACGGGTGAACGATGGCAACGGCTGGTGGGTTCCCGCGCCGCCGGACCGCGCGCCAGGCGTCGTGGAGCCGCTGACGGACCGGGGCGGAGCGAACCCGCTTCCCGCGCTGCCGGCCTCCGTGACCGAGTACCGGTGGAACATGGGGACCAGCCATGACCGGCACGTGCGGTATCTCTATCTGCTGAATACCTCCCACCAGAATCAACAGCAGAACATTCCGCTGGGAATGGTCACCTCGACCCGGATGCACGGTGCCCTGGAGGTGGCGGACGCCGGCAGCAGGCGTAACGCTCTGGTCCTGTTGGCTGACGCCCCGGGGACGACGCCGAACGGTATGGCGTACGCGTCGTATCACGCGGACGCGTTTGCGGGGAACTTGGGCCAGGACATGGTCGCGGCGATAGCGGCACAGGTCGCGGCGCAAGGCCCCAGCTGGCGGTGGGCCGTGATGGGGGACTTCAATCGGGAACCGGACACTCTGCGGCACCATCCGACCATCACCGGTCTCGGGGCCACGGTCATCTCACCGGTCGACGCAAACGGCGCCCCCGCTCCTACGCAGAATGCGGGGGGCACCTTGGACTACATGGTCACTTCCAACCCTCAGGACGCATGGCAACGCTCTGCCACCACCTGGGGAAACTCGGGCAGTGACCATCACTCGGTACTGTTCGGCAGTCTGCAGGGGTCCGCGGAGCCGCCCAAGCACGTAGCTCTCCTGAACAACAGTACCGATCTTGCTCTTACCGGGGTCGAGGCGCTGCAATCCCCGCACGGGCAACAGTTCAGGAATGCGACGTCTCAGCTCTACTCCTTCAATTTCGCCATGAACTCAGGAGGCTATGAGTACTTCCATATCGTGAACCAGGCCACCGGGCTGTCTCTGGCGTCGCAAGGAGGGACGGTGGGCAATCTGAATCTCGCGGCTTCCAGTCTGCCGTCGGAGGTTTTTCTGTGGCGCCTTGACGGTGACCTCATTCGCAACACCCTCAATGCCCGTCTGGTCATGTGGGGAGACAACCACCGCCTGGCGATGGGCAAACCTGTCCCCACGGAGCCTGAGCCCGAGGCTTCCTGGTCGCTGCGTTCGGTGGACCCGGAACACCTGGACACCGGGGGTTTCCCGGTGCAGGCGAACCAGCCGGTGTACCTGACCAGCAAACGAAGCACTCGGTACCTGCAGGAATACACCCCAACGGGCCGGGCCGTCGAAGGCCACCTCGGTGACCACGCAGGTAACAACGACGAGAAGTGGTACCTGCGCACGTCCTCCGTGCCGGGCACGATGCACCTGGTGAATGTGGCGTCGGGCAAGTGCCTGGGATCGAGCATTCCGATACTCGGGCAGGCCATGGCCACGACCGAGGCTTGCCCGATCGCCGGCAGCCCTCCCGAGGACGTGCAGCGCACCTCGTGGCAGTACCTGGGCGGCCAGATCTGGAACCCTTCCATGGGCTGGGCCGTGGGGAACCCCGCCACAGGCCCGGTCACTCAGGGAGCGCCGCTCCAGGTCGGCGACAAGTACACCGACCTCTACGACCTGATGCCTTCCGGAGACCCCACCATTCCGGCGGAGCCGGGACAGCCGCCGCCCCACGACGAGCTCAGGAAGCTGGCCGTCATGCCCCTGGGTGACTCCATCACCCTGGGAGTGGGCAGCGGCGCGCGGACCGGATACCGGCCCGCGCTGGCACAGATGCTGGTGCAGGATGCCCCCGACGTGCAGTTCGTCGGCTCCATGCGGGACACCGACGGCACCCGTCACGAGGGCCACTCCGGCTGGCGCATCGACCAGATCTCCGCGAACATCGAGCGCTGGATGGAACAGGGCAAACCGAACCTTGTCCTGCTGCACATCGGCACCAACGACATGGACCGCGACTACCAGGTGGGCACCGCCCCGCAGCGCCTGGCCAAACTGATCGACCAGATCCACGCGTCCTCGCCGCAGACCGCGATCGTGGTCTCCTCCCTCGTCCCCGCGAGCGCCCGAACCGTGCAGGCCCGCGTGAACGCCTACAACCGGGCCATCCCCGGCATCGTCGCCGACCGGGCCCAGCGCGGCTACCGCATCACTCAGGTCAGCATGAGCACGCTGACCGTCGCGGACCTCGACGACGACCTCCACCCCAACGACTACGGCTACCGCAAGATGGCGGCTTCCTTCCACGGCGGTGTCATCACCGCCGCCCGCCACAAGTGGATCGACGAGAACGTCACCGTCAAGCCCGCCCCGCCCGGCTCCGGCACCCCGACCGCAGCGGGTGACTACCGGGTCGACGTCAACGGCGACGGCCGCTCGGACTACCTCGTCGTCGAGGACAACGGCGCCGTGCGCGCCTGGACCAGTTCCACCGCCGCCGACGGCACGGTCAAGTGGGCGGACCAGGGCGTGATCGCCTCCGGTTCCGGCCAGTGGACCGGCGAGCAGGTCCGCTTCGCCGACGTCGGCGGCGACGCCCGCGCCGACTACCTCGTCCTCGCCCCCAACGGCGCGGTGCGCGCGCTCGTGAACGAGGGCGGCGACGGCCGCGGCGGCTGGCGGGACATCGGAACCATCGCTTCCGGCTCCACCGCCTGGAACAGCTCCCAGGTCCGCTTCGCCGACATCGGCGGCGACGCCAAGGCCGACTACCTCATCGTCTCCAACCAGGGCGCGGTCCGCGCATTCATCAACACCACCACCGCCACCGGCACGGTCAAGTGGAGCGACAAGGGCACCGTCGCCACCGGCTCCGCCAACTGGACCGCCGAAGACATCCGCTTCGCCGATGTCGCGGGCGACGCCAAGGCCGACTACCTCATCGTCTCCGACAACGGCGCCACCCAGGCGTACGTCAACACCACCACTACCGACGGCGCCCTGAAGTGGGTCTACCAGGGCTTCGTCGCCACCGGCTCCGCCAACTGGACGGGGGACCAGGTCCGCTTCGCCGACATCACCGGCGACGCACGCGCCGAGTACCTCGTCCTCGCCCCCAACGGCGCCCTCTCCGGCTACGAGAACACCACCGGAACCGGCCCGTCCGTACGGTGGACCAACCGGGGCGTCCTCGCCACCGGCACGGGCAGCCCTGCCGTCCGGATCCGCATCTGACCCACCCACCGGGCCCATCGGCCCGCTGTTCCCCCTGACGGGCCCCGGCACCCGGGGCCCGTCAGGCATTTGCCACTAGGGAACGCTCCCTAGTTGTACTGACCGGGCACGTTGATCAATCGTGAGAACGGCGGCAGGCCCCCGCATGCCGTATGTGGTCTGTGGTGGTTGTAGTAGTGCAACCAGCTTTCCAACTCACTTCGGCGTTCGGCCTCGGAGGCGTAGCAGCGGGCGTAGGCCCAGCCGTCTGCCATGGTGCGGTGGAAGCGCTCGACCTTCCCGTTGGTCTGCGGGCGGTAAGGGCGGGTGTACTTCGGCGTGATCGAGAGGGCGTCGCACGTGTCGCGCCACAGATAGGAGCGATAGGCGCCTCCATTGTCCGAGAGCACCCTCGCGATGACGACGCCGCGCTCGGCGAACCACTCCGCCGCGCGATGCAGTACGCCGACTGCGGTCACGGCAGTTTCGTCATCGTGGACCTCGGTGAAGGCGACGCGGGAGTGGTCGTCGATGACCGTGTGCACGAACGCATAACCGAGCTTCGGGCTGCCGTAGGCATTGCGGGACTTGCCCGGTGTCGCGACACGGTGCTTCTCGCCTTGACGACGACCGACGTAGCGCCAGCCCCCGCCATCGGGGATGTTGCCAAGCTTTTTCACGTCCACGTGAACCAGCGATCCCGGGTGGTCGTGCTCGTAGCGTCGGATGGGTCACCGGTCGCGCGATCAACTTAGAGATCGTCTCATTTGGTCGATTGGGTAGTCTGGGCGCGTGATGATGGTCGAGCGTCTGGTCCCGGACGGGTTGTGGGAGTTGTTCCAGCGGGTGGTGCCGGAGGCGCCGACGCGTCCGCAGGGTGGGGGCCGGCGTCGCTACGGTGATCGTGAAGTGCTGGCCGCGATCATCTTTGTGGCGACGACAGGTTGTACGTGGTCGCAGGTCCCGCCGGTGTTCGGGCCGTCCGGGGCGACGGCTCACCGCCGGTTCACGGAGTGGAGCCGCCTGCGGGTGTGGGCGAAGCTCTACCGGCTGGTGCTGGACGAGCTCGGTGCGAGGGGCGAGCTGGACTGGTCGCGGTGCGCGATCGACTCGGTGAACATGAGGGCCCAGAAAAAGGG
>NZ_JBEZKB010000063.1:0-12717 GCF_040651475.1 Streptomyces sp. NPDC048442
CGCAAACGTGTCCCCGTCGAAAGACGCGGGCTCATCTGCCCCGACTGCCGGGACCTCCGCGGCCGGCGCGTCTCCATGTACCTCGTCCAGCGTGAGGGCGTATTGCTTGCCTCCCACTACCGGAAACCCGGGGAGAAGCCCATCAGCCACGAATCCGACGAGCACCTCGCCCGCAAGGAACGCGTCGCGAAGGACTCCGAAGACCACGGCTTCCACGCTGACATCGAGTCGCAGACTGCCGACGGGCACGCACGCCTCGATGTACGCATCAACGGCGCCAACGGCATCGTCCTGGGCTACGAGCCCCAGCTGAGTGCCCAGACAGTTCGCGGAATGCGTGCACGGGAGGGGTTCCGGCGCCGCGGCGGGATTCAGTCGGTCTGGGACTTCGCCGACCCCGACCACGCCGGCATCGGCACCGTCCCCTACGTCCGCACGCCCAATCTGCCGACCTCCGTCATCCGCGTGCAGAAGAACCCCATTGCAGTCCGGGACGGCAACTTCGTCCTGGAGGAGGGCCAGTGCAGTCCGAACGGTGCGCTCACCCGGTGCCCGGACAAGCCTTACGACCCGGAGAACCCCACCGACGCCGGATACTGCGGTGGCTGGCACCGCATCCTCATGCCCGCCCATCAGTCGAGCACCTTCACAGGGGAAGGCGGTCTGACCCTCACCCGGTTCATCGTGGAAGCTGCGGCCGGTGAACGGATCCCGTTCCAGCGGGGTGGCCACCACGGTTGGCTCCCCGCACAGCAGTGGCAGCAGTACCTAGAGGCGAACGGGCCTGCTCCGGACGACAAGGAGCGCCAGCCATCCGTACGACAGGGAGACCGGCGCGACAAGTGCACCGAGGACCGCCCAGCTTCGGAGGCGCGGGCTGAACCGAAGCAGCGACGTGGCAGCCGCGCGATCGTCCTTGAGTCCCGCCCCCCCCCGGAAACCGAGGCCGCCAGGGTGCCGATCGACGCGTCGGGGCAAGCGATCCCGCTGTGCCGCTTCGGCTGCGGTCAACCAGCAAGCCTTCCAGGACCCGAAGGGCTGCACGAACACTTCTCGTGCCGCAGGAAGCATGGGGCGTGATCGCGGCGGGCGAAGGCGAGTCACCACAGATTCGCGAGGACGAGTGGCAGGTGCGGGCCTCCACCCTGGCCGGGTGGAGGCCCGCACTGTGTTCACTCCCTGCCAGGGTCGGGGCTCCAGACGGCCAGCCAGCCGCCGACCGGATCCGGGGCTGTCATGTGCGGGGTGTGGGCCAGGTCTGCAGGAGGTGGTGCTCGCCGGAGTCTTCGTCGGGGCCGGCGGTGTCGAGGGCGTGGGCGTGGGCGCGGCCGTGGTGGTGGAGGCGCAGGCGGTAGGTGCCGGGGCCGTGCGGGGTGAGGGAGGGCAGGTCGTCGAGCGGGCCGTCCTCGTAGCCGCGGACCACGAGCGTGCCGGTGGTGGAGGTGAGGGTGGCCTCGGCAACGTGCTCCCAGTTCCCCGGCGCCGTGCCGGGGTCGGTGGCCTCGGTCTGGACGGTGACGTGGACGTTGCCGGTGTGGAGGCCGGTGAGGATGAGTGCGGCGTCGTCCGCGACGGCCAGGACGCCGTCGGGGGCGGCATCGACCGCGGGTACCGGGTCGGTGCCGAGATTGGGGTCGGCGAGGTAGAACTGCCGGTACTCCACCCAGACTTCGACAGGGCTGCTGACGCTCATGTGACGTTCACCCAAAACGCGTCGCCGTTCAGGATCCGGTGGTCCCTGTACGCCTTGAGGAGGTACTTGGAGCCGTCGGCCTCGATGTTGTGCTTCGCGTTGATCATGCGGCGGCTGTAGTTGCCGGACGCCCCGCCCTCCTTGATGGAGGCGAAGGGGAACTCGTCGCAGCTTTTGCCCGGCGGGCGGGGCAGGCGCTTCGGCCAGGCCGCGCCGCGGTTCTCCGCGATCAGCTTCTTGTCCATGGTGCGGTGCAGCGGCTTGCCCTGCCCGAACAGGCCGGGATCGCCGGCCAGCTTCCGCTGGGCATCGAAGACGCGCAGGGCCGCTTCGCTGACCTGCCGGTCCTGGCGGGAGAGCGTGAAAGTAGGAGGCGCCGCGGGGTGGACGCAGCCACCGCTCTTGCCGGAGATGCTGGGCACGGAGTCGCACCGCACCGCGGGCATCCGCTCCAGCTTGTAGGACACCGGCTTCACTCCGGGAGCGAACGCCTTGAACGTGAGTTCCGGAGTGTTGGTGAGCGTCGCCGAGCCGGGGGAGGTGAACGTGAAGGTGGCGGTGGAGCCTGTCCGCGCCACGGAGAGAAGGGCCGGCCCACGGTCCAGCCGGAACGCTGGGAGATCATCGACGACACCGCGTTCTCCCAGATCATGGCCAACCTGCACGTGCTCGGTGAACCCCTCGAAGACGGCGGGTTCGGCGACGAGCAGCTCATGAGGATCATGATGTTGCAGGCCCGTATCGGGCGCCGGATCAGCGAGATCAGAATGCTGGACCGCGAGCCGCTGTTCGCGCTGGACCGGCTCACCCGGCCCGACGGCGACGAGGCAGCCGACGGCGCCTTCGTGGCCAAGCGCCGCTACCAGCAGACGAAGATCGAGCAGGCGCCGGACACGATCCTCGCCGATGCCGAGATCGTCGCCATCATCCGGGCACAGCAGCAGCGGGCCGACGCCCATCTCGGTCCTCACTGGGCGGCAGGGACAACACCCAAGTACCTGTTCCTCGCGCACAAGATGAACCGCCGCGCCGACAAGCCCTACCCCCTCGAACGCATCAACCAGACGCTGTTCGGCTTCGCCCGTCGGCTCGACATCCGAGACAGCGCCGGACGGCTGGTCAACTTCAACCGCACCCACCGCTTCCGGCACACCAAGGCCACCAGCCTCCTCAACGCCTGCGTCCCCATGCACGTCGTCCAGCGCTACTTCGGCCATCTGTCGCCGGTCATGCTGATGCACTACGCGAAGACCCTCGCCGAGACCCATGAGCGCGAGTTCCTGCGCTACCGGAAGATCACCGCTGATGCCCGGGAACTGTCCACGGACCCGCGCGACCTCTACGACATGGTGGAACTGGACAAGCGCACCGACCGCATCTTGCCCAACGGGCTGTGTCTGTTGCCGCCCCGACAGTCATGCGCGAAGGGCAACGCCTGCCTGACCTGTGACAAGTTCGCCACGGACGCCACCTTCCTGCCCGAACTCACCACCCAGCGACAGCGCACCAGCCAACTCATCGAAGAGCGGCAGCAAGCCTTCACCGCCCGGACCGGGCAGCCGATGGGCGAGGACAACATCTGGCTCGCCGGGCGCAGTCAGGAGCAAGATCCTCGGCCGGACCATCCTCAAGCTCGAAAAGACCCGGCTTGCAGACGGGCCGCCCCAAGCCGTTCGCGGAGCGGGTGTCGATGCCCGCACCGACGTCATCGCCCATGGTCAAGACGGAAGGTGACCAGCATGCGCGGCAACCCCGACAACCTCCGCCAGGCCGCCGCCCGCAAGAGCGCCGCCGCCCAGGCCCGCGCCGAGAAGGGGCTACGAGAGATGATCCCCCAGGGACGGCCGATCACCTTCTGTGGTCGGCCCAGGCCGCCGACGTCTCGCTCGATTTCCTCTACCGGTCCACCGAGATCCGCCGCCGCGTCGAACAGCTCCGGGACCACCAGCAGAACCACCCGCCCCGGCCGGCCATGAAGACGACCAAGGACTCGCCGAGCAGCGTCGTCCGCACCCTCACCGCCCAACTCGCCGAGCTCAAGCGACGGCACCGCGACGAAGTCCAGACTCTGCGGCAGGCCCTCGAAAGCGTCCAGAGCGAGAACCTCAAACTACGACGCCGACTCGGCCCCCGGCACGCTGCCCGCCTCGAGAGTCCCTGACACGGATCTCTTGCGGACACGACCGCAAACGTTCTACCTGCACAAACAGCCACCGGTCGCCTGCCTGCCTCGGATACGCTGTGGAACACGGTGTACATGCAGCAGGTCATCGCCGAGATGCGCGCGGAGGGCATCCACGTACGGGACGAGGACATCGCCCGCCTGTCCCCGCTGAAGTTGCCATCAACGGCGGCCGCAGGCGACGATCTGAGTACCTGCGCGGCTGACTACCCGGGCTTGCAGGGCGCCGCAGGAGCAGCGCAGCCACACTGTGATGCCCTCGGAGGTGCGGTGCCTGGAGATCACATCGAAGGTGTCCCCGTCGGTGCCGCAGTAGGTGCACAGTGGCGTGTTCGGACGCTTCGCGCCGGTCGGGGCAGTCACAGAGACGGAGTCGGCGGCGGTGCCCTGATCAGTCATGGCGGAATTCTCCTGCGGTTGGGTGGGGACGTGGCGTGGGTGAGATGGGCGAGCCCGCCGGTATGTGCTATATGGCGAGCTCAGTGGTTCGCGGGCCCCGTACGCCCATGGTCATCAAGGCCGCGACGAGGCAGAGCGCGCTCAGCGCGGTCCAGACGATGTTGTACGTGCCGAACAGGTCGCGGGCGGTCGCGCCGAGGAAGGCTGAGGCGCCCGCACCCAGTTGGTGAGCGGAGTTGGTCCATCCGAAGACGATGGGGCCATCGTCGCCGTAAGCACGCTGGGCGAGCGCGATAACCGGTGGGACGGTCGCGACATCGACGAGGCCGTAGACAACCGTGAAGATAATCAAGGAGGGCCGGACATTGGACGAAAGTACTATGGGCAGGGTCAGCAGCGTGAGCGCGCGTACGGTGAAGTAGACGGCCAGCAGGCGACGAGGGTCGAAGCGGTCGGTGAGCCAGCCAGAGACGACCGCGCCGAGGGAGGAGAAGACGCCGATCAGGGACAGCGCTGACGCGGCGGCGGTCGCGTGCATGCCGTGGTCGTGAGCGGCAGGCACCCAGTTGCTCCACATGATGCCGTTGGTAGAGGCGCCGCAGATGATGAACATCCCTGCCAGCAACCAGAAGGTTGGGGTGCGGGCGGCGTTGAAGAGGACCGTCACGGTGCGGCGGGCGGCACCCTGGGCGGGTGTGGGTTTGGCTACGAAATGATCGCCGCCGTACGGCAGGACGCCGATGTCGGCTGGGTGGTCGCGCAGGAGCAGGGCCACCAGAGCGGACACAGCCAGAGCCACGAGGGCAAGCGTCACCACTGGGGGCCTCCAGCCGTAGCGGTCGACCGACCAGGCGAGCAGAGGCAGGAAGAGTAGTTGTCCCAGATGGCTGGACGCGCTCAGTGCACCTGTGACCAGACCGCGCCGCCGCGCGAACCAGCGGTCGGCGACGAGGGCGGCGAAGGTCATCGTCAGGCACCCGCTGCCCAGGCCGATCAACACGCCCCAGTACAGAATCAATTGCCACGGCGAAGCCATCGCGTAGGTGAGTAGGGCGCCGAACGCGATGAGCAGCATGGCGCCCGCCGCCACAAGGCGGGTTCCGGCGCGCTCCATCAGTGCCGCCGCGAAGGGGGCTGTGAAGCCGAAGAGGACCATGTTGACGGAGGCGGCCATCGCGATCTGACCGCGGTCCCAGGCATACTCCTCGTGCAGCGGCGTGACCAGCAGCCCCGGGACGGTCGTGAAGGCGCCGGCCGTCACGATGGCGGCCCCCGCGATGACGGCGATGACCCATGCACGGTGCAGACCTAAGCGGGAGCCCGCGGGCCCGGTGGGCGACGGGAAAGCGGCCGGTGAGCGCGAGGAGTCCGAGGTCTGAGCTTGTGGGTGCTGAACCATATTCTCAGCCTCTCGACGCGAGGCGTACGCACCGAGTGTCTAGATGGCCCAGATGCGCAAGAATATGGCCATGGATGAGACCACGAAGTCCAGGACCGTCTTCGCGCACCCCGAGCGCCACCACGTCGCCGTCCTCGCTCGGCAGATGACACTCCCCATTGAACTGGGCATCGTCCACCAGCTATTCGGCCAGGCCAGAGAGGGCGCATCAGCAGATGGCAAGCCGCTGTACGAGGTCGCCACCTGTGCCCTGCGCGCCGGGGAACTGCGCACGGACAGCGACTTCACCGTCAACGTCCGATACGGGCCCGAAGCCCTGGCCGAGGCCGACACAGTGGTCGTGATGTCCGCCTACGAAGACTACGAGCAGCGGGAGCCGACCCTCCCGGCGCCACTCGCCAAGGCGCTTGCTTACATCCGTCCCGGTACCCGCGTCGCCTCCATCTGCACGGGCGCCTTCGTACTTGCTTCCGCCGGGCTGCTCGACGGAAGGACCGCGACGACGCACTGGCGCTTTGCCGACCAATTCGCCCGGTTGTTCCCCCAGGTCGAGCTGGACGCCGACGTGCTGTACACCGACGGCGGCGACGTGCTCACCTCGGCGGGGTGCGCCTCCGGGACCGACCTGTGCCTGCACATGATCCGGCGCGACTTCGGCATGGCCGTCGCCAACGACGTCGCCCGACGCACTGTCGTGCCACCACACCGGGAAGGAGGGCAAGTGCAGTATGTACGCCGTCCCGTGCCGGAGTTGTCGTCGCCCTCCACCGCGGCCGCGCGTGGGTGGGCCCTGGAGCGGCTCGGAGAGCCCATCACCCTTGACGAGATGGCCGCTCAGGAAGCCACCAGCGTACGGAACTTCACGCGCCGCTTCCGCGAGGAGGTCGGCACTACGCCGATGAACTGGCTGACCCAGCAGCGCATCGAACACGCCCGCGAACTGCTGGAGGAGTCGGACCTACCGGTCGACCGGGTGGCCGAGCGGGCGGGCCTCGGCACGGCCGCCAATCTCCGTCAGCACTTCCACACGGCGCTCGGCACTTCGCCTAGCGCCTACCGGACCGTCTTCCGTGGACCGGGTGGCGCGATGGCAGCAAGGTGAGCATGCCTTGATGGACACCGCGCACCACACGCTGCGCAAGCTCGCCCGCTGGCAGACGTTCCGCAGCAAGAGCGACCCGGAGATGTTCCCGGCCGTCGCCGCGCTCAAGGAATCCCTGCAGTCAGGACGCGCGGCCGTGCCGCGCCGGATGCGGCATCGGTCCAGCGCGCGGCCCGGCGAGTGCACCAGATCAGCAAGAAAGCGAGCCGGAGACTGCAGCAGCCATGCTGTACCGCGACCGGACAGCCGGAGGAGGACTTGCTCCGGTCGAGTCACTCGGACAGTCGCCGCGTTAGCCTCGGGCTTTCACGTGGCTGGGTGTCCGATGCGTGATCGGAAACGCGAATAGTGCTCCTGACCTGCAACGATGGGACTTGTCTAAGGTCCAGGTCGTCGCATGAAAGAAGCACTCCTCAGGTGAAGAAGCGTATCGAATCCTATCCGCGTGTCCGTATCGAGGGCGGTGGCCGGGCGGTGGTCTCCCAGGCCGGAGGGGTCCTGCTGGTCGAGACCATCCGCAGGAGCGGCCTGGACACCGCGATATCGGCGGCGCTCGCGCCGTGGCGGCGTCCCCGGGCGGCGCACGATCCGGGGAAGATCCTGCTGGACGTGGCCCTGGCGGTCGCGCTCGGCGGGGACTGCCTGGCCGATGCCGGGATGCTGCGGGCCGAGCCGGCCGTGTTCGGGCCGGTGGCCTCCGACCCGACCGTCTCCCGGCTCATCGACAAGCTCGCCGCGGACGGACCGAAGACGCTGACCGCGACCCGGTCGGCCCGGGCCGAAGTACGCGAACACGTCTGGAAGTTGGCCGGTGCCTCCGCGCCGGACGCGGACGGTCAGGTGATCGTGGACCTGGACGGGGCGCCGGTCCTGGCCCACTCCGACAAGCAGGACGCCGCTGCGACCTGGAAGAAGACCTACGGGCATCATCCGCTGATGGGCTTCGTCGACCACGGACGCGGCAGCACCGGAGAGCCGGTGGCAGCCCTGCTACGGCCCCGGAACGCGGGCAGCAATACCGCCACCGATCACATCACCGCCACCCGCCTCGCCCTGGCCCAGCTCCCCATGCGATACCGGCGCGGCCGGTCCACCCTGATCCGCACGGACTCCGCGGGCGGCACCCACGAGTTCGTCGCCTGGCTCGCAAAGCGGGGCCGGTGACTGTCCTACTCGGTCGGGATGACTCTCACCGACGCCATTCACCAGGCCGTCCTGAAGGTCCCCGCCTCCGCCTGGACCCCCGCCGTCGAACCCGGAGGCGAGATCCGCGACGGCGCCTGGACCGCCGAACTCACCAGCGACGTCCTGCAGGGCTGGCCGCAGGGGATGCGGCTGATCGTCCGCAAAGAACGTCCCCACCCAGGCGCCCAGTTGCGGTTCACCGACGCCGACGGACTGCGGCTGACCTGCTTCGCCACCAACACCACCGACACCACCGATACTCGGATCGCCGCACTCGAACTGCGCCACCGCCAGCGCGCGCGGGCCGAGGACCGTATCCGCAACGCACGCGCCACCAGCCTGCGCAACCTGCCCCTGCACGACACCACGCAGAACCAGATCTGGCTGGAGATCGTCCAGCTCGCCCTTGACCTACTGGCCTGGCTGCCGATGCTCTCCCTGACCGGCAAACCCCGCCTCTGAGAGCCCCACCGCCTGCGGCTGCGACTGTTCTCCGCCGCCGCCTAGCTCGTCACCACCAGCCGCCGCCGGCACCTGAGATTCACCCGCCACTGGCCCTGGACAGACGCGATCACCAGCGCGATCCAGTGACTCGACGCACTTCCAAACCCAGGCTGACCAGCCAGTTCCCGTCTCTGCGAGCCCCACCACCCCGACCGGAGCCGTGGAATCCGGCCGACGCGGCAGCCGGGTCACCGGCCTGCCCGTCACCGACCCGACAAGCCGAAACGGGCCGCCGGAGAATCCGACGGCCCGTCACGAAAGATCGAGGTTAACCCCGCTTCAACGACGTCAGAAGCTTGATGTAGGCGCTGTTCAAGCGGGCGCCTGTATCCATATAAGCGACGCCGACCATCGCGCCCTTGAGTAGAAACCGGACGAGTACTCCGTGATCGGGCCGGTTCAGATCCCCGTAGACAATTTCCATGGAATCCGATGTTTTGGGTTTCCCGGCGATCTGAATGCGCAGCCCGCAAATCTCCGTGGTCGCGTTCGGGAAGTATCCAATGGGTGAAACCTTTGCGTCGTAACTCAGAGATGATGCCACGGACCTACCTGCAAGATCTCCAGTGTCGATCGCGTTCTTCCAAAATTCCATACGCGTAATACTATCCAGCGCCCGCGGATCTGGGTATCGCGCGATGTCCCCGGCAGCGAAAACGTCTGCGTAGCCTGGTACACACATGTACTTATCTACGCGTACTCCGTCAGACAGATCCAGGCCATTCCCGTACAGCCATTCGACGTTGGGCACGCTTCCGGTCGCCTCAATGAAGAGCGATTGATTCGCGGGATGATCACGTAATTTTTCCCGCGCAGCGTTGCCTGTCAAGAACGTCACGCCGTTCCGAACGAGCCAACGCGCGAGTATGGTGGAAATACGTTCTCCCAACACACCTTCAAACGGGCCCTGGCGGAGCGTTTCCAACATCGTCACGTCACAAGCGTACTCTTTAGCCAGTGACGCGAGTTCGCAGGCAATGAATCCGGCGCCCACAATTGTGACCCTTTTATTTTCCTGTAGATCTCGGTGGATGGACCGGGCATCGTCCAAATCGCGCAGAGTTTTGTGCGTGCGGCACTCACATGCCCTATTGGCGGTTGAGGTCCGCGGGCGCACGCCTGTGGCAATCACCAGCCGGTCGTATGCGAACGTCTCACCTGTACTCAGACGTAGTACCTTCTCGCGCAAATCCGATGTTTCGACTCTGGTACCAAGGCGCCAGTTGAGAGCGTCATTTTCGACTCCCGTGACCAGCAAATCCTCGAGGATGGCAAAATCAGAGGACTTCGATTCCGGATAGCGTTTTTTCGTAAGTCCGGGCCGATTATATGTACGATGATTCTCGTCGCCGAAGATGAAAATCCTAGCACCAGCCATGCACTTAAGTATTGCGCTGGCTGCCCGTAATCCTGCTATACCCGAACCCACGATGCCGATGATCGGCTTCATCTCAGACACGGGCATCCTAATTCAGGAAGATCGCCTGAAGTGGGCAGGCATCGATAGCATCTTCGATGTCGATAATGTTTTCTTCGTCGAAAGCCTCTCGATACTGAAGTTTCCCGTTGGTATCGAGCTCGAAGTTGGTTGGAGCCGAAATGGCGCACTGGCCATGATTCTGGCACTTCCCTGCGTCAACAACAATCTTCATGATGACTCGACCTTCCGTCGCTAGCATGTCGCGATGATGACTTTGTGGGGCTTTCGATACTCCGAGCCCACGCGCAGCGAAGGAAGAGGTGGCGAGTGGCCGTAAGCGGTTTTGGCCTAATCGGGCCTGCACCTGGATGCAGCCGAGATCAGAGTACGCCGGACGGAACATGCCAGGGCCGAATCAGTCCAACGCTATCCCCTTCTCACGGGCCGCATAGATCGCAGAACATCAGTCAGTACCGGCCTGCTCACGCCGTCCGCGAAACCAGGAAGGGAACTCGCACCATGATTGTCCGTTCGCTCGAGGACCTCGAGGGGACCGAACGCCACGTGAAGTCGGCGTCCGGTACCTGGGAGAGCAAGCGCATCGTCCTAGCCCAAGAAAGGGTCGGATTCTCGCTGCACGAGACCACGGTCTATGCCGGCGCGGAACCGCCAATGTGGTGGTACGCGAACCACATCGAAGCGTGCCTGTGCGTCCAGGGCGAGGCGGAACTGACCAACGAGGAGACGGGGGAGAAGCATTTGATCACTCCCGGCACGATGTACCTCCTCGACGGCCACGAGCGGCACACCCTGCGTCCCAAGAGCGACTCTCGCTTCATTTGCGTGTTTAACCCGCCCGTCACCGGTCGGGAGGACCACGACGGGGACGGTGTCTACCCGCTGCTCACTGAAGAGGAGGCCACCTGAGACGACGGTCGATCTCCCGGCCACCCTCCCCACCACTACGCCCCCTCTGAAGGAGGACCCGCAGCATGACCACCACCGTACGCACCGACCTGTACCCCACCCGTGTCGATGGCCAAGCTGTACCCCAGCCGCGTAAGGACCCCAGCGTGTGGGGCGAGCACCCGGGCCCCCTAAGCAAAGAGCAGGTGGGCCGCTACGAGTCCACCGGCTACCTCGTTCTCGACAACCTCCTGTCCGCCGACGAGGTGAAGGCCTTCCGTGACGAACTGGAGCGCTTGGGGAGGGACTCAGCCCTGCGGACCAGCGAGCGCGTGGTGATGGAGCCGGACTCCGACCGGGTGCGCTCAGTGTTCGAGGTCGAGAAGGTCAGCGAGGTATTCAACCAGCTGCTGCACTCTCCCCGGCTCATCAACATAGCCCGGCAGGTGCTCGGCTCCGACGTCTACATTCACCAGAGCCGGGTCAACTACAAGCCTGGCTTCGGCGGCGCCGAGTTCGACTGGCACTCGGACTTCGAGACATGGCACGCCGAGGACGGTATGCCCCGCCCGCGCGCCTTCAGCGTGTCTATCGCGCTGAGCGAGAACCACCCCTTCAACGGCCCGCTCCTGGTGATGCCGGGCACGCACAAGACGTTCATACCGTCGGTCGGCGAGACGCCGCCCGAGTTTCACAAGGAGTCGCTGCGCGTGCACCGCATCACCGTCGGCTCGCCCGGCCAGGACCATCTCACGGAAATGGCGGAGCGCCACGGAATAGAGCAGATCACCGGTCCCGCCGGCTCGGCAGTGATGTTTGACTCGAACCTGCTGCACGGCTCCAACGGCAACATTACGCCGTTCCCGCGCTCCAACATCTTCATCGTCTATAACAGCGTGGAGAACAGGCTCGAGGAGCCGTACGCCGCGCCCAAGCCGCGTCCCCAGCACCTCGGCAACCGGGAGTTCACGGGCTAGCCTCAATCTTGCGTGACGGTCTGCTGACGGAGTCGGCGGACCGTTTTGCTTTGTCTGCCGGAATAGCGGGCATGCCGGTGCCCCGACTCGCGCGCCGGGTGGATGCCGGCTTCCGTTGTTGCCGGGGTGAGCGCGGTGGTCACAGGACGGGGCGGAGATGCGCCGGACAGCCGGCGTTCGGTAGTTGAGCGAGCCGGTTGAGCGCGGTGATGATGTGGCTGGTCCAGGATCGCTGCCGGGCAAGGCGGAAGATTTGGTGGTGGCCGGTGGTGACCAGTTGTCCGGCCGCGGTGAACAGGCGGAACTGCAGGCGCCCGGCTTCCGCAAGCCGGGCCTTGCTGGTGAGAGCGAGCATCGCTATCCAGGCCAGCGGGCCCAAAACGACCTGCACTATCTCAAGCCAGACGCGGTTCTGGGCGGTGCGCTTCAGGGGCAGAGGGCGCAGGCGGTGGCCCGGGCGGCCCGGATCCGGTCCTCCGCGCGGGCTCGTAGCCGGTGACAGAGCTCAAGCTCGGCGATCGGCCGGCTGCTCATGTTCCTCGCGAAGCACGTCAGTCGCAGCCCGTCTGTCTCGGTAAGCCGCAACTGGGCTCCGGGATGCAGCCGTTTCTTGGGTACGATCAGCCGCATGCCCTTCGGCCAGCCGTCCAGGACGTCGCCGGCGAGATCGGCGACCCAGGCGCCCTCGCGGATCTCGCCGTCGGCCGCGATCGTCGGTGTCCAAGCGGAGGCCGGACCGTCAGCATGTGTGAGGCGACCCGCGCCACCACAGTCAACGAACTACTGGCCGCTGAACAATTTCCAAGCCACCGCAATACGCACCACTCATCCGGGCTCCCGGCTTCGGCCCAGAAGCTCGGAACCAATCTGCCCTTCGCAGTCGGATACCTGGATGACCCTGATGTGCTGCGCCTGACGACCGCGCCGGACCTGCGACAGGACGGTGAGCT
>NZ_JBEZKB010000064.1:0-8205 GCF_040651475.1 Streptomyces sp. NPDC048442
ACGAACGCAAGGCCACCCATTTCCTCGCCTTCGCCAGCATCGCCTGCACCCTCATCTGCTACCGCCGAGTCGCCAAATGAGATGGCTTCTTAGGCTCGTAAGTGGGCGCGGGGCTGGAGCCTTGTCGTGTCTCAAGCCCGTATCCCGGCCTCGCTGGCAGACCTCGCGGAGCCTCTGGCCGACCTCACGCCTACCACCGCAATCCGCGCACCGGCGACCTCAGCGCCATCTGCGCAAGCCTGTCCGCAAACGGCCAGTACCGGCCCATCGCCGTCAACAAGGGCACCCTGACCGGCCGGGCGAACGAAGTCCTGGCGGGCAACCACACCCTGAGGGCTGCCCGGCATCTGACCTGGGAGCAGATAGCCGTCACCTGGCTAGACGTGGACGACGACGCGGCGGCGAAGATCGTCATCGTCGACAACCGCACCAACGACCTTGCCGAATACGACACCGCTCTCCTGGCGGAAGTCCTCTCCGAGCTGCCCGACCTGGAGGGCACCGGCTACGACCAGGAGCAGGTGGACGACCTCCTCGACACCACCGCCCTGCCCGCCCCGATCGAGCTGCCGTCCGACGGCGCCGGCACCGGGGCCGCCGCCACCGTCGACTACCTCCAGTGGGGATACATGCAGTGGCCCTCCACCCGGGGTGCGCATCACCCAGGCCGAGGTCGAACTCCTCGACGCCCTCTACCAGCGGTTCGTGGCCGACCAGGACAGGGACCTCGGGTTCGGATGGCACGTCCTCAACAAGGAGCACCACGCGTCCGAATGGGCCGTCGCATGACCCGCAGCCTCGGCGTCCGCTTCGATCCCGCCTACCCGCTGGCGAAGCTGCGCCCTGCGGACTTCAACCCGCGCCGTCTCTCCCCCGAGTCCTTCGTCCGCCTCCAGGGGTCGCTGGGCCGCCACGGTGTCGTGAAGCCGGTCATCCTCAACGCGGACTGAACTCTCGTCGCCGGCCACCAGAGGACCAAGGGTCTGAAGGCGATCGGGCAGGAGACGACTCCGGCGATGAATCCTGCCGCAGAAGGTCCGCCTCCAGGACGAGATCAAGTTCAACCTCCTGCACAACCGGGTCGAGACCGAGTCCTCTCTCGTCTATGCCGAGCCGGGGCCGATCGGCCAGTGGTGCTGGATTCCGTGGCAGTCCATCGAGGTCGCCGAGTCGAAGAACGTGCCCTTCCAGCAGGCGATCGCGTTCATGACCGCCGCACACGGGGCATGGGGGTCCGTCGTCATCGATGACCAGGGGCGTGTGGTCCTGAACGCCGAGTACGCGGCCGTCGCCAAGACGCAGAGGTTCGACGTCCTCGCCTGGACCTGTGCGTCCTCGGATGCCGGTGAGCTGGTGCAGGACCTCACCGGTGAGTACGGCGTGTACGACTGGTCTGGCCTGGAGGAGCAGGCCCCGGTATGGAACCAGCACATCGTGCAGCCCAATCGGCTGCGTGAGCACTCCTCGAAGGCGAAGGCCGACAGGTCCGCTACAAGTCCGAGGTGTGGGAACGGCTCGTCCGCCCTCGGATCACCGCCTCTACCAGGATCGTGGACTTCGGGGCCGGTCACGGGGTCTACGCCCGGCACCTGCGCGGCGAGGGCTACAAGGTTCAGGACTACGAGCCGTACCGACACCTACCGCATCATGTGACTGGCAGGTGTCCGCGAAGTCGACCTCACACAGCACTGCCTGAAGACGTTCGCCGAGTGCGACCGCCACGACGTCAGCCACCGCCGACGCGCCCAGACGCTCTTGCTGCCGGCACACAACCCGCCCGCCGCCTGGTACCTGTGCGCACTGCCCACCCCCTGGGACTGGGTCCGCAACGCGCACCTCGCGTTCGAGTACGCACCCGGCGAAACCTGGGAGGGAGACGCCACCGTCGCCGGTCTGACGGTCAAGCTGACCCATGCCCGCCCCGTCACCGGGTGGGGCGAGCACAGCATCCCGCTGGACGCGCCCCTGCGGTCCGGGCGCCGCTACCGCACCTGCCGGAACTGGCAGTTCGGATGGTGGCTCAAGACCCACCGGCACATACCCGACGCCGCGGGGGGTCGTCCCGTACGACGAAGTTCTGGCCGCGGGCCGCGGCACGCGATTTGCCGGTGCCATGGTTCCGCTTCGGTTTGGCTGTGTCCGCCGCCATGGTCGGCCATACTGGCGCGCGGTGACGCAACAGGGGAGTGTGTGACGCATGGGGTGGGGAGCGGGTGGCGTGGACCTGCCGGGGCGCATTGGCGGCTACGTCGTGGAGCGCGAGCTGGGCTCGGGCGGCATGGGGCGGGTGTACTTGGCCCGCTCGCGCGGCGGCCGCACGGTGGCCGTCAAGGTGGCCCGGGCCGAGCTGGCCGACGACCCCCACTTCCGGGCACGGTTCCGGGCTGAGGTGGAGGCGGCCCGCAAGGTGGGTGGGTTCCACACTGCGCAGGTCGTGGATGCCGACCCGGAGGCCGCCGCCCCCTGGCTGGCGACCGCCTACATACCGGGGCCGACGCTGTCGGATCTGCTTGATGAACGCGGGCCGATGGCAGAGCTTCAACTGCGTTTGCTCGGAGCGGCGTTGGCGGAGGCCCTTCAGGCGGTGCACGCCTGCGGCCTGGTGCACCGCGACCTCAAACCGGGCAACATCATCATGGCCGAAGACGGACCCCGGGTCCTCGACTTCGGTATCGCCCGCGCTTTGGAGTCGACCCGGCTGACCTCCACCGGGGCGGCCTTCGGCACCCCCGGCTTCCTTGCACCCGAGCAGGCCCAGGGGCTCGACGTCGGGAGCGCGGCGGATGTGTTCGCGCTCGGAGCGGTGCTGGTCGCGGCGGCGGGCGGAAGCGCGTTCGGGGCGGGGACGCCGATGGGGCTGATGTATCGGTCGGTGCACGAGGAGGCCGACCTAGAGGCGGTACCGGAGGGACTACGGTCGGTGGTCGCAGCCTGCCTGGCCAAGGACCCGGCGCAACGGCCGACGCCCGAGGTGCTGTTGGACGCGCTCGCGCCGGATGTCGGGGTGGCGGGGGACTACTCCCCAACTCGTAGCGCGGCGGCGGTAGCGCACGTACACGAGGTGCCGGAGGAGCGGAGTGGAACAGACTTGACAGCCGGGTCGGACGGTCCGGTCCTCGGCGGCATCGCGAGTGCCCGGACCATCGACGCCGTCCCGCGCGCCGAACCCCCGGGCCAGGTTGCCTCGCCGCGACGGGCGCGCGCCGGGACCGTATTCGCCGGTGTCGCGGGCGCCTTGCTCCTGGTCGGCATCCCGGTCTACGCCATATACGCGCTCAAAGACCCGGGCGGACCGTTCCCTGCGGCGAAGTACGAACTCAACCCTTCGTCCACGCTGGAGGGGGGTGCGTACGAGCTGGAAGGGAGACTCTTCGCAGGAAACATTGTTGACACTGCGGACCGGAAGGACGCCCGGGACTTCATCGGCACCTACACCGTGACCAACGCCAAGGCGGCCGAATCCGTTGCCTTCAAGGAGCTGTACGTCACAGGCATGCACGGCCGGCTCAAGAACCCCAAGAAGCACCGGGACGACGGCATCAAAGGCCGCCTCGGGACCGACAAGGCGAACTGCATCACACCACCCAGGGAGATCCGGGTCCCCGGATCGAACGTCGTCTTCAGCTGCGCAACAGGGACCTACGGCGACGGCGGTGACAAGACCGCGTGCGCGTGGGCCGACGAAAACACCACGGGCAGTGTCGAGTTCAAGCCATCAGGCCCGCTCGAACAAGCAGCGGCGGAGACCAGCAGAATCCACGACGAGCTCCGCAAGCCGATCGCCCCCTGATACCGCACCCTCGTGCCACCCCTGGCCCCCGCCCAACGAGATCGCACACTGCATGCGGCAAGGCATCGTTGGGAGTGGGAAGTGGGAGGTGCACGCCAACCAGCACGACCCGCTAAGACGGTGTCCTACGTGGTGAGTCTGGGTTGGACGGTTCAACATCGTTCAGGAGACGTGGAGTTGGATTATTCCGGACGGGTTGTGGGAGATTGCGAAGCTTCTCATCCCGCCGTCGAAGATGCGGCCGCAGGGTGGCGGAACGCCGGACACGCCTGATGAGACGCTGTTCGCGGCCATCATTTATGTGTTGGTCAGCGGCTGCTCCTGGCGGGCGATGCCGCCATGTTTCGGGGTGTCGAAGTCGACGGTGCACCGCCGCTTCACGATTTGGTCGAGAGCTGGCGTCTGGGGCCGCCTCCACGAAGCAGTGGTGCATCGCCTCGACGACGCCAGGCTCATTGATGTCGTGTTGGACCCCGCACACGTGCGGGCAAAAGAAGGAGGCCGAACGTCCCCCACCTGCGGAGTTGGTTATGGGGCAAGCACATCGGCGTCCGCGTCGCGCGCCAAGGTATCGAGTCCAGCGAACGCCTCGGCCGACGTAGGTGGGTGATCGAACGGATGACGTCGTGGTTGACCGGCCACCGTCGGCTCTGCCCTTGCTACGAACCCCGCCCCTCCAACTACCTGGCCTTTCTCGGCCTCGCCGCAGCCCTGTGCTGCTACAAACGCCTCGTCCGACTCACCACATAGGACACCGTCATACAACTGAGCCTCCAGGCTCACCAATCCTCTTGCGAACACTGTCGACGGCCCGGTAATCTCTCCGGGCCGTCAGACATCACACGACGGCCCCACGAGCAAGAGCCCAACTCGGGCCACCGGAGGCGCACATGAGGGAGCGGCGTAGACCCCGCCCCTGACTCGCAGCAAGCGGGCCAGGGGGTGCGGTCGATGACCCGGCTGCTGTCGCCAGATGCGACGGCACCATCTGAGGGAGACGTACGCCTTCAGACGGTTAGCCAGGTCGTTTCGCCGACCCCTTAGGAGCCCGACATGTTCGACCGCCTCCTCGACGTCCTCACCCAGGGCCGCACTCTGCGCGCCCTCGTCGACTTCCTGACGATCACCGTCCGCCTGATCCCGGCCCTGTGCGCGGTGATCGCCTTCATCCCTGCGTTCGTCGTGTTCCCGTTCGTCGCCGCCGGACCGCGGCGCCACATCCTCGACCTCGTGGATCGCCTCACCCACTGGACGCTGGGCAAGCACATCTAGCCCGGCGCTGTCCGCCCCGCGCCTCCTCGGGCGCGGGGCGAAGCCCTCCGCGCCTGTCTTCGCTACAGGATCATGGAAGGGCGGCGTGGGGTCCGGGAGTTGTTCATGGGCCGCCCCAACCGGGCGATCAGGGCTGCGATCACCCAGCGCCCCGCGGATGCGATCGACCTCAAGCTCGCCGGTGTCGACTGGCTGACCATCGCCCGCAAGCTCGCCGCCGACCCGTCGGTGAACACCGACGGTGTCGCGTACCCGCAGGGGTACGGCATCGACAAGTACAAGCGCGGCCAGGAACCCCCCACGGACAAACGCCTCATCGAGCTGGCGTGCAAGGACGTCTCCAAGGCCCTCCTGGAGCGCACCACCGTCCTCGACGGGAACAGCGACGAACTCCGCCAGCTCATGGTGGAGCGACTGGAGCGACTGTTCTTCACGGTCTACCGGGCCGCGATGCGCTCCGGCGACTACCAGGCCGTTGACCGTGCGGTGCGGATCATCGAGCGCAGCAGCCGCCTCCTCGGTCTCGACCGGCCTGTCCGTACGGAACTGTCCGGGCCTGACGGTGGTGCGGTGCAGGTCGAGACGGCGGGCCTGGCTGAGCTGGAGCGCCTGATTGCTCTCGCCGGATCCTCCGAGGGCGAGGGGGCCGAAGGCTGATGAGGCTGCGGTCCTCACCCTGTACCGGTCGCTTCCCGCGCACCAACGCCGCGAGATAGCCGCAGCCTCCATCCCACAGCTCCGCGCCCAGCTCGTACGCATTGAACGCGAGTCGGCGATGGACCGTTCCCCCGGTGCGATGGCGTCGGTCCTCACCGACGGCCGGGAGATGCAGGCCCCGCACCTGGCGAAGATCGACGCCGCGTTCGAGCGTGTCGCCGCCGGAAAGCCAACGAAGCTCCTGCTGACGTTGCCCCCGCGGCACGGCAAGAGCCGAAGGGCCGCACGGTGGGCGCCGCTCTGGTACCGGCGGAGGCGTCCAGAACACCGGGTGATGATCGCCTCGTACTCCTCCGACCTGGCCGACGACCACGGCCGGTGGATTCGCGACGCGATCCTCAACTACAGCCCCCAGCTCGGCATCAGCCTCCGTCCCGGCTCGTCCGCCGCGAACCGCTTCGACCTCGCCGGGACGGAGGGCGGGGCCGTCATGGCCGGTGTCGGTGGCGGCCTCACCGGCAAGGGCGCCCACCTCGCGGTGGTGGACGACCCGATCAAGGACGCCGCCGAGGCGTCCTCGCCGACCATGCGCAAGCGGCTGTGGGAGTGGTGGCAGGCCGTCCTCCTCACCCGTATCGAGCCGGGCGGCTCCGTCATCCTCATCCAGACCCGGTGGGACGAGGACGACCTCGCCGGCCGCGTCCTGGCGGACGAGGGCGACCGGTGGACGGTCATCGACCTGCCCGCGCTCGCCCTCGCCGAGGGCGACGCTCTTGGCCGTGACATCAGCACTCCGCTGTGGCCCGAGCGGTACGACCACGACGCCCTCGCGGAGATTCGCCGCTCGGTGGGCGAACGCGTCTGGTGGTCGCTGTACATGCAGCAGCCGCGCCCGCAGGACGGCGGCGTGTGGGAGTGGTCGTGGATCACGAACAACCGCATCAGTGCAGCCCAGTTCAGGGGGATCGACCTGGCACGCATCGTCGTCACCGTCGACCCGCCCTGGAGTTCCGGGGCGATGCACCGGGGCCGTGGGAACTGGAGCAGCTGAGCGCCCTCGCCGAGACGTAAACGGGACGGTACGTGGTGCTGTTCGCCACCGTCCTCGACCCGGCGCAGCCCGTCGCCGCCCAGCACGACTACAACCCGCGGTACCGCACGCTCGTGGACCGGCATTGCCATACGGTCCTGAACGGTGCGGGTGTACCGCACGTACGGGTTGCTGGGACCGCCGAAGCGAAGGAACTGGCAATCCGTGCCGCGGTCGACACTGTGCTGGGGGTGGTCGTGTGAATCTCTCTTCGCCCGGCGGCACTATCACCATCGCCGGAAAGACGGTGTCCCGGCTGGGCCTGGGCACCATGCGCCTGACCGGGCCCGGAACCTGGGGAACGCCCTCCGACCATGACGCGGCCGTCAGCCTGCTGCGCCGCGCCGTCTTCACCCAGGGAATCACTCACCTCGACACCGCGGACGCCTATGGCCCGCACACCGTCGAGGAGCTGATCCACGAAGCTCTCCACCCTTACCCGGAACACCTCCTCATCGCCACGAAGGTGGGCTTCTTGCGTCCCGCACCGGATGTGTGGGTGCCGCACGGGCGGGCCGAGTACCTGCGTGCTTCGGTCGAGGGAAGCCTTCGCCGGCTGGGGGTCGATCGCCTCGACCTCTGCTACCTACACCGGATCGACCCCGAAGTAGGGCTGATGGACCAGCTGTACACGATGGCCGCGCTCCAGCAGGAGGGCAAGGTGAAGCACATAGGCCTGTCGAAGGTCTCCGTGGAGGAGCTGCGTCTTGCGTCCACGGTGGTCGATGTGGCGGCCGTGCAGAACGTGCTGCACATGAATGACCGGTACGACCCGGTCGTCGAGGTGTGCCGGGACCGGCACATCCCCTTCGTGCCCTACCGGCCCTTGGACGCGGGGACGCTCGCTAAGAGCTCGCTGCTGGATGCGGCTCTGCACTGGTTGCTGGCGTTGGGCCCGCATGTCGCGCCGATCCCTGGAACGAGTTCAACGGCGCACCTTGACGAGCTCGTCCTTGGGGTGAGCGGCTTCGCCGTCACGGCCGCAGCCGGTACAGACCGCGGCTCCTGCCCGGGACCGCGTGGAAATCACTACCCTGTCCCCGCACTCCTCGACCGAACCGACATGGTTACGAATATCTTGTATGAGCCTAGTTCTCGTGGAGGGACAGACTGACGTGGGCAGTTGCAGTTCGGGCTGTGGCTGAGACGGGTCTCCTCCTACTGTCTGAGGACGGGGCCGAGGAGGTGGCGATGAGTTCACTGCTCGACGAACTACACCGGCGCGAGGCGTCAGCACGAGCCGAGGCGAAGAGGAATGTGGCCCTGCGGGCGTTGGTATCGGTCATTTCTTCCCGTTCCTTCTAAAAGTTGTTGCACAAGCCCTCTGTGCGGGCATCTCCCTTGTATGCGCGGGGTGTTGCTGGCCGAGGCATTGTGGGTGGAGACCTTCACCGGG
>NZ_JBEZKB010000065.1:0-6300 GCF_040651475.1 Streptomyces sp. NPDC048442
CTGGCGGGGTGCGCTGGCGGGGCTGCCGGAGGAGCTGACGCTGCCCGCGGACCGTCCGCGTCCGGCGGAGATGAGCCACCGAGGCGACACCGTCGACTTCCACGTCCCGGCCGAACTCCACGCCCGGCTCGGCGAACTCGCCCGGACGACCGGCACGAGCCTGTTCATGGTCGTCCAGGCGGCACTCGCCACCCTGCTGCACCGCCTCGGCGCCGGCACGGACATCGCGCTCGGGTCGCCCGTCGCCGGGCGTACGGACGAGGCGCTGGACGATCTCGTCGGGTTCTTCATCAATACGCTGGTGCTGCGTACGGACCTCTCGGGTGATCCGACGTTCCGCGAGCTGGTGGAGCGGGTCCGGGAGACGGACCTGGCGGCGTACGCGAACCAGGACGTGCCCTTCGAGCGGCTGGTGGAGGTCCTCAACCCGGCCCGCTCCATGGCCCGCCACCCGCTCTTCCAGGTGTCGCTGCAGCTGCAGAACATTCCGTCGGCCGAACTCGAACTGCCCGGCGTGGCAGTGAGCCGGCAGCCGGTCCGTCTGGACACCGCGAAGTTCGACCTCTCGTTCACTCTCGCCGAGGCGGCGGACGGTCTGGCGGGGAGCGTGGAGTTCGCGGTCGACCTCTTCGACCGGGTGTCGGTGGAGGACATCGCCGGACGGCTGGTGCAGGTGCTGGAAGCGGTGAGCGCCGATCCGGGGATACGGGTCGGCGAGGTGGAGGTCCTGTCGTCCGGCGAGCGGGAGCTGGTGCTCGGGTCGTGGGCGGGGGAGCGCCACGCGGCGGAGCCGGTGTCGTTCCACGGTCTGTTCGAGGCCTGGGTGGAGCGGACTCCCCACGCGCCGGCCGTGGCGGGTGCGGGGTTGGTGCTGTCGTACGCGCAGGTGGAGGAGCGGGCGAACCGCTTGGCGCACTGGCTGATGGGCCGGGGCGTGGGCCCGGAGGGTGTGGTGGCGTTGGTGCTGCCGCGTTCCGTGGACATCGTGATCGCGCAGCTTGCGGTGCTGAAGGCGGGAGCGGCGTACCTGCCGGTGGACCCGGACTACCCCGCAGAGCGGATCGCCTACATGCTTCAGGACGCACATCCGGTCCTTGTCCTGAGGGAACTGCCCGCGCTGGACGACGAGGTGTCGGCTGCGCGGCCCGGTGCGGTGGTGTCCCCGTCCAGTCCTGCGTACGTGATCTACACGTCGGGGTCGACGGGCCGCCCCAAGGGTGTGGTGGTCACGCACGGTGGTGTGGGGAGTTTCGCGGCCACCGGGGTGGAGCGTTTCGCGGTGGACGCGGAGAGCCGGGTGCTGCAGTTCGCCTCGCCGAGCTTCGACGCGTCGGTGCTGGAACTGGTGATGACGTTCGCGGCGGGTGCCACGTTGGTGGTGCCCGCGCCGGGTCCGCTGGCCGGTGAGGTACTGGCCCAGGTGCTGGTCTCGCAGGACATCACCCACGCTTTGATTCCGCCGGCGGCGCTGGCGAGTGTTGCGCAGGGCGGCTTCCCGCGATTCCGTTCGCTGATCGTCGGAGGCGACGCCACGTCGGCGGAGCTGGTGGACCAGTGGGCGCCGGGGAGGCGCATGGTCAACGCGTACGGGCCCACCGAAGCGACGGTTGCGGCCACGATGTCCGCGCCGCTGGCGGCCGGATCCGGTGTTCCGGGGATCGGCACCCCTGTGCTCAACACCCGTACCTACGTTCTGGACGGTGCTCTGCGTCCGGTCGTACCGGGAGTGGCAGGGGAGTTGTATGTCGCGGGTGCGGGACTGGCCCGGGGGTATCTCGGTCGCCCGGGGCTGACGGCGGAGCGGTTCGTCGCCGACCCGCACGGTGCGGCGGGGGACCGGATGTACCGCACGGGTGATGTGGTGCGCTGGTCCCGTACCGGTGAGCTGGAGTACCTGGGCCGTACGGACGATCAGGTGAAGGTGCGCGGATTTAGGATCGAACTCGGTGAGATCGAGACCGTTCTGGGCGGCCACGACACGGTGGGCCAGGTCGCGGTGGTCGTGCGGGAGGACCAGCCCGGCGTCAAGCGCCTGGCCGCCTACCTCGTCCCCGCACCCGGTGGGGTTCTTGCCCTGGACGTGCTGCGGGCGCATGTCGGGGCCACGCTGCCGGACTACATGGTCCCCTCCGCCTTCGTGGTCCTCGACGCGCTTCCCCTGACCGTCAACGGCAAACTCGACCGCAAAGCCCTCCCGCTGCCCGAGTACACCGGGGCCGGTCAGGGGCGGCTGCCCCGCAGTGCCCGGGAAGAGACCCTCTGCGGCATCTACGCCGAGCTGCTCGGTCTCGATTCCGTTTCCGCCGACGACAGCTTCTTCGAGCTGGGTGGCGACAGCATCGTGTCGATTCAGCTGGTGAGCCGGGCGCGGAGGGCGGGGTTGGTGTTCTCCGCGCGTGAGGTGTTCCAGCACCGGACGCCCGAGGCACTTGCTGTGGTCGCGCAGGGCGTGTCGGCGGAGCGTGCCGAGGATCCGGAGGCGGGTCTGGGGGCGGTGGCGGAGACGCCGATCGTGGGGTGGCTGCGTGAGCTGGGCGGCTCCGCGGACGGGTTCAACCAGGCGATGGTGTTGCGGACGCCTACGGGGGTGACGTTCGAGGGTCTGGAGTCGGCGCTTCAGGTGCTGCTGGACCGTCACGATGTCCTGCGTTCGCGTGTGGTCCGTGTGGAGGGTGCCTGGGGTCTGGAGGTGGCGCGGCCGGGGTCGGTGCGTGCGGGGGACGTGCTGTGCCGGGGTGGTGGTGATGTGAGTGACGGGGCGCGTGCTGCGCAGTTGCGGCTGGCTCCGGAGGCCGGGGTGATGGTCCAGGCAGTGTGGTTCGAGGATGCGGGCCGACTGTTGCTGATGGTTCATCACCTGGTGGTGGACGGGGTGTCCTGGCGGGTGCTGCTGCCGGATCTCGCGCAGGCGTATGCGGGTGCTGAGCTGGAGCCGACCGGTACCTCGTTCCGGCGCTGGGCGCAGGAGTTGCACGCCCTCGCTGCGGAGCGTGCGGCCGAACTCCCCCTCTGGGAAGCCGTATTGGCCGGTGGGGATCCGCTGATCGGTGCCCGGCCGCTGGACCCGGAGGTCGATACGGCCTCCACCGTCCGGCATCTTTCCCTCACTCTCCCCGCCGACATCACCGGACCGCTGCTCACGCAGATTCCGGCCCTGTTCCACGCGGGCGTCAACGACGTCCTGCTCACCGCGTTCACCCTCGCTGTCACGGAGTGGCGCGGCACGGGCTCCGGCAGTGTTCTCGTGGATCTCGAAGGCCACGGCCGTGAGGACGTTGTCGAGGGAGTGGACACGTCCCGGACCGTGGGCTGGTTCACCAGCATGTTCCCGGTCCGGCTCGACGCGGCGGGAGCCGGTGACCCCGGCCGTGCCCTCAAGGCGGTCAAGGAGCAGCTGCACGCCCTGCCCGACAACGGCATCGGCTACGGCCTGCTGCGGTATCTGAACCCGGAAACCTCCGGCGTTCTGTCCCAACTGCCCACCCCGCAACTCGGGTTCAACTACCTGGGCCGCTTCGACGCGGCTGAGGGCGGGGCGGCTGCCGACTGGGCCCTGTGCTCCGACGCCGACCTCGGTGACGGCCGGGACCCCGGCATGCGTCTCACTCATGCGCTCGACCTCAACGCCGTCACCCAGGACCACGCGGAGGGCCCGCGCCTGGTCGCCGACTGGTCTTGGCCGACCGCGCTGTTCACCGAGGACGAGGTGCGTACGCTCGCCGAGGGATGGTTCCGTGCCCTGCGGTCCCTCGCCGCTCAGGCGGCCGACCCCGATGCGGGTGGGCTCACCCCCAGTGACCTGCGGCCGATGGTCTCGGTGACCCAGAAGCAGCTCGACAGGTTCGAGACCGAGTACGGCCTCCTCACCGACGTACTGCCGCTCTCACCGCTCCAGCAGGGCCTTTACTTCCACGCCGTCTACGACGAGCAGGGCGACGACGTCTACACCGTCCAACTCGCCCTCGACATCGAGGGACCGCTGCGTGCCGAAGCCCTCCGGGCAGCCGCCCACGCCCTGCTCGGCCGCCACGGCGGCCTGCGGGCCGCGTTCCGGCACGAAGGACTCGACGCGGCACTCCAGATCATCCCCGCAGGATTCGAACTCCCCTGGCAGGACGTCGACCTGACGACTCTTCCCCAGGAGGAGCGCGAGCCGGCACTGCGCCGCTGGATGACCGAGGACCGGGCCGTGCGCTTCGACCCGGCACGCCCGCCGTTGATGCGTTTCGCGCTGCTGAGGACGGGCGCCGACCAGCACCGGCTGGTCGTCACCAACCACCACATCCTGCTCGACGGCTGGTCCATGCCCGTCCTGGTCAAGGAGCTGCTGACGCTGTACGGCAGCTCCGGGGACGGCGCCGCCCTGCCGCGTGTGACCCCGAACCGGGACTACCTGGCGTGGGTGGCCGCACAGGACCGTACCGTCGCGACGAGCGCCTGGCGGCAGGTCCTCGACGGACTCGACGAGCCGACCCTGGTGGCCCCCGCGGGCCGTGACGGCAGCCCCGCCGCCCCCGACCGCGTCACCGTGGACCTCCCGGCCGCCCTCACCGAGCGGCTCACCGCTCTCACCCGCACCGGAGGGGTCACCCTCAACACCCTCTTCCAAGCCGCGTGGGCGATGGTGGTGGGTCAGCTGACCGGCCGTCAGGACGTGGTGTTCGGCGGTACGGTCTCGGGCCGTCCCCCGCAGATACCGGGCATCGAGTCGATGGTCGGGCTCTTCATCAACACCCTTCCGGTACGAGTCCAGCTGGACCCGTCCGAGACCCTCGCCGCGCTCCTCGGCAGGCTCCAGGACCAGCAGGCCGGGCTCATGGACCACCAGTACCTCGGCCTGACCGACATCCAGCAGACGGCAGGCCTGGGCGAACTCTTCGACACCCTGGTGGTGTTCGAGAACTACCCGCTCGACCCGGACGTGCTGGAGGTCGGGGGCGGGCTCCTCGTCACCGGCATCGAGGGCCACGACGCCACCCACTACCCGCTCATCCTCACTGCCGTACCCGGTGAACGCCTCCAGCTGCGGCTGGACTTCCGCACCGACCTCTTCGACGCCACCGCGGCGGACACGCTGATGGGCCGGCTCGTACGGTTCCTGGAGAACGCTCCCGAGCAGTACGACACCCCCGTCGGCCGGCTCTGCCTGCTCGGCGCGCAGGAGCGGCACCAGCTGCTCGTCACCTGGAACGAAACCCAGCAGAACGAGTCCGAGGACCGGCCGGTCCCCGAACTCTTCGCCGACCTCGCGGCCTGGTCACCGAACAGCGAGGCCGTCGTCTCCGACACGGGAGTGCTCTCCTTCGGTGAGCTCGACGCCCGTGCCAACCGTCTCGCGCACCACCTCATCGCCGCCGGCGTACGGCCCGAGGAGCGGGTGGCGCTTCGCATGGAGCGCTCGTCCGACCTGGTGGCAGCCGTACTGGCAGTCCTGAAGGCGGGTGGCGTGTACGTGCCGCTCGACCCGCGCTTCCCCGATTCCCGCGTGCGGCACATCCTCGCCGAGACGGGCGCGAACGTTCTGATCACCGACGCGGTGTCCGCCCCCTCCGGCGCCACGACGGGCGGGGAGTCGGGCCCGACGTCGGACCTGACGGTGATCGAAGCCGGTCCGGTCCTGACCTCACCCGACCACCCCACGCACGATCCGGCTGTCACGGTACGTCCGGACCAGCTGGCCTACGTGATGTTCACCTCCGGCTCCACAGGTCTCCCCAAGGGCGTCGGCGTCACCCACCGCGACATCGCCGCGCTGGCAGCCGACCGCCGGTTCGAGTTCGGGCACGACCGGGTGCTGATGCATTCGCCGACCGCGTTCGACGCCTCCACCTACGAGCTGTGGGTGCCGCTGCTCGGCGGCGGCCGGATCGTCGTCGCCGCACCGGGCGACCTTGATGCGGTACGTCTGCGGGAGACCATCACACGCCACGGAATCACCGCGCTCTGGCTGACCGCAGGACTCTTCCGGCTGATCGCCGAGGAGGGGCCGGGCTGCCTCGCCCGCCTCAACCAGGTGTGGACGGGCGGAGACGTGGTGCCCGCCGCGGCGGTGCGCCGGGTGCTCGACGCCTGCCCCGGTCTCGTCGTGGTGGACGGCTACGGGCCCACCGAGACCACGACCTTCGCCACGACATACACGATCAGGTCCGCGGCCGACATCCCGCACACCGTTCCCATCGGCCGGCCACTGGAGTCCATGCGGGTCTACGTCCTGGATGCGGGTCTGCGGCCGGTGCCGGTGGGGGTTGCGGGGGAGTTGTATCTGGCGGGTTCGGGTCTGGCGCGTGGGTATCTGGGGCG
>NZ_JBEZKB010000066.1:0-5952 GCF_040651475.1 Streptomyces sp. NPDC048442
ACAAACGCGACTACATCTTCAACGGCACCCTCACCGTCGCAGCGATCGTCATCTGGCTCCGCGACACCGTCCAAGAGCCATCAGAAACGCCCTAGGTGTATTGACTCGCAGTGTTGTTGACGCGGCTGACCGGGGGCTGGCCTCCGAGTGCGGTGTGGCAGCGGTGGTGGTTGTAGGTGTGAAGGAAGTCTGACAGTGCTGCTGTTCGCTCGTCGTTGGTGGTGTAGGGCCGCAGGTAGGCCCATTCGTCGAGCAGGGTGCGGTTGAAGCGTTCGACCTTGCCGTTGGTCTGTGGCCGGTAGGGCCGGGTCAGTTTGCCGGCGGCGCCGAGTTCGGCCAGGGCGGCCCTGCAGGCCAGGCCTTTGCGGTACGCCCAGGCGTTGTCGGTCAGTACGCGTTCGATGCGGGTGATGCCGCGGCTGCGGAAGAAGGCGGCCGCGCGGGTGAGGAAGCCCGCGCAGGTCGCGACTCTCTCGTCGGGGTGGATCTCGCTGTAGGCCAGGCGGGAGTGGTCGTTCACGGCGGAGTGGACATAGTCGAAGCCCATCTGACTGCGGGTGGCCCGGCCTGCCTGGCGGCCCAGGGCCTTATGGCCGCCGCCGTTGGGGATCCGGCCGAGCTTTTTGACGTCGACGTGGATGAGTTCGCCGGGCCGCTGACGCTCGTAGCGACGGATCACGGTGCCGGTCGGGCGGTCGGTCCAGGACAGCCGATGGAGCCGGTGGCGGGTCAGGATCCGGTGGACCGTCGAGGCCGGGAGGCCCAGGATCGGGCCGATCCTCGCCGGTCCCAGTTTGCGGGACTGCCGCAGGCCGCAGACCTTGGCTTCGATATCGGCCGGCGTTCGGTGAGGTGTCGTGCGCGGCCGGCTGGAGCGGTCATGAAGGCCGGCCTCGCCTTCGGCTCGCCATCGCCGCATCCACTTGTGGGCGGTGACCCGCGATATGCCCATCTCGGCTGCGACGTGGGCAACCGGACGGCCCGACAAGACCCGTTCGACCAGCAGACGCCTACCGAAGACGGTCAGCCGGGCATTACGGTGGGACACGAAGACCTCCGTGCGGTGAGTTCCTAGACAGCTCCCACCACACCGGAGGTCTTCGTCATGTTCAAGACCTACCGAGTGTCAACAACGCTCGTGATCAATACACCTAGGTCGTGTGCCACCACCTCAGGGAAGAACACCGGATCGCGTCCGACCACCCGCCACCGCTCCAGATCAACTCCCGCGTTCCCGCCGGCGACCAGGTGCAGGCGCTCCGGCCAGATCTTTTCCCCCTCTCACCGGTACGCCTCCTGCCACCACCGAGCCACCACCGCATACGCCAGCCCGAACACCTCACCCGGATCCACCCCGGCCCGCACCGCACGCCGTTCCACACCCCGCCACCGCAGATGCGCGACACCCACCTCCGGAACACCCCGCACGTCCAGGCACTCCAGAGGCTGGTCAGCGTCAGCGTCCAACGCCCACCGCCCGTGCCGCACACACACCCGCTCCCACCGCGCCGCATACCGCACCACCCGCACCGGGCCGCCCGTACGCCGTGCTGTGCACAGCCGGCACCCGAACGCCACCGCACCCACCACCGCACCCCCCACCCGCCACAGCGCCCGCTCCACAACGTCCTGCTGCGCACCGAGCTTGGGATCCTCCCGACCCCAGGACGGCAACGCCCGCTCCAGCGCGCCCTCCGTGGCACTGCCCAGCCCCACCAGGGCGCGCCGGCCCGCCGCGTTCAGCAGCACCTCCGCATCCCACCGCCACGCCCCGCCCTCATGCCGAGGCCGTTGACCGACCCCCTTCCAGCAGGACAGCAGCGCCTTCTCCTCAAGCCCGTAGGCGGCTGCAATCCGGCACAGGTAGGGGAACGTCGTCTCCCCAGCAGGAGAGACACGCACAAGACCCCAGCAGACATCCGCCTCAACCTCCCGTGCTCTGTGACCACTCCAGGAGTTTCGCACCGCCCTGACGAACGGCTGCTTCCGCATCGTGGGCCAGCCCTTCGCACAGGGCCAGGAAGTTCGCCATCCCGGTACTCCCCGCGAGCGCATCGTGCACACCTGCCAGGATCCAGTCGCCGTGACTGTCACCGGCTCCGGCCACCGCCCGCGCAAGAACCTGGACCGGTACCGCCGTCCCCGCCCGTACCAAGGCCTTGGCCGTCCGCCGCGTCACCGCCGTGTCCTGGACGTCCAAGAGCAGCCCCACCAGCGCCTGCGCGGCCGCAGGATCCCCGGCGAACGAAGCGAGCACCCTCCCGGCCTGCGCACGCCGTAACCACGAAGACGACGACGCCCCCGCCAATGCCTCCAGCAACCCCTCCACTACGACCGACCCGCCCTCGCTGCCGTCCATTCCATGCCGATCTCGTCCAGCGCGGCCCGCCGTTCCGGGCTGAGCTTGTCCGCCCGTTTCCGCACGTTCGCGACCCACAATCCCAGCTTCGCGGTGCTCTCAGTACCCGCCCGAGCGCTTCCCGGTCCGTCGTCCGCCTCCAGGTGCTCCTCGTGCTTCCTGGGCACGTTCAGGTGTCCTTCGCGGGCGTGGAACGCCTGCGCTGCCCGCAGGTTGGTGGCCCATTTGTCGTCCTGGGTGCGCTTCACCGGCCGCTCCTCCTCGGCGGGTTCGAGTCCGAGGGCGTGTTCCAGGAGGTACTGCTGTACGTACGCCAGCTGCTCCCACCCGTACCGGCAGGACTGGACCCAAGCCCCCAAGTCCTCGCCCTGGACGACGAGTTCACCCGAACCGGTGGGCACGGTGCCGCCGTTCTTCAGGTGCTGCTGGGTGAGGCGCAGGCGCCGCTGCCAGGCTGTGTCCCAGGCCGGGCACCACCCAGGGTCGATTTCGTCGAGTGCGTCGCGCCGTGTCTCGGTCAGCGCCCCGGCTTCCGACTCGACAGGAAGGCCCGCCTCACGGCGCTCGGCGATCGTGCCCGCGATCTTGGCGGCCTTCCTCATGTTCTTCAGCCATGCCCCCAGCTTTCGTCCTTCCCACTCCGCCGACGCAGGCGGAAGGCAGTGCCCGTGCGCAGCCGTCCAGCTGCGCGCGCACTGCAGCCAGTCCTCGAACGCCTCCGCCAGCTCCAGAGGGTTCCAGACCATGCCCAGGTCATCGAGCTCGGCCACGCGGACTGGATCGAGCTTCCCGGCCCGGTAATACCGGCGTTGGTCCGCGTGCCAGACCCCCAGCGGATAGTTCCCGGGCGTCCAGCCGGGCGGGGTGACGAACGCGTACGGCACCAGCAACTCACTACCGCCGCCGCCGACTTCGGCCCGGTACTGCACGGTGGCCTCGATGCCGCGCCGCCAGTACGTGTTCTCCGGCTCGATCACCCGCAACCGCACGAACCGGGCGAGCTCCGCCGGGTCCCACGGCTCGGCGAACCGCAGCACCTCCCGCGCCGGCGCACGGAAGACCTCCCCACCACCCTCGTGCTGCTCCTGGCCCTCGCCCTCACCCTCCGTACCGCCCGCCTCGGCGGTCTCGTCGTCCTGCCAACTCCCGCTGCGCACACGGGGATCGGCAAGCGCTTCCACCAAGCGTGCGTCGTACGCACGCAACGCGGTGAGGATCTTCGCGAGGGGCTCGTGCCCCTTCGACGACAGCCTGCCTTCACCGCTTTCACCCTCGGGGGTGAAAGTGAAGATGACGAGACTGGCCAGTTTCTCTTTCCCGGGACGCAGCCGCAGCGCCCTACCTACCATTTGCACGATGTCCACCATCGACCCACGAGTGTCACAGAAAGCGACCGCGTCACAATTCACGGTATCGACGCCTTCACCCAAAACGCGAACCGAGGAAAGCACCCGCAATGCCGCCGGATATACCCCGTCCCCACGGTCGATGACGTCGGACCCGAATTCCTCCAGGACATCCCGCCGGTGGGCGGGGTCATGCTCGCCGTACAGCCAGTCCGCCCACACCCGCTCCGGCGCGTGGAACGTCTCGGGATCGCCCCGCCATAGCCGGTCTGCGACGCCGACGAGCCCGCCCGCCATGGCCTCGGCATCCGCTGTGAGGCTGTGGAAGCTGAGCACCTTCCGCATCTGGTGCCTCGCCGCCGCCTTCACCAACCCGGCCTGCAACGCAGCAAGCCGGGTCCCGCGCAGGACGTCGGACCCGTTCTCGGCCTCCTCCATCGCCATCCGCAGCTCGGGGTCGTCCACGTTGACGACCACCACCTGGAACGGTGCTACCAGGTTTTTGCTCACCGCCTCCGAGAGAGGCAGCTCGAAAGCCACCGGGCCGAAGATCGGCGAGTTGGGCTCCATGCTCGCGATCAGCCGCGGCACGGCCCGCCCGCCGCGCTGCGCGTCCCGCGTCGTTTCCCAGACGCGCGGGGTCGCGGTCATGTACAGCCGGCGCTCCGCCGGGATCTTCGCCTGGTCATGCACCGACGCCCACGGCTTCAGCCCGTCACCGCTCGTGCGGTGCGCCTCGTCCACGATGATCAGGCTCCACGGCCCGACCCCGGTCGTGTGGGCGCGCTCCAGGACCTTGTTGCCCAGCGACTGGTACGTCGCCAGCACCGTCACCTGCTCCAGCGACTGCACCCACTCCGCGAGCTCGGCCGGATCCGTGGTGCACGGCATCCCCTCCGACTGCGAGGGCCGCAGCCGGCACGCCCCCACCATCGCCCCCGTACGCCCGGCCGCGCGCCACGCCTGCGCCGTCTGCACCAGCAGATCCAGCGACGGCACGAGCACCAACACTCGTCGTGCGCGCAACTGCTGGGCGACGGCGGCGGCGATGCGGGTCTTGCCGCTCCCGGTCGCCGCGATCACCTGCGTCCGCAGCCCTTCCGGCGGCAACCCACCAACGGGCGCCTGAAGGGCGCGCAGTACGGAGTCGACCGCCTCTTTCTGGTGCGGGTACAGCGGATTTGCCGACATGGTCAGACCCCCCCTTTTTACTCGTCGTCCTGAGCGGATTCGGACTCGTGGTCAGACTCCAGAACGGTCACTTCTTCCACCGGGCCGAACTCCCATTCAGTGTCACAATTCCCGCAGTAACCATGTTCGTAGAAACTCACGTCAGGCATGCATCCCGTCCTGGATCAGGACGGGATGCAGAGGCATCTGATGATGGTTTTCAGGTCACGTAGTGCAGTTTTTCAGCGCTGTCGACTCTCGGTGCGCCGGAGTGGATGCTGTTTCCAGAGCATACCCGGCTTCCAAGTTTGACCCACATGGTTTGCAGAAGATTGTGTGGTGAGAGTGTTCCTGCTACGGTGGAACCTCAACTCAACAGCATTCCGGAAGTTTCAGTCCCCCTTCTTTCCCTTCGTGACAGAGTCTCGAAGGCTGTCAAGAAGCCTCTAAAATCTGAAAGCATGAAAGACAAGACCGAAACCGCATGTCGGATCTGCGGACTGGACGACGGAGAGGTGCTGTTCGACACACACGGTGTCCCTCAGTACGTCATCTGCGAGTGCTGCTACAACGAGTCCGGGATCGGCGACGACAACGTGGCGCAAGTCCGTGAAATGCGTGAGCACTGGATCGCCCAGGGCACCCCATGGTTTGACGCGGAGCGCAAACCTGACGACTGGGATCCGGTGAAGCAGCTCACCAACATCCCCACCAGGTGGCGATAACCGGACCGGAAGGCCTGAAGACCCCCAGTCGATGCGTACTCGCCGGCACGCTCCCAGAGCTCTAGGGTCGCGCGGAGCGCGACCCGTGGCCTGATCGCGGAGCGATCGGGCCGGGAGGCACGAAGTGCCGACCCCTCGTGCGGCGGAGCCGTGCGAGGGCTGTTGGGCCACGGAGTGGACCGGCAGCCTTGATCGCGGAGCGATCAAGGGAAGAGACGCGTAGCGTCTCCGCGTCGTGTTCGCGGAGCGAACCGCGCGCCACCTGTCACCGGGTGGCCGCCCCTCAGTCGCGCTCGCAGCTTCTCGCCGCGTGTGCTACTTCTTCTCGCCGCGTGTGCTACTTCGCGCGGTC
>NZ_JBEZKB010000067.1:0-5765 GCF_040651475.1 Streptomyces sp. NPDC048442
AACAACAACTCACGCTCACCACCACCCAACACATCCACCCCACCCACCAACACACCCACATCCACCACCACCGCACGCAACACACGCTCCAGACGGGCGACGATCTGCTCGACCGTCGCTCTGTCGAAGAGGTCGGCGGAGTAGTCCACGACGCCTTCCAGGCCGTTCGGGACTCCGTTGGCCGTGTGCCGCTCGCCGAGGCCGAAGGACAGGTCGAACCTGGCCCAGGAGGACTCGCCGGCCTCGGCGGCGACCGAGAGGCCCGGCAGTTCGAGGATCGCGTTCGCGGTGTTCTGCACGGTCAGCGTCACCTGGAAGAGCGGGTGACGGGTCATGGACCGCTGCGGGTTGAGCGCCTCGACGAGCCGTTCGAACGGCAGGTCCTGGCTTCCGTACGCTGCCAGGTCGGTCTCCCTGACCCGGGCCAGCAGTTCGCGGAACGTCGGGTCGCCCGACGTGTCGGTGCGCAGCACCAGCGTGTTGAGGAAGATGCCGATCATGTCGTCGAGGCTGTCGTCGGTCCGGCCCGCGATAGGGGCGCCGATCGGGATGTCGGTGCCGGCGCCGAGCCGGGTCAGTACGGTGGCCAACGCCGCCTGGACCACCATGAACAGGCTGGTGCCGGTGGACGTGCCCAGCGCCAGCAGCCGACGGTGCAGCTGCGCGTCCAGGGTGAAGCGCACCTTGCCTCCGCGCTGGGCCCCGGTCACCGGCCGGGGCCGGTCGGTGGGCAGGTCCAGCTCTTCCGGCAGGCCCTTGAGCGCCTGGGTCCAGTGGGCGAGCTGACGGGAGATCTCGCTGTCCGGATCGTCCTCGTCACCGAGCACCTCACGCTGCCACAGCGTGTAGTCGGCGTACTGCACGGGCAGCGGGACCCACTGCGGAGCGGCGCCGTCCAGGCGTGCGGTGTACGCCGCGGTCAGGTCCGCGGCCAGCGGGCCGAGGGACCACGCGTCTGCGGCGATGTGGTGCAGGACGAGCACGAGGACGTGCTCGTCGGGGCCCGTGCTCAGCAGTGCGGCCCGGAGTGGGACGTCCCGCGTCAGGTCGAAGCCCTCGCCAGCCAGTGCGGCGATCCGCGCGGCGACGTCGGCATCGGCATCCGCCCCGTCGGCGGTGCCGGGCAGGGTCAGGACGACCGGCTCCGACAGCGCGTCGCACACGGCCTGCTGCGGCTCGCCGTTGGTGGCGGGGAAGACCGTGCGCAGGCTCTCGTGCCGGGACACCACGTCCGTGAGGGCCGCCGCCAGGGCCTCCTGGTCCAGGGCGCCGCGCAGCCGCAGGACCATGGGGATGTTGTAGAGCGGGCTCGCCGTGTCCATCTGGTTGATGAACCACAGACGGCGCTGCGCGAACGACAGCGGGATCACCTCGGGCCGCACGGCGGGCGCCGGGGACGGGTGGGCCGCGTCGGCCCGGTGGAGGAGCGCGGCCAGTCCGGCGACGGTCGGGGCCTCGAAGAGGGCCCGGATGCCGAGCTGGGCGGAGAGCACCGCGCGGATACGGCTCAACAGGCGCATGGCCAGCAGGGAGTGGCCGCCCAGCTCGAAGAAGTTGTCGTCGATGCCGACCCGGCCGACGCCGAGCACCTCGGCGAACAGACCGCACAGGATCGCTTCCTCGGGGGTGCGCTGTTCGCGGCCCCGGACGGCCGTCTGCTGCGGCGCGGGGAGCGCCTTGCGGTCGGTCTTGCCGTTGGGTGTGCGCGGCAGTGCGTCCAGAGCGACCACCGCGGACGGAACCATGTACTCCGGCAGCACGGCGGCGAGCTGACGGCGTACCGCCTGCACATCGAGCGTCACACCGTCGAGGGGTACGGCGTAGCCGACCAGACGCCGGTCGCCCGGGGTGTCCTCACGGACGGTCACCACCGCCTGGGCAACCCCGGGGGCCGCGGCGAGTGCGGCCTCGGCCTCGCCGAGTTCGATGCGGTGGCCGCGTACCTTGACCTGGTCGTCGGTGCGGCCCACGAACTCCAGCGTGCCGCCCGTGGTCCATCGCACGAGGTCGCCGGTGCGGTACATGCGGGATCCGGCGGGGCCGAACGGGTCGGCCACGAAGCGTTCCGCGGTCAGGGCCCGGCGGCCGAGGTAGCCGCGCGCCACGCCGGTGCCGGCGAGGTACAGCTCGCCTGTGACGCCGGCCGGGACCGGCTGCATCCTGCGGTCCAGGACGTAGGCCTGCGTGTGCGGGAGCGGCCGGCCGATCGGGACGGCGGTGCCCTCGGCGAGTACCTCACCGGGTGCCACTCGGTGCTGCACGGCACTGACGGTGGTCTCCGTGGGGCCGTAGACGTTGAACACGGCGCCCTGCGGGTGGTCGCGGCGCCACGGTGCGAGGGCTGCCGGAGTCAGGGCCTCGCCCGCGACGAGGAGTTCGGCCTCGGCGGCCGCGCCCCGCACCGCGTCGGTCAGTACGGGCAGGTGGCTCGGGGTCACCTTCAGCAGGTCGAAGCGGTCCTCGACGACGTTCGTGAGGAAGTCGGTCAGCCGGATGTGACCTCCCGCGGCGAGCACGGCGTGCAGCGAGGTGACCGTGGTGTCGAAAGACACCGAAGAATGCAGCAGGACCGCTCCGGACACGCCCCGGTAGTCGGCGACCGCGCCGGCGACGTAGTCCGCGAGACCGCCGTGCCGGACGACGACGCCCTTGGGGGTGCCGGTGGAGCCCGAGGTGTAGATGACGTACGCGGCGTTGTCGGGCAGCGGCGCGACGAAGCCGTCCCCGTCGACCAGGTCGTCGGCGGAGTGGGCCGCGAGTTCCACGGCCGTGGCGGCGGCGTCGAGCGGCAGTACGGGCTGTCCGCCGCTCTTGGGCAGGTGCGGGACGACGTCCTGGGTCGTGATCACCAGGGCCGGCGCCGCGTCGGCCAGCATGTAAGCGATGCGGTCGGCGGGGTATTCGGTGTCGATCGGGAGGTACGCGGCACCGGACTTCAGCACCGCCAGCACCGCCACGACCATCTCCACCGACCTCGGCACAGCGATCGCCACCACCGACTCCGGACCCGCACCACGCCCCACCAGCAACCGCGCCAGCCGGTTCACCCGGCCATTCAACTCCGCATACGACAGCTCCACTTCACCCCACGACACCGCAGGCGCATCCGGCGCACACACCACCTGCGCCTCGAACAACTCCGGCACCAACAACCCCGGCGACACACGACCCGTGTCGTTCCACCCGTACAACAACCGATCCCGCTCACCCTCCGCCAGGATCTCCACATCCGCGATCCGCCGGTCCGCATCGGCCACCACCGCCCGCAACACCCGCACAAACCGCTCCACCACCGACTCCACCGTCTCGCGGTCGAACAGATCCACCGCGAACTCCGCCAGGGCGTCGAGCCCTTCGGGGGTGCCGTCGGCCGCGACGCGTTCGCTGATGCCGAACGACAGGTCGAACCGGGCGACGCCGCCGGCGGCGGGCTCGGCACCGATGGTCAGCCCCGGCAGGTCCAGGGTCGGCTGCGCGGTGTTCTGCAGCGCGAGCACGACCTGGAAGAGCGGGTGCCTGCCCAGTGACCTGGGCGGGTTCACGGCCTCGACGAGGCGCTCGAAGGGGACGTCCTGGTGGGCGTAGGCGGCGAGGTCGCTCTCCCGTACCCGGGCCAGCAGCTCGCGGAAGGTCGGGTTGCCGGAGGTGTCGGTACGAAGCACCAACTCGTTGATGAAGAAGCCGACCAGCTCTTCCACGGCATCGTCGGTGCGGCCCGCGATCGGGGTGCCGATGGGGATGTCGGTGCCGGCGCCGAGGCGGGTCAGTACGGTGGCCAGCGCCGCCTGCAGCACCATGAAGAGGCTCGAACCGGATTCCCGGGAGAGGGTCAGCAGCCGGCGGTGCAGCGCGGCGTCGAGGGTGAAGCGGATCCGCTCGCCCCGGTGGCTGGAGGCCGCGGGGCGCGGCCGGTCGGTGGGCAGGTCCAGTTCGTCGGGCAGGCCCGAGAGTGCCTGGGTCCAGTGGGCGAGCTGGCGGGAGATCTCGCTGTCCGGATCGTCCTCGTCACCGAGCACCTCACGCTGCCACAGCGTGTAGTCCGCGTACTGAACGGGCAGCGGAGCCCACTGCGGAGCCGCGCCCGCGGCACGCGCCGTGTAGGCGTCGCCCAGGTCGCGGGCGAAGGGCCGCAACGACCACGCGTCGCAGGCGATGTGGTGCACGACCAGCAGCAGGACGTGCTCGTCGGGGCCCACGGTGAACAGCCGGGCACGCAACGGGGCCTGCTCGGTCAGGTCGAATCCGTGGCGCACTGTCTCCGCGACGGCCGCCGCGACCTCGTCCGGCCGGACGACGGCGGTCCGCAGTACCCCGCCGGCGAGGTCCTCGGGGGCGAGGACGACCTGGCGGGGGTTGCCGTCGGTGTCGGGGAAGACGGTGCGCAGGCTCTCGTGCCTGCACACCAGATCCGCGAGGGCTCCCTCCAGCGCCGGCACGTCCAAGGGGCCGTGCAGGCGCAGGCCGAGTGAGATGTTGTAGAGCGGGCTGTCGGTGTCGAGCTGGTTGATGAACCACAGCCGGCGCTGGGCGAAGGACAACGGGATGTCGGCGGGCCGCTCCCGGCGGACCAGCGCGGTGCGTGCCGCCGCGGCCTCCCCGTCGATGCGGCGGGCCAGAGCGGCGACCGTCGGTGCTTCGAAGAGCGTCCGGATCGGCAGCTCGACGCCGAGGACGGTCCGCACCCGCGACACCAGGCGGGTCGCCAGCAGCGAGTGGCCGCCGAGCTCGAAGAAGCTGCTCTCGATGCCGACCCGGCCGAGTCCCAGGACCTCGGCGAACAGGCCGCAGAGGATGTCCTCCTGGGCCGTGCGTGCCTCGCGGCGCACGCCGGCCGGGGCGGCGGGTGCGGGCAGGGCCTTGCGGTCGGTCTTGCCGTTCGGGCTGAGCGGCACCGATTCCAGCAGGACGACGGCGGACGGGACCATGTACTCGGGGAGCAGTTCCGTCACCGCGCGCCGCACGGCTTCGCCTTCGAGGGCGGTTCCTTCTTCGGGGACGACATAGCCGACGACGCGGCGGTCGTTCGGCGTGTCCTCGCGGACCATGGCGACGGCGCGGGCCACTCCGGGAACGCCGGACAGGGCGGACTCGACTTCGCCGAGTTCGATCCGGTATCCGCGGACCTTGACCTGGTCATCAACCCGCCCTACGAACTCCAGCACACCCCCAGCACCCCACCGCACCAGATCACCCGTGCGGTACATACGCGACCCCGCCGGCCCGAACGGATCGGAGACGAACCGCTCCGCCGTCAGCCCCGGACGGCCCAGATAGCCACGCGCCACCCCCTCACCCGCGACATACAACTCACCCGCCACACCCGGCGCCACCAACCCCAACCGGCCATCCAGCACATACACCCGAGTGTTCTCGATCGGACCACCGATCGGCACCCGGCCCCCATCACCCAGCAACGCACCCGTCGACCAGATCGTCGTCTCCGTCGGCCCGTACATGTTCCACACCGACACACCCAACCCCGCCAACACAGCACCCAAACCACCATCAAGGGCCTCACCACCCACCAGAACCCGCAGCCCCCGCACCGCTTCCGGATCCACCTCCACCAACGCCCGCCACAAACCAGGCGTCGCCTGCATCACCGACACACCCTCCGCACGCACCAGCGCACCCAACTCCACCGGATCACGCACCACCCCACGATCCGCCACCACCACCACACCACCCGACACCAACGGCAAAAACACCTCCAACAACGAAATGTCAAAACCGAACGTCGTCACCGCAAGCCACCGCTCCCCCAC
>NZ_JBEZKB010000068.1:0-4316 GCF_040651475.1 Streptomyces sp. NPDC048442
CAGGGCCGAAGCCCCGCAGGGCCGAAGCCCCGCAGGGCCGAAGCCCCGCAGGGCCGAAGCCCCGCAGGGCCGAAGCCCCGCAGGGCCGAAGCCCCGCAGGGCCGAAGCCCCCCAGGGCCGAAGCCCCCCAGGGCCGAAGCCCCCTCGTTCAAAGCCCCCTCTGCTCAGCCCTCCCAGGGCTGAATCCCTCTCGGCTCGGCCCTCCCAGGCCGAAGCCGCTCGGCTCCAGCCCTTCCCAGGGCCAGAGCCCCCTCTGAACTCACGGCGCGGCGCGCTCCCACCCCCCGTACGAGGAGCCGCCGTGCCGTGATCCCCCCTGCGCGAAATCTCCCCCAGGAATTCTCTGCGCGCCCAAGTGAGCCCGGAAACAACGGAGTTCTCCCATGCTGCTCGCCGCCCCCGTAACCCCCGTGACACCGCACACGGGCGGTCTCCTCGCCCTCATCGGCGGAACGCCAGGCCTCCTCACCGTCGCCGTCCTCGGCATCGCCCTGCTGCTCCTCCTGATCATCAAGGTCAGGCTCCAGCCCTTCGTGGCGCTCCTGGCGGTCTCCATCGCCGTGGGACTCGCTGCCGGACTGTCGGTCACCGAGCTCTTCGGCACCGTCCAGAAGTCGGCCCTCCCCTCGGTCATCGAGTCCGGGATGGGCGGCATCCTCGGCCACGTCGCGATCATCATCGGTCTGGGCACCATGCTCGGCGCGATACTCGAAGTCAGCGGCGGCGCCCAGGTGTTGGCCTCCCGACTGCTCAACCTCTTCGGTGAGAAGCGCGCCCCGCTCGCGATGGGCCTCACCGGCCTGATCTTCGGCGTCCCGGTCTTCTTCGACGTCGGCATCTTCGTCCTCGCCCCGATCGTCTACGCGGCGGCCAAACGCAGCGGCAAGTCCGTCCTCCTCTACGCGATGCCGCTCCTCGCGGGCCTCTCCATGACCCACGCGTTCCTGCCCCCGCACCCGGGTCCGGTCGCCGCCGCGGGACTCTTCAAGGTCTCCCTCGGCTGGGTCATCCTCATGGGCATCGTGGTCGGCATCCCGGCCGTGCTCGCCGCCTGGGGCTACGCCGCCTGGATCGGCAAGCGCATCTTCGTACCCGTACCGCAGGACATGGTGGAAGCGGCGGAAGAGGCGAAGGCGGCGGTCGCCGCCGAGCAGCAGTCGGCCGGCGTGCAGCCGCGTGAGGATCCGGTGTCGCTCGGCACGGTCCTCGCCATCATCGGCACCCCGCTCATCCTCATCCTGGGCGCCACGTTCTCCTCCATCGCACTCGCGGAATCCACGCTCCGCTCGGTGATCGAGTTCTTCGGCAACCCCTTCGTCGCACTCACCATCGCGCTGCTCCTCGCGTACTACCTGCTCGGCATCCGGCGCGGCTGGTCCCGCAAGTCCCTGGAAACGGTCTCGACCGCCTCGCTCAAGCCGGTCGGCAACATCCTGCTGGTGGTCGGCGCGGGCGGCATCTTCGGCGCGGTCCTCAAGGGCAGCGGCATCGCGGCCGCGCTCGCCGAGACCTTCGACAGCGTCGGCCTGCCGATCATCGTGCTCGCCTGGCTGATCTCGGTCGTGCTGCGGGTGGCCCAGGGCTCGGCGACGGTCGCGATCGTCACCACGGCGGGCATCGTGGTCCCGATGGTCGAGGGCCAGGACCTGTCCCAGGCCCACCTCGCCCTGATCATCATGGCGATCTCGGCGGGCTCGATCTTCGCGTCGCACGTCAACGACGGCGGCTTCTGGATGGTCGCCAAGTACTTCGGCATCTCGGAACGCGACACCCTCAAGTCCTGGACGGTCCTGGAAACGGTCCTCTCGGTGGCGGGCTTCGCGGTGGCGGCGCTGCTGAGTCTGGTGATCTAGGTGACCTGGATGATCTAGTACGAACTCCCGTGCGGCCGCCCGGGGTGGCCCGCCATACTTGTCGGCAGGTCACCCCACCGAAAGGCTTCGCCATGGCCGAGTACGGCCTCCGCTGGACCGTCGAGGCCCGGCAGATCCACGACGCGCTTCCCGCCGAGCGGCAGGCGATGCTGGACAAGGGCCTGCGCGCGCTGCTGCGCAACCCGTACAGCAAGGCCGGCGCGGCCGTGGGACCGTACGAGAACGACCGCAAGGCCATGGTCGCCCCGGGGCTGCTCGTCGAGTACGCGGTCCTCCACGGCCTCGTGGTCGTGGTGGCCGTCGACGTCCTCGACGCGTACCTGACCACGTACCTGATCGACGAAGCCCCCGAGGACGAGGACTGACCGGTGACGACCAACCCCTACGGGCAGGGGCCCCAGGGCGCCATACCCCCGCCGGCCGGCTTCGGGCCGCCCCCGCCCGCCTTCACCCCGGCCCCGCTCCCTCCCGCACCCCTGCCGCACCAGGGTTTCCAGCCCACCCCCGGTCCCGAATTCCTCGCCGCCGACAAGCACTTCGGGGTGGTCGTCGACTCCGCCGGGGTCGCCTTCGACGCGAACGGGCAGGGTGCCGAGTTCTCGTGGCACGAGCTGGGCACGGTCCAGTTCCGGCCGAGTCCGGTCGGGCACCGGCTGATGGTCGCCGCCGTCCTGCCCGACGGCCGCTTCTTCGAGTGCGTGGTCAACGCCCGCAAGGCGGCGGTGCTTCAGCGGTGGCTGGCGGAGATCGCCTACGTCACCGGCCACTACCTCGCCGCCCGCGCCCACCCCGCCTGACCGTCCGATCCACCCGCGACACCCGCAACACCCGCTCGTAACGCTGCGATACGGAGACGATCCGGCCCACCCCCTTGCGCCGCCCCCACCGCCCCCGCTTTGGTGATCCGGATCATCAGGGGGACGAGCAGGAAGCAGGGGAAACACCATGTCGGACAGCGTGCAGGGCAACAGCGGTAAGGGCCGGGTGACACCGGAGTCGGCCGACTCGCCGCCGCTGCGCAAGGCGAGTTGGAAGTACATCGGACCGGGCATCGTCGTCGCCGCCACCGGTGTGGGCGCCGGTGACCTGGTCGCGACGCTGATCGCGGGCAGCAAGTTCGGGTACACGCTCCTCTGGGCGGCGATCATCGGCTGCCTCGTCAAGATCTCGCTCGCAGAGGCGACAGGGCGCTGGCACCTGGCCACCGGCAAGACCCTCTTCGAGGGCTGGCGCAGCCTCGGCCAGTGGACGACGTACTACTTCGCGGTGTACGTGGTCATCTGGGGCTTCGTGTACGGCGCGACCGCGATGTCCTCGTCGGCGCTGCCGATCGCGGCGCTCTTCCCGGACGGCCCGAGCATCAAGTTCTGGGCGATCCTGTGCGGCCTGCTCGGCCTCGCCTTCGTGTGGTTCAACCGGTACGCGGTCTTCGAGAAGTTCATGACGGTCGTCATCGGCATGAAGTTCCTGGTCGTCGTGTACGTGGCGATCCGGGTCGCCCCCGACCTCGGCAACGCGGTCAAGGGCCTGGTGCCCACCCTCCCGGACGGCTCCCTCTTCTACACGCTCGGCCTGATCGGCGGCGTCGGCGGCACCATCACCATGGCCGCGTACGGCTACTGGGTGAACTCCAAGGGCTGGACCAACTCCAGCTGGATGAAGGTGATGCGGCTCGACAACCGCGTCGCGTACATCACCACCGGCATCTTCGTCGTCGCGATGCTGATCATCGGCGCCGAGCTGCTGCACTCCTCGGGCGTCGCACTGGGCAAGGGCGACAAGGGCCTGGTCGACCTGGGCGGCGTACTGGAGGCCAAGTTCGGCGTCGTCACCGCGAAGCTCTTCCTGATCGGCTTCTTCGCCACGTCGTTCGGTGCGCTGGTGGGCGTGTGGCACGGGGTGAGCCTGATGTTCGCGGACTTCGTGGAGCGCTTCCAGCGGGAGCGCAAGACGGGGCAGCCGGTGACCGGCATGGCCGAGGAGGTCGCGGCGGGCAAGCGCGAGAAGTCGAAGCCGTTCCGGGCGTACCTGCTCTGGCTGACGTTCCCGCCGATGGCGCTGCTCTGGCTGGACCAGCCGTTCGGCCTGGTCGTGGTCTACGGGGTGCTGGGCGCGTTCTTCATGCCGTTCCTGGCACTGACCCTGGTGTGGCTGCTCAACACGGACCGTACGCCCGGCGAATGGCGCAACGGTTGGCTGAGCAACATCATGCTGGCGCTGGGCGGGCTGCTGTTCGTGGTGCTGTGCGTGAAGCAGGTCATCGACCTGTTCTAGAGGCACGCGGTCAGTAGGCACGCGGTCAGTACGTTCAGTACGTACGGTGCGGGGGCGGGGGGGGGGGGCCCCCCCCCCCCCCCCCACCAAAAAAAAAACAAAAAAAAAAACCCCAGAAGAACCAAAACCAACAACACATAAAAGGATTGGGGGGGGGGGGGTGTAGAT
>NZ_JBEZKB010000069.1:0-2918 GCF_040651475.1 Streptomyces sp. NPDC048442
CGCCCCAGATACCCACGCGCCAGACCCGAACCCGCCAGATACAACTCCCCCGCAACCCCCACCGGCACCGGCCGCAGACCCGCATCCAGGACGTACGAGCGGGTGTTGTGCAGCGGACGTCCGATCGGCGGGGTGAGCGCGCTGTCCGTGTCCGTGTACCAGGCGGTCGCGTACACGGTGGCCTCGGTCGGCCCGTAGATGTTGGCGAGCGTGCAGCCGGGGACGGCGGCCCGGATGGTGTTGGCGGTGTGGGCCTGGAGGCCCTCACCCGCGAGTACCACCAGGTCGGCGCCGAACCGGGTGTCCCCGCCCTGGCCGAGGGCGTGCACGAGGGCCGACGGGACCGCACTGATCAGGCTGTACGCCCGCCCGTCGGACTCCAGCAGGGCGAGCACGTCACGCACCACCTCGATGCGTCCGCCGCTGAGCAGCGGGCCGAACATCTCGAAGACGGAGACGTCGAAGTTGAGCGAGGTCGCGGCGAGTACGTCCGCGAGCCGCTCGGGTCCGATGTCGGCGATCGCCCAGGCGGCGAGGTCGGCGACGTTCCGGTGGGTGATCACGACGCCCTTGGGGCGGCCGGTGGACCCCGAGGTGTAGATCACATACGCGGGGTGCTGCGGGTCCAGCGGCCGGGCCCGGTCCTCGTCGTGCGGGTCGGTCTCGGGGAACCCGGCGATCCTCTCGCGCAGTTCGGGGCTGTCGAGCACCAGTGGGTCGGTCCCTCGGGGCAGTGCCGCGGCGGCCTCCTCGGTGGTGAGGACGAGTGTGGGCCGGGCGTCGGCCAGCATGAACTCGATGCGGTCGGCCGGGTATCCGGGGTCGATCGGCAGATAGGCTGCGCCGGACTTCAGGACGGCCAGCAGCGCGACCATCATGTCGGCGGAGCGCGGCAGTGCCAGGGCGACGAACTGCTCGGGGCCGGCGCCCTGTTCGATCAGCAGCCGGGCAACACGGTTGGCGCGTGCGTTGAGTTCGGCGTAGGTGAGTTCGGTGTCCGCGTGTCCCACCGCCGCGTTGCCGGGCGTACGGGCGGCCTGGGCCTGGAACAGCTCGGGCAGTGTGGCTGCCGGGACCTCACGGTCGGTGTCGTTCCATTCGGTGAGTACGCGGCGACGCTCGTCACCGGCGAGGACGTCGACCGAGCCGACGCGGGCTGCGGGGTCGGCGGTAACGGCGTCGAGCACCCGCGCCAGCCGGTCGCCGATGACCTCCGCGGTCGCACGGTCGAACAGGTCGGCCGCGTACTCGACGACGCCGGCCAGACCGGCCGGGCCGCCGTCCGCCGCGAAGGTCTCCTCCAGGGAGAACAGCAGGTCGAACTTTGCGGCGGTGCTCCCCACGGGCTGCGCGGTGACCCTCAGACCGTCCAGGTCCAGGGTGGCTTCGGCGTTGTTCTGGAACGCCAGCATGACCTGGAACAGCGGGTGGCGGGCCAGCGAGCGGGCCGGGTTGAGGACCTCCACCAGACGCTCGAAGGGGACGTCCTGGTGGGCGTAGGCGGCGAGGTCGCTCTCCCTGACCCGTTCCACCAGCTCGCGGAAGGTCGGGTCGCCCGACAGGTCCGTGCGCAGCACCAGCGTGTTCACGAAGAACCCGACCAGGTCGTCGAGGGCTTCGTCGGTACGGCCCGCGATGACGCTGCCGATGGGGATGTCGTCACCGGCGCCGAGCCGTCCGAGCAGCGTGGCGAGCGCGGCCTGCACGACCATGAAGACGCTCGCGTGGCTCTCGCGGGCCACCGCGACGATCCGGCTGTGCACCTCGGCAGAGAGCCGCAGCGGGACGCTTCCGCCCCGGTAGCTCACCTCGGCGGGACGGGCCCGGTCCGAGGGCAGCACGAGTTCCTCGGGCAGTCCCGCGAGTGCGGTCCGCCAGTGGTCGATCTGCTGGGCCAGCGGGCTCGCAGGGTCGCTCTCGTCGCCGAGCACCTCGCGCTGCCACAGGGTGTAGTCGGCGTACTGGACCGGCAGCGGCTCCCAGGCCGGTGCCGCGCCCGAGCGCCGGGCGTCGTAGGCGTGTCCCAGGTCCCGGGCGAAGGGGGCCAGCGACCAGCCGTCGCCCGCGATGTGGTGCACCACGACGAGCAGTACGTGATCGGTGGCGGCGTCGTCGGTTCGTGCTGCGGCGTCGGTGATCTGGAACAACCGGGCGCGCAGAGGCGGCTCGACGGAGAGGTCGAAGCCCTGGGCGGCGGTCTCGTCGAGCGCCTCGTCGAGCCCGGCCGCCGTGACGCGGGTGACGGGCAGGTCCGGCCGGGCCACCCCGGCGGGCAGGACGAGCTGGCGGGGCCGTCCGTCGATCTCGGGGAAGGCGGTGCGCAGGCTCTCGTGCCGTACGACCACATCTCCCAGAGCGTGTCGCAGCGCGGCCCGGTCGAGGGTGCCGGAGAGCCGCAGGGCCATCGGCAGGTTGTAGGTGGAACCGGGGCCCTCGAAGCGGTTCAGGAACCAGAGGCGGCGCTGGGCCGGGGACAGCGGGATCTCCTCGGGCCGCTTGCGGGCGGTCAGCGCCTGGCGGGCCCGGCCGGCGTCGGCGAGCCGCCCCGCGAGGAGGGCGGCGGTGGGTGCCTCGAAGAGGGTGCGGACGGCGAGTTCGGCGCCGAACACCGAACGGATGCGGCTGACCAGCCGGGTGGCGAGCAGGGAATGCCCGCCGAGGTCGAAGAAGCTGTCGTCGATGGAGACCCCGGGCAGACCCAGCACTTCGGCGAAGAGGGCGCAGAGGATTTCCTCCTGAGCGTTGCGCGGCGGTCGGCCGACCGGCGAACCGGCGAGCTCGGGGGCCGGCAGCGCCTTGCGGTCGACCTTCGCGTTGGCGGTCAGCGGCAGCGCGTCCAGGGTCACGAAGGCTGACGGCACCATGTACGCGGGCAGAGCGGCCGCCACATGCGCACGCAACTCCGCCGGGTCGACGGC
>NZ_JBEZKB010000070.1:0-1773 GCF_040651475.1 Streptomyces sp. NPDC048442
GGGACGCTGTTGGTAAATCCGCCCCGTTGGAGCTATCCGGCGGGGCGGAGGGCTGCGAAGGGTGAGGTGCGGGTCGGGGCAAGCGGGGTGTTGGTGAGCCAGGCGTCCAGGCGGGCGAAGTTCATCGCGGCCGCGGTGAAGAAGTGCTGCAGCGAAGTCTTGGCCAGTCCTCTGTAGCGGGAGCGGCGGGCCTCGAAGCGGTGGACCGCCTGGGCGATGGTGCCCTCGACTCCTGCCCGGTGCTGGTACTGCCGCTTCCAGACGTCCGTCTCCTGCTGGGCTTTGGCCTGCTGGAGGGCTTCGTGCTCGCGGCGGGGCCGGAGTGTGATCGCGCGGCCTTTCGCGGTGGAGCGGGTGCAGCGGGCTCGCTCCGGGCAGGGCGAACAGGTTCCGGCGGGGAACTGGGAACGGATGACGGGGGTTCCGTGCTGACTGCGGTCCTGGCGCCACTGGGCTGTGGTCTTCCCGTTCGGGCAGGTCACTGTCCGGGCGTCCCAGTCGATGACGAAGTCGGTGACAGCGAAGCCTTCGTCGGCCTTGTTCTGCCAACCGGTGGCGGTCTGGACCGGGCCAAGGATCTCGACTCCGTAGTCGTGCCGGGCCGCGGCGATGTGGTGGGCGTCGACATAGCCGGCGTCCAGCAGGTGTTCATCGGGCAGGAGCCGGCGTTCTTCGAGCTCGTCATGGATGGCGGTGGTCATCTCCATGTCGGAGGCCGCCGCCGGCGTGGTCGTCACGTTGGTGATCAGGTGGGGTGCGTCGGGCTCGCAGGTCTCGCTCAGGTGCACCTTGTAGCCGTCCCAAGCCCGGTCCCGCTTTGCTCCTGTCCGGGCTTCGGGGTCGTAGGGGGTGCAATAGCGGATACGGCCGGGCGGGATGCTCTGCGGATCGCGCCAGCGTGGCCGACCCTCGTGGATCTCACCCTGCTGGACCCACACCTTGCGGAGGAACTCCACCGCGGGCAGTTGCCGAAGACCTGCTGGGGCAGATGGACCCCCGACGGCTTCCAGGAGCATCAGGCCATCGGAGATCACCTGGTGACCGTGTTCGATCCGGCCCGCCCAACGGGAGGGAAAGCGGCCGTCTTCCGGCCGGGTGGAGTACCGGTCGAACCACTCCGGCTCAGCCAGCGAGGCCAGCCACTGCCCGGCAACGGAGGCGATCTCGTTCAGGGCCGCGCGCAACGTCTCCACCACGAACTCCAGCCGGTTCAGCTCCCGCGTCGCCGCCAGCACATGAGTGGAGTCCGTCCGCTGCCGCCCTCCCGCCTTCACCAGCCCCGCCCCGCCGGCCGCTTGCAGAACCGCATCCAGGATCACGCGGCCGGCCGCACCGTCGACCAGGCGGGAGCGGAACTCACTGAGTACCGAGAAGTCGAACCCGGTATCGGTCAGCTCCAGGCCCAGGGCGTACTTCCAGTCCAGACGCGAGCGCACGGCGTGCGCGGCCTGCCGGTCGGTGAGTCCTTCGGTGAACTGCAACACCGACACCAGGGCCAGCCTCGCGGGAGAAACCGCAGGCCGCCCCCGGGATGGGAACAGGTTGGTGAACTTCGTGTCATCGAAGACCGGCCCCAACGTGTCCCGCATCCGCATCGCCAGGCACCCCTTCGGGAACACCGCACGTGCGACCCGCGCGGTCTCCTCCGGGATCTCCTCCGGACCCATCCCACGCAACGACATCGAACCCTCCGAACACGACGACGGCCTGCACAACCCCAACGGGGTCGTACAGGCCGTGGTCACGCGGGCCCCGAATTGACCAACAGCGTCC
>NZ_JBEZKB010000071.1:0-1640 GCF_040651475.1 Streptomyces sp. NPDC048442
TGTCCGCCCAGCACCAGACGGTGAATCTCGCGGCGCCACTTCGGCAGGCCCGTGTACGTAAGGGGAGAAAATGGCAACACTCGAGGAAATCAAGGAACTACTGGGAGAACCCTGTTTCAATTGGTGTGTTCCTGCTCCCTGGGTCCAACTGGAGCGTGAACTCGGCATCTTCTTCCCCGATGACTTCCGAGCTATAGCCGACGCCTATGGCCCAGTCGTGATCAACAAAGGGTTGTACCTTTACCACCCTGGTCATCCGATCAGGAACCTGGGAGATGAGATCAAAGAATCGATCAAGTTTTGGCTTGAAGAAGATTCAGCAGAGTTTCTCCCCCGTGGGGCAGGGTCTCGACCCGGAGAGCTGTTGCCGATCGCAGCAGGAACAACAGCAGAGACCATCTTCCTGCAAGTACCTTGCGAGTCCTCAGCGCCTTGGGCTGTGGGCGTGCAGGAAATGGATAGCGGGGAATTCGTGCTCTACGAAATGACGTTCAGCGACTGGTTGCTGGCATACCTCAAGGGCGACGACGTCATGGCGGGTGCCTCCGTCCCGGACCGCTCGTTCTACGAGCCTCTGAGCTAGTGGCTTGTCACGCGGTCTTGGCCGGGTATTCGGTCCAGGTGCGGGTGGGTGAGTCGGGGGCGAAGTTGGCCTTCGGCTCAGCGCGCGCGTTCCGCCAGCGGATGTAGGCGCTGATGGCGGCGTTCTGTTCATCGTGACTGCGGTGGTCGGTGCCGTTTAGTGCGAAGTAGCGCAAGGCCGCGAACTCGGACTCGATCCAGTTCAGCCATGAGCCGTAGGCGGGGAGGAAGACCAGCTCGACCTGGTTCGCTACGGCCCATGCCCGGACGTGGGGGCGCTTGTGTGGGGAGAAGTTGTCCAGCACGACGTAGAACTTCTCTCCGGGCCAGCGGACCCGAAGCGCCTTGAGCAGGTCAAGGAACTCGCGCCATCGCTTGCGTTGCCGGATGTGGTAGTAGATTTTCCCGGTAGTCAGGTCGAGGGCGGCGAGCATGTGCATCACGCCGTCGTAGCGGTTGTAGGTGGCCCGGAGCCGACGGGGTCTGCCGCGCGGTCGCCAGACCTTGCCCTTGCGGGGCAGCAGGTTGAGCGGGCCGAACTCGTCCACGCATATCACCCGGCCGTCTGCGGGTGGTACGTCGTACAGCTCCAGCACCCGGTGCATCTTGGCGATGAAGTCGGATCGGTGGAGGCCTTCCACGTTGTGGTGGTCTGCCAGGAGACCTTGCCCTCGCGCAGGATCCGGCGCAGGGTCTCCCGACTGACGGCGGGCACGACCTTCCGGGCGACCAGGTGCTCGGCCAGTTTGGCGAGGCTCCAGGTGGAGAACGCGGCGATGCCCCAGTCGACGGGGGACGTCCTGGCAATCAGGCAGATGCGCTCGCGCACCTGGTCACTGATTACCCTCGGGCGTCCCCCGCCCCATTTTGGGTCCAGCGCGTCGAACCCCCGCTTGTTGAACGCATGGATGACGTCGCGCACATAATCCTCGCTGACCTGTATCAACGAGACGATGTCCTTCACCGACTGGTGCTGGGCGGACATCATCACCACGATGGCCCGCCGCAGTCTGACCGGGTCCTTCGATGTCCGACCGATCCGCTGCAGGCGTCGGCCC
>NZ_JBEZKB010000073.1:0-1529 GCF_040651475.1 Streptomyces sp. NPDC048442
TAGGTAAGCGATGGGGTGACGCAGGAAGGTAGTCCAGCCCGGGCGGTGGTAGTCCCGGGGTAAGGGTGTAGGCCGTGTGATAGGCAAATCCGTCACACATTAAGGCTGAGACCTGATGCCGAGCCGATTGTGGTGAAGTGGATGATCCTATGCTGTCGAGAAAAGCCTCTAGCGAGTTTCATGGCGGCCCGTACCCTAAACCGACTCAGGTGGTCAGGTAGAGAATACCGAGGCGTTCGGGTGAACTATGGTTAAGGAACTCGGCAAAATGCCCCCGTAACTTCGGGAGAAGGGGGGCCATCACTAGTGATCGGATTTACTCCGTGAGCTGGGGGTGGCCGCAGAGACCAGCGAGAAGCGACTGTTTACTAAAAACACAGGTCCGTGCGAAGCCGTAAGGCGATGTATACGGACTGACGCCTGCCCGGTGCTGGAACGTTAAGGGGACCGGTTAGTCACATTTCGGTGTGGCGAAGCTGAGAACTTAAGCGCCAGTAAACGGCGGTGGTAACTATAACCATCCTAAGGTAGCGAAATTCCTTGTCGGGTAAGTTCCGACCTGCACGAATGGCGTAACGACTTCTCGACTGTCTCAACCATAGGCCCGGTGAAATTGCACTACGAGTAAAGATGCTCGTTTCGCGCAGAAGGACGGAAAGACCCCGGGACCTTTACTACAGTTTGATATTGGTGTTCGGTTCGGCTTGTGTAGGATAGGTGGGAGACTTTGAAGCTGTGACGCCAGTCATGGTGGAGTCGCCGTTGAAATACCACTCTGGTCGTGCTGGATGTCTAACCTAGGTCCGTGATCCGGATCAGGGACAGTGTCTGATGGGTAGTTTAACTGGGGCGGTTGCCTCCTAAAGAGTAACGGAGGCGCCCAAAGGTTCCCTCAGCCTGGTTGGCAATCAGGTGTTGAGTGTAAGTGCACAAGGGAGCTTGACTGTGAGACCGACGGGTCGAGCAGGGACGAAAGTCGGGACTAGTGATCCGGCAGTGGCTTGTGGAAGCGCTGTCGCTCAACGGATAAAAGGTACCCCGGGGATAACAGGCTGATCTTCCCCAAGAGTCCATATCGACGGGATGGTTTGGCACCTCGATGTCGGCTCGTCGCATCCTGGGGCTGGAGTCGGTCCCAAGGGTTGGGCTGTTCGCCCATTAAAGCGGTACGCGAGCTGGGTTTAGAACGTCGTGAGACAGTTCGGTCCCTATCCTCTGTGCGCGTAGGAATATTGAGAAGGGCTGTCCCTAGTACGAGAGGACCGGGACGGACGAACCTCTGGTGTGCCAGTTGTCCTGCCAAGGGCATGGCTGGTTGGCTACGTTCGGAAAGGATAACCGCTGAAAGCATCTAAGCGGGAAGCCTGCTTCGAGATGAGTATTCCCACCCCCTTTGAGGGGTTAAGGCTCCCAGTAGACGACTGGGTTGATAGGCCAGATGTGGAAGCCCGGTAACGGGTGGAGCTGACTGGTACTAATAGGCCGAGGGCTTGTCCTCAGTTGCTCGCGTCCACTGTGTTAGTTCTGAA
>NZ_JBEZKB010000074.1:0-1373 GCF_040651475.1 Streptomyces sp. NPDC048442
CCGGATGACGGACAGCCCCGCCTGGGAGGACCCGGTGGCCCACTGGGTGCTGGTGGTGCCATTCGGGCAGGTCACCCGCTGGTTGTCCCAGTCGATGGTGAACGCCTCCTGGCCGAAGGCCGCATCACCCCGGGACTGGGCGGTGGTCACGGACTTGAGCGGGCCGTGCAGGTCGACGCCGTGGTCCCGCTGGGCGGCGGCCAGTGCGGGAGCGTTGGCATAGCCGGCGTCCACCCAGTGCTCGGCGGGCAGCAGGTTCCGCCGGGCGAGGCCCGCATGGACGACGGCGGCCATGCGGTTGTCGCTGGCCGGGGCGGCGGCAGTGATCACGTTCGTGACCAGGTGCACGGAGCCGGGCTCGCAGGTCTCGGTCAGATGGACTTTGTAGCCGTCCCAGAGCAGGTCCCGTTTGGCTCCGCCGCGCGCGTCCGGGTCATAGGGGTTGATCGCGCGCGCTGTGTTCGGCGGACGGTCTTTTGGGCCCCGGCGCCGCACCTCGCCTTCGACCAGGTGGAAGTGCTGGACCCATGCCTGCCGCAAGAAGTCCACTTCCGGCAGCGTCCGCAGCCGGGGCGGTGCCTCATCCGACCAGACCAGGCTGAGCAGACGCATGCCGTCCCGGCCGATCCGCAGACCCAGCTCCTCACGTTTCGAGCGAGCCTGCGGGAAGCGGGAGTCGTCGGCGCGGGTGGCGTAGTGCCGCAGCCAGTCCGGCGATGCCTGCTCGGCCAGCCATTCCGGCTCGCTGCGGGCCACCGCGTTCAGTGCCGAGCGGACCGTCTCGGACGTGAACTCCAGCCAGTTCAGCGCCCGCGCGGCCGATTGGACATGCGTGGAGTCGGTCCGGGCACGGCCCCCGGCGGCGACCAGGCCCTGCCGCCGGGCCGCAGCGAGGATCCCGTCCAGGATCTCCCTGCCTCCGTCCGCGTTGATCAGGCGATCGCGGAACTCCGAGAGTACGGAGTGGTCGAAGCCGGCGTCGGTCAGCTCCAGCCCGAGGGCGTATTTCCAGTCAATCCGGGCCCGCACCGCCTCCGCGGCCTGCCGGTCGGTGAGGTTCTCCACGAACTGAAGCACCACGATCAGCGCCAGCCGCCCCGGCGACCAGGCGGGCTTCCCGCGCACCGGGAACAGCGCGGCGAAGTCCTCGTCCCGGAACATCACCCCCAGCTCGTCCCGAACCCGGATCGCCAGACTGCCCCTGGGGAACGCAGCCCTCGCCACCCGCACCGTCTCCACCGGAATCTCCCCAGGCTCCTGCGAACGCAGCGACACCCATGCCCTCCCCAAACAGCAACGTCGGCCTTCAAGACCACAACCAGGTCTCGAAGGCCGACGTCACGCACAGGGCCCACATTCGCCAACAGCATCCG
>NZ_JBEZKB010000075.1:0-1196 GCF_040651475.1 Streptomyces sp. NPDC048442
GCTCGTCATGCGCGTCCCCCCTGGGTATCCGGGCGCCGTACCACGATCTCGTCCATGCCCCCACCGTCCACCCCTGCCAGGCAGACCGCAGGTCGGCACAGCGGCCGGCGCCCACTCCCGCCCCTCGGGGCAGTCCCGCCCTGCCGCACGGCTGACGTCCTGTCAGCGTGCTCGTGCGCTTCAGGGCGGTGCGGGCGGTGAGGAGCGGGTACCCCAGGCGTTCCGTGACGCCGCCAGCAGCGGCACCAGCGGTATGTATCAAACGATACACCTCTCATGTATCATTCGATACATCGTCCCCGTGGTGGGGGTGGCGGCTCCGAAAGGTGTGTGCACATGGACATCGTCGAATTTCATGCCCCAGGGGACTACGCGCAGCATGAGGCGGGTCTGTACCTGAGCGCCCGTCACGGGCGGATCACGTACTCCGAGGGCGGAGGGACCAGCCAGGCCACCGGCACCACCATGTGGCTGATGGACGGCACAACCCGTCTGGCCCGCTACGAGCTGATCGTGGCGAGCCGCGGGGACGCGGGCGGGCACTGGGAGAAGCAGCGCGACCAAATCGCCCCGTGGGCAAAAGTACTGCGCACCCTGCGGCCGATCCCGTCCCTGCGCCACCGGGCGGAGGACGTAGTCCGCGCCCAGAACCTCATGGTGTCAGCCGGTCCACTGTGGCCGGAGGACCACATCCCCGGCATCGCCGGACACGCGACAGAAGAGGACCTGCTCGCAGTGAGCTCCGGGGCCCCCGAGACCGTAGGCGACTGGGTGGCCGTCGCCCAGCACATCGTCGCCCGGCTCACCCGGGACATCACGGACCGGCAGCGCATCGCCCTGACCCTGGCCCCGCCCCTCGCGACACACGGAAATGCACTGCACGGCTGGGAGATCGTGGGCGCAGTCGCGGGCGACACCACCCCCGTGGCGCCTACGATCGCCGCCGAACTGCTGGCAGGGTGGGCGGCATTCGACCAGCAACGGGACGCACTCGTGCGGTGGGCGGTCACAAACGCGGACGTCGCCAAAACCCGCGCACACACCCTCACCGGGCTCAGCCGATCCACCATCAACCGGCTCCTCCTCCAGCCGTAACACCGCCCCCGCGAAGCCCGCACCGATCAGCCGGACGCTGTTGGCGAATGTGGGCCCTGTGTTTCGCCCCACCGGATTTATCCGGTGGGGCGAAGTGCTGC